>NZ_KV810539.1:0-130571 GCF_001812815.1 Streptococcus sp. HMSC073A12 | reverse complement strand
AGCCTTTGTTACCTGTATACTTGTCTTTTCGGGTGTGTAAGAGTTCTTTACATCATATCCGTTGATTTCAGTTGAGTATCCTTCTACTGCTTCTTCTGAAATGGTATAGGTTATTTCTTGTCCGTTTTCGTACTTATCAAGTCCTTCAAACTTCCATTTCCAATCATCTGACTTCTTAACAACCTTTGAATCTATCTTTGTTCCGTTCTTTAACAGATTGATTGTGATTTCTTCAGGTCTCTTTCCGTCTTGATTGTTTTTATCATTCCAAGTCTTTTTACCTTCTACTTTTATCTTTTCAGGTTCTCTTGTATTTGTTACCTTATAGCCTTCTTTCATACTTCCAGTAATTACACTTACATAACCTTTTCCGACAGAGTCTTCTTTGATTGTATACTCAATCTTTTTTCCGTCCTTATACTCATCAAGGTCTGTAAACGATCCTGTCCAGCTGTTTGCCTTTGTTAAAGTTAATGTCTTTCCACTTACTTCTTTTCCATCGGCTAGTAACTTGATTTTTACACTGTTTGGTCTTTTTCCGTCTTGGTTATTTCCATCTTCCCAAGCCTTTGTTACCTGTATACTTGTCTTTTCGGGTATTCTAGTGTTAGTAACTATAAATCCATCTTTAGCTGTTCCTGTGATTTTCCCAGTATACCCATCTACTTTAACTTCCTTTATAGAGTAAGTTATATCTTTTTCACCCGCTTTAGTAGGTAAATCAGTAAAAGTCGTTTTCCAATTGTTTTTTTCACTTAATTGTCTGTTTTCAATTTCATATTCTTTATTTTCGATATTGGCAATTAATTTAACCGTAACTGATTCTGGGTGCTTTTGATTAACGTTATTATCATCTATCCATTTCTTTTCTACCGACACACTTGTCGTTCCTTCTGTACCTATAGTAACAGTACCATTGCTACCAATACCTCCACCTCGGGTATTTGATTTGTTGCCACTAATTAATACTTTTTCGAGATTTGAAGTTAATTCATTACCTTTTTCATCTGTGTGTAAAGCTATATATTCATTATTCTTACTTAGAATACCTTTATGCTTACTTTCAGCTAAAGGAGAATTGTCCTTATTTTTCCAATTGTATGCTACTCCTCCTAACATCCTTTTGGAAATATCATATTCTGGATCACCCCCATGAAGCCCTAGATACTTATTACATAAAATATAAATTTCATTAACATTTGATTCAGTCTTATTTCCATATATAGCAGCACCATTTGTCACATAAATTTTAGTTTTTGATATTGGACAAGAAGCATATCCCGCTCCCTCATATTTGGATTCATTGTCAGTAATTACTACATTAGTTAAATAAAGCTCACCGTTAGCGCCTTGAACATTATAATTATTATTCGCACCATTTACATAAATTCCTCCACCGCCGAACATTTTGTCGGTAACTCCACTGGCATCCATTTGGTTATTGGTAATTCTTCCTCCAGCAATATAAGCCTTGGAAGCACCCCCACTATAATACTTTGCTTGAACAAAAATTCCACCACCAGCTGAACCTGCTGTATTACCATCAATTGTTCCACCACTCATTTTTAAGATATTTGAAGCTCCCCATTGATTTGAACCCAAACTTATTCCACCACCAATTTCGTTCGCATAATTATTTAATACCTTTGCGTCAGCGGACATATTTATAGTAGATCCCTCATTTGCAAGTATTCCACCACCTGCCGAATATTTTTGTTCACCATAATCATAGTCTATGACTAAATTCGATTTATTATTTTGAACAGTTCCACCGGAAAAATTCATTATGGACCTATATAAATAAATTCCTCCACCATATGTTGCTTGATTGTTTTCAACGCTTCCACCAGTCATATTTATGGTTGCACTTGAAGCATTAACTGCGCCACCTCGTGTTGCAGTATTCTGAATGTCCTTTATTTTGTTATTTCTTAATATAGCATTGTTACCAATATTCAGCTCTGATTTATCCTCAAGGCTTACAAGGGAATTTTCGATACCAATATTTTCGTCAGAATTTCCATCAATTGTTATATCAGTTAAGGTTGCCTTTTTACCAGCTCCCACCTTAAACAAATATTTGTTGAAGTCTTTTCCTCTTAGTATTTTTGCATTTGTTCCAGCTAGAGATATATCCCCCGCAATAGATGTTGTTCCAACTACGATAATTCTCTTTATTTTCTGATTGTTAGTAGCTATTTCCTTTGCCCGAGCAAAAGATTTGACAGCTCTGCCCAATTTCCCGTCTAAGCTATCATCGCCTGAAACACCATCTAAATATACATTGTTCCTTTCAGGATCAGCTTCGCCAATTTTAATTTCTTTTACAGTAATCAATTTTGCATCTTCGATTGAACCTGTATATGTTGCCTTTGGTGCAAGTCTTGGAATTTTCAGAATCATTTTTCCATCGGCTTTTTTAAGATATAAATCATAATGAAGTAGATATGGCTCCACCGGATTTCCGTCATCTTTATTATAATATTCTACTTCTACCTTGTTGTATGGAATCTTTATATCTTCAAAGGATATATTTCCATCCCAGTTGTAGCTCTCTGCCGTATATGTCATATTTTTTACAACTGTATTTGCTTCTCCCTCTATATGAAGCTCATGCTCAACAAGAAAATCTTTTAATGCCCATTCATCTCGGTCAAAAACCTTTTGTTCAGGGTCATTCAACCAATAATTTGTGTATGTTGCAAATATGCTATCAAAATCGGAAAAATCAGGACGAAACAATCTGAGATTAAGACTGTATTCATTATCCTCAGAATTGTTTTCGCCTTGATTATCCGCAAATGTTGTATATCCTGAAACCAGATGCCCTAAAAATAGCAGTGACACCAACATGATAGATAAAAGGAATTCCATTTTTCTGTTTCTTTTAACCATAATTGCCTCTTTTCCATTACATATCAACTTATTTAATGTAATTATACGAATATATTATATGACATAAATCACTTTATTACAAGCCCCATATGTCATTAATACAATACAAACTTTTTAATATTTCGCAAAATAATCTAATAGACTTAAACATCCATCTCCGTGCCAATCTCTTCATGACTTCCTACCATGATCTCCAACTGAACACTTGGAAAACGCTCTTTGAATTCAGCTAAAATCTGGGGCAGTACGCTTTCTGTCATTCCCCACAATAGACCTATCCGCATGGAAACTGGCTGTGTTCCTGTCAAAACTTGTGTATCAGCTACCAAGCCATTATAATCTTCTAGCAACCGTTGACTTTTTTGATAAAAAATTTCTCAGCTCTCGTTAAATGAAATCCGCGATTTTTGCGTTCAAAAAGGATCACCCCAAGCTCCTCTTCCAGCGACTTCATCTGTTGGGACATGACCGATTGCGAAATAAAATTTTCTTCTGCTGCTTCTGTAAAACTCCTGTACGAACAATATCCTGAAAATACGACAGCTGTTTAAAATTCATCCCATTTCCTCCTATACTTGCCTGATTTCATTATATCATGAAATGCAAAAAGCCTGTCATTCAAATGAACAGACTTTCATTAAAACTTGGTATATTACGCTTCTTTTACGACTAATTCTTCTCCTAATTGTGTGTAACGTTCTGCTTTTAAGTTCCTAATCGTCCACAAGGCAGCAAAGCTAATCAAATAAAGACTTGCTAGGAAAATCATAACCATTGAGACACTTGAAACATCTAAAATTTTCCCAATAATCACAGATGAAAAGCCTCCAATTGCTCGTCCGACATTTAAGATGACATTATTAGCCGTGGAGCGAATATGAGCTGGATACAATCTCGTAATCATCGCGCCATAGCCCGCAAACATTCCATTTACAAAGAAACCGACAATCGCACCGCCGATAATCATGGCCGGCATTGAATTGGCAAATTGGAAGAGGTAAACACACATAGAAGAAGCTAAAAGAAAGATTGAATAAACAAATCTTGGTCCCCATTTATCAAGGATTTGACCGAAAGTGAACATTCCCAGACACATTCCCAAAATCGTTGAGACCATCCAAAGTGAGGAATCTTTTACAGAAATATGCAGGCTTGTTTGGATAATGGTCGGAAGCCAGTTCATCATCCCAAAATACCCAGCAATTTGTACCGTCGTCATGACCATCAGTGCTACCGTCTGAGCTGTTAGAGCTGGTGTTTTAAACAATTCACTCATTTTAACAGACTGGCGGCCTTCTGCTTTTAATTTCACATTCCCATTATCTCGGATATGATCATCGTCAATCGCTAGCATCATCCACAAAACCAAAGCAATAGGCGCAAGTCCAAAGAGGAAAAGGCCTTTCCAGCCAAGTGCCGGCGCTAACCAACCTGCTAAAAGTGCTGAAGTGATAGAACCAATCTGACCTGCAATTCCATTCAGAGATGAAATGCGTCCCATTTTTCCAACAGGAACAATTCCTGCCATGATCGCAATGGCAACTCCATACTCTCCGCCAACACCTATCCCAGCAATGAAACGCATGAGATAGAGATAATAAATATTTTGTGTAAAGTAAATCAGTCCTGTCGCCAATGAAAAAATAACAATCGTCCATTTAAAGACTTTGAACTTGTGATAACGGTCAGCCAGTATGCCAAAGAGCAAACCACCAACCAACATTCCTAGATTGGTAATCGTTGCAATCCAGCCCCCTTGGGCTCCTGTAACGCCCAATTCTGAAATGATAGACGACATCGAAAAAGCTAAGAACATGACATTTAAGTCGTCTGTTCCTGATGCAACAATTGCAGCAACTAATGCTCGCTTATTATTTTTGTCTAAAGACATGCACATTCTCCTTAATCGTAGCTCACAGACTACATTTATTAATTGAATACAGCCTTAAAAATCAAAAAGCTCAGGAAATCCTGAGCCAAAAGTTTACAGCAAAATAGTAGATTAGCGCACTAATCCATTTTAACGATTACTTTTATGCCTCACAGGACATGATTAAAGTTGTATTTAATTGTATTAAGTATAAGATAGATAAATAGATTTGTCAAGAGCTTTTAAAAAATAGTTTTGAACGACTTGTACTGCTCTCTACTCTCATTTTACAAGATAAATAAAAAATTGTACAATAACGATAGATGATACTAGTATTCATTTTACCTATAGTCAAAGCTGTCCAACTCATTGTTCAAAAAGGAGACATCATGCTGAATTTACAACACTTGGAGCAACTCATTGTTTTATCATAGGAGGGAACCTTGTCTAAAGTAGCCGACGTCCTACTCATCTCTCAGCCATCCTTAACTCGAAATATGCAAATGCTTGAAGATGAATTGGGAGTTATTCTTTTTGAGCGAAGAAAAAATAAATTAAGTTTCACGGAAACCGGTCATCAAACAGTTAAACTAACCCAAAAATTCCTGAAACAAAAACAAAAATTTCTCGATGATGTACAACATTTTGCATTAAAAGAAAGTATTATTTTTGGTGGTGTTAATGCACCGGGAGCCATCTTTGAACTGGAAAGTCGTATAAAAGAAAAGGGCTTGGAGCAACACATTCAAATTGAGCAAAAGACGAATGACGAATTGGAGAAAGCTCTGGACGATGAAAACGTTCACTTCATTGTAACAGACTATCCTATCAAAAAAGAGCATATTCTTTCCATGGATCTTTTCATGGAGCAACTTTACTTATCCGTTCCCTTGACTCACCCGTATGCCACACGAAAAGAGATAAAGCTTGCAGAATTGGCTAATTTGACTATGCTGCTGCGCTCGGATCTAGGCATTTGGCAGCCATTAGTCAATCAACTGACGCAAACAAAGTTTATTGTTCAAAAAGATCGGGCAGCCTTTGTTGATTTAGTAAATGCTTCTGCATTACCAACTTTTTCTACCAATATTACTCAACAAAACACTGAAGAATCCACTGTAAATAGCCAACGTATCCAGATTCCTATCTCGGACAAAGAAGCTACCAAGACTTTCTACATTTCCGTTTTGAAGAAGAACAAAGCTATTTTACAGGAGTTGGTGAAAACTAAATAGTCCATGCTCATGAAAAAAACAAGATATATTCACTATAAAATAAGATTATTAATCAACTCAATATCGTTCTAATATTAAAACTGAATAAGATGAAAAAGCCCAACTCAATCAAAATAAAAAGTTAGGCTTTTTCTTGGTACTATTGTTACTATTGTATTGTAAAATAAGATGATTAGTTAAAATACTTGCCCTTTATATACAGACCTATCACCAAAATATTTTCTAATAGAAATATCACAAATACGATTAATTTAACATATTTGTTTGGAAATAACAATGCAATAATTGGTAAGATAAAATAGCTAGCAAGAACAAATAGAATAAATTTTGGAGTTAACATTAGATAACCTTTCAAAAATTATAATAAAGCATTCTTTACATCCGATTACTTACATATATAATAATCTTTTTCAAACGAAAATCAAGTAATTATACCCAATTGTTATTAAAATATTATCTGAATAAAAAGTAACATAGTTATTTTCTGAAATCAAACGAAAATCCTGTTCTCATTTTCTCCCCAGAAATCCTAAAAAGAGATCTACTGTGCTGGCTTCTTGATGATTAAAGAAAAGGCTGGTTTGGGTGTCCATACTTGCAATCTTTGTCATATCTTCTGCACTGAGTTCAAAATCAAAAACATCAATATTTTCCTTCATTCGCTCAAAACGTGAAGACTTAGTCAAGCAAACAATTCCCCGTTGAACTTGCCAGCGAACCATGATGACTTGTGCAGTGGATTTACCATGTTTATCAGCAATACTTTTGAGAATTGGATTGTTGAAAATGTCACCACGACCTTCTGCAAAAGTAGCCCAAGATTCAATTTGCACCTTATTTTTTATCATATTTTCTTGTGCGAATATCTGTTGATTTAGTGGGTGAGTTTCCACTTGATTGACTTGTGGTGTAATCTCATTGAAAGCTACAATGTCGCTGAGACAATCTGGATAAAAGTTAGACACACCAATCGCTCGAAGTTTTCCTTCTTTGTAAAGTTTTTCCAAAGCACGGTAGGCACCATAATAGTCACCAAAAGGTTGGTGGAGCAACATAAGATCCAGATAATCTAACTCCATTCTGTCAAGAGATTCTAAAACCGAGGCATAAGCCTTGTCGCAGCTATAGTTGGATAGCCAGACTTTACTAGTGATGAAAAACTCTTTGCGGTCAATCCCAGACTCTCGAATCGCCTCGCCTACTTCCTTTTCATTGGCATAGGCTTGAGCAATATCAAAATGACGATAACCTGCCTTGATAGCATTTAGCACAGCACTCTTGGTATCTTTGGGAGCAATTTAGTACACTCCAAAACCTAAAATTGGAATTTCTACACCGTTGTTTAAGGTTATATTTTGCATGTAATTTCCTCTTTTCACAATTTTTATTATAAGTATAACGCTCTTTTCAGAAAAAGTACAATAGCAAAATTGCAGAGCAGTATGCAAAAAATGAATAGCAAATCATCACTTAATTCAAAATTTATAACAATACAAAAAAGGAGACTAAGATAGACGAACAAGATTGTGTCAACACCCCTAGTCGTCTGTCCTACTCCTTCTCAATTTCTTTGATTTCGCTGGTTTTGTCTATCTACAAGGCGCTCTTGGACTAAGGAGACAACCTCATCATTTGTTGGCAAGTCAGAGTGTTGTGCATCTTCTCCTGTGACAGTAGTTTCTGTATAGTGAGCTGCTTGTCCTTGATAAATATATTTCCCTGCACTCACGCTCGTATCTGGTACCAATTCGTCTGAATCATAAGTAATGGTTCCTGCAACAGAATACATAGCTAAAGTGGTCGGAATATTTTCACGATTTTTAATGAAATCAGCTAACATCTCAGTTTTATTGTTGATATTGGTTTCAGTAAAGTTATAAGGCGTTCCGATTGTCATCAACTTCTTCAATTCCACATCATAGCTGTCGAGGTAATTTTCAATAAAAGCTGTGTAAATTAAACCACCATTCGAGTGACCCAAGCCCTTAAAATTATTGAAATTGTATTTTCCTTGGAGATTTTCAAAGGCAACGTCAACCATTTTGGCTTGTTTTTTGATGTTACTATAGCCATCTTTATTATTTTCAAAACCAATTACAATAATTGGCTCGTTATCATTCGCTGCGATAGATCCGCTATATGTAATTCGTCCGTCATTCCAGACCTTAACTTTGAGCAAGCTATGCTTCACGCCGCGACGTCTTTGATTGAGCTTTTGGACCAAGCCGTCAAAGCGGTTCTCCGTAGCAGAACTACCTGGTATCATAATGATTGGCGACATGCGAGCATTATAAAATTTAGCAATTTGATCAATGTTTTTTCTCGTCCAACTATAAGAGGGAACTGCTAGTCCTATCAAAAAAATTAGAACAATTAGTAACACTATTTTTACCTTTTTAGTCATGTTCGCCTCCTTTCTGATCCATTTGTCTGAGTTCCTCATGAATCCGGTCATTAAATCTCACAAAAGGGATATAAATGAGAATATCGATAATAAAAATGAAAATTCCTACTGCTAATGCTCGCAAACTTCCACCTGTTCCAATAAAAGCATAAAGTACACTTGGCGCTCCGCTAGGAACTGGATAGACAGCCGGAGGCATTATTCTAAAGTATAGAAAAATACTAGCTGCAAAGACATTCAGCATTGGTACGAGGATAAAAGGGATTAAAAATAGAAAGTTGAAAAATATAGGAATCCCAACCATAAAGGCTACACCATGGTTAAAAAGGGAAGGGAAAATACTTTTCAAACTCACATCTCGGTCTTTGTCGCTCCGAGATTTCCAGAGAATAGCTACGAGAAGGGCTAAAACTCCGCCCAGTCCCGCAAATGTTCCATAGGCATCATACAGATTGGTCGTTGAAAAGAGATAAGGTACCCCTGTTGTAGTATGATGTTTCAAAGCATAATTAAGATTATCCAAGGCAAAGGAGTCATTGATAAATGGCAGGTCATTAAATGGATTACTATTTCCAATCCAAGCGCTAAAAGTCCGTAAGGCAGTATTCATTTCAATGACAAAGATATTATTTCGATTGACAATTAAGCCTGACAAAAAAGTTATAATTGTTGAAAAAACATTGTATCGATTGCCTAGATTAATGAGAAAACTAACCAAGACAGCCAGAGCAAACGAGCAAAAGATAGGACACAACGTTTTAGGGTAATAAATAAAATGCTCATCTACAATGTGATCATCATTCGGACTTGAAAATTGAAAAATTTGTCCCACCACATAACCAATCAATATCGCAACAATTAGATTGATATTGACAGGAAGATTGATTTTCGTCAAAGCGCCGTCATTTAAAACCACCGAAAATAATTCGCGCGAATTAACTAATAAGCTAAAAATAAAGGCTGTAATCCCAGCTGTCCCCGTACTACGACCATAATAACCAGCTGTGTATTTTGCGCTAAAATAAGTCGCTAAAGGGCCTGCCAATCCCCTATCAGATAGGTGAAATTTTTCGTAACTAAGCTAATAGTTGAAAAATGAGGAAACCAATGCCGAATCGCAAAAAGATTGTTGATATAGCCATTTATACCAAAAATGGATTCAGAAAAAACCATCGTTATCGTCGTCAGCAAAAAAACGGAAAGAGCGATACCAATGTTTCTTGTGTAATTTTAATGAAACTCATTTGCCGAAAGGCAATCATTTTTTTATTAAGTATTGATCTATACGACTTTTTCTGGTTAATTTATTGAACATCATATAGCATACATTTGAATAAATAGACAAGAGGGAATTTTTCGTAAGAATATTAAAAGAGGTTAGGACAAAAATTCCCAACCTAAAAGCATACTATGTAATAAATCAACAACGCAGCGACTGATTGTTCAAAGTACTGCCTTGAGGTGGCAGATAGAGCTTTCCAAGCAATTAACACCTTTCAAGCTCGGAAGAGCCACAAGGTAGGATTACGAACTAAATTTTCGTTTCATTAGTTCTGTTCCACCCTCTTCACTCTCTTCTCATTTTTCTACTCGAACGCCTCGGCAATCAACCTGAAGGTCAAAAACTTGTCCTTTAAATTGTTGCTCTTCTATTTTCTCTTTTATCATATTCGACTGGTCTTTTGGTGCTAGAACCATCACAGTAGGTCCTGCTCCTGATAGATAAGTCGCATACGCACCGTTTTTCTTTGCCAACATCTTGATTTTTGGAAATTCCTTAATCAAACCTTGGCGAAAATGCTCATGAAAACGGTCGGACTCAATAGCACGCCCCGCTGTTACCATATCGCCCTTCATTAAAGCGGCAATAGCCACATTCGCTACAGAGCTTGCAGTGACAGCTTCACAATAAGATAAACCTTTTGGAAGAACCCCACGGCTGTCTTTAGTACGCAATTCATAATTTGGAACATAGGCAATAAAGCTTACTTCTGGAAACTCCGTCACCACAGTTGAAACTTTCTCGTTTAAATAACTAGAAATCGTCAAATTACCATAAATAGCAGGTGCCACATTATCTGGATGTCCCTCAATTTTCGTCGCAAAATTCAATTTTTCAGCATTTGACAACTGCAAATTTGCCAATTGATTTGCAAGTTCAATTCCTGCAACAATAACGGAACTAGAAGAACCCAGACCACGCGCTAAAGGAATATCACTTGTCATTTTTAAATGATGAGGTTGAATAGCTGGAGCAATTCTGCGCGCCACTTTAATCAATAAATTCCGTTCATTTGAAGGAATACGCCGCTCCAAATCATGCTCAATTAGCCAACGGTCGCTTTCTCCCAAAACTTCAATGGTTAGATATTTACTGACAGCTACACCAACCGAGTCAAATCCCGGACCAATATTTGCGCTCGTTGCAGGTACAATAATTTTCATGTTAGTCTCCTAATACTTTGAAGGTGTTCAATAATTTAAAATCAGAAGTTGCCTGCAATTTTCGAGTGACATTTTCTAGCTGCGTTTTGTTGACAGCATGGGTAATAATCACAACACGTGCAGTATTTCCGTCTGTTCCTTGTTGCAGAATTTGCTTAAAGGAGACATTTTCAGCATTAAAAATTTCTGCTAAGCGTAAAACTTGTTCTTTCGCATCAGGTGCTAATATCGAAAAGTAATACGGGCTCTTACGATCTTCTGGTTTAGCCAGAACTAATTCACGCTGAAACTCATTAAAGGCTTTTCCAACAGTTCCTTCATTAATCCGTCGAACAATCCGAATAATATCTGCAACAACACTTGTTGCAGTGGGTTTTTGTCCCGCACCTGGACCGTAATACATCGACTCACCAATACCGATAGAGTCTACAAAGATTGCATTCATCACGCCATTTACACTAGCAATAGGATGAGATTTTGGTAAAAAGGTCGGTGTGACTTCTGCAGCGAGGCCCGATTCCGTTTCTTCAATGAAACCAACTAATTTGACAACATAGCCTAATTGCTGCGCAACTGCTACATCTTCTGGTGTAATATTGCGAATGCCTTGGTGGGTGACATCTTCAAATTTAACCGTCATTCCAAAGGCAAATTGACTCAAAATAACCATTTTATATGCAGCATCAATCCCATCCACATCATTGGTTGGGTCACTTTCTGCAAATCCAAGTCGTTGTGCTTCAGCAAGTGCCGCCTCATAAGACCAGCCCTCTTCTACCATTTTGGTCATCATGAAGTTGGATGTCCCATTGACCACACCAAGAATACGTGTAATTTTATCAGAAGCTAGGGAATTAACAAGCGTGCGTAAAATCGGAATTCCTCCCGCTACTGCCGCTTCATAGTAAAGAGCTACCTTATGTTTTGCAGCAATCTCAAGCAACTCAGCGCCATGAACTGCCAGCAAGTCTTTATTTGCAGTGATAACATGCTTACCTGCTTCTAACGCTTGAGTGATGAAAGTTTTTGCAGGTTCAATACGCCCCATCAATTCAACGACAATCGTTACTTCATTATCATTTACAATTTCATCAATCGTCGTGACAAAATTAAAATGATTTCCTGCTGCTAACAAGCGTTCTTTTTCAGCATCATCTTTTACCAATACTTTCGCAATTTCAATTTCTGAATGAGCTGCTTGCACAATCTTTTCACTATTTTCTTTCAATAAAAATGGAACACCACTAGCAACTGTCCCAAAACCAAGTAAAGCAATTTTAATAGACATGACTACTCCTTGAGATTTTATGCTTTTTATTATAGCAAATAAACTTGTTTTTTTCTAGTAAGCAGACTTCAGGATTTTTATAAAAATAATAGAAATCTATTTTAAAAAATTGTGAACGGTTAGTCAGAAATATGGTAAAATATACATAGTGATTTAAAAGTAAAAGGAGTTCCACATAATGGGAAAACATTCTGGTAATCGTTCTGTACGAAATCGTATTCGTAAGAGGAGACAACGGCGTGCTATTATAAGCTTCATCTTATTGGTTGTTCTGGTTATTGCAGGAACATTTATGTGGAAACGCTCTGGAACAAATCTGGCTAATAACCATACCAGAACTGCCACTTCAAAAGTGAGCAAATCTTCTACTTCTCAAGCAACTACTGAAGAAACATCTGGATCTAGTGAAAAAGTAAGCAAAGTGAAATGGATAAAGCAAGATCAGCCTGTTAAATTCCCTATTTTGATGTACCATGCGATTCACAATATGGATCCTTCTGAAGCAGCAAATGCTGGTTTGATTGTCTCTCCTGAAACGTTTGAAAGTCATTTGAAAGCTCTAAAAGACGCTGGCTATTATACTCTCACGCCAAAGGAAGCCTATAAAGTTTTGACTGAAAATGTCCTTCCGAAAAATAAAAAAGTCGTTTGGTTGACCTTTGATGATAGTTTGAGAGATTTTTACACCAATGCTTTCCCACTTCTTCAAAAATACCAAATGCGGGCAACCAATAATGTCATTACTGGTTTTGTCGAAAATGGGCGCGAGGATATGCTGACGCTTGAGCAAATCAAGGAAATGAAGCAAAAGGGAATGTCTTTTGAAGATCATACCGTTAATCATCCGGATTTATCCCTTTCAAGTGCAGAAACACAAACGACAGAATTGCAAGCTTCTAAGCAATATCTAGACAGCAACCTGTCACAAAACACAACGACGGTTGCTTATCCTTCTGGACGTTATAGTGAAACAACGACACAGATTGCTGAAAGCCTCGGCTATAAAATGGGGTTAACAACCAACAATGGACTAGCTTTTCTTAATGACGGACTTCTAACCCTCAACCGTGTCCGTGTCAATCCAACAACGACTGCACAAGACTTATTAAATGAAATTGCTACAAATTAAAGAATAGGACTTGGCTCAAAAATGAGCAAGTCCTATTCTTTTTTCTTTTGTGCTAATTTCTCACGTTCCAAGCGAAATTTTCGGTTCGGATTGAGTTTGTTAAAAAGTTTTTCGAGTTTTTCTTCATTCCAAACGTCAGCTGCAGAAACGAAATTGCCATTTTTATCACGAAAGGATATTGGTTTATCACCCATAAAATCGCTCCTTTTTAGTCTACAAATTCAAATTCAAATTTGCCGATACGAACCAAGTCACCATCTTTAGCACCACGCGACCGTAATGCTTCGTCTACCCCCATACCACGTAGTTGCCGTGCAAATTTCATGACAGCCTCCTCACGGTCAAAGTTTGTCATGGTAAAGAGTTTTTCCAACTTATCACCAGATAAAACCCAGACAGCGTCATCATCGCGTGAGATTTCAAATGCTGGAGTATCTTCATCAAAGCCATAGTAGGCTTCTTCTTCCATTTCGGACTCATCATAAAGCAGAAATTCAGGTGTTTTATCAAGCAATTCTGCAGTTGCATCCAAAAGCGTTGACAAGCCTTGTTTCGTCAAACTTGAAATTGGAAAAATCTGTGGCAGTTCATCAAATTCATCATAATTTGCTACTAATTTTTCTTTAAAGACTTTTAGATTCTCTGTACTCTCAGACATGTCCATTTTATTAGCAACAATAATCTGTGGACGTTCCATTAAGCGAAGATTGTAGGATTCCAATTCCTTATTGATAGCAAGATAATCTTCGTAAGGATCACGTCCTTCACTAGCTGACATATCAATGACATGCAAGATGACACGAGTTCGCTCAATATGGCGAAGGAATTGTGTTCCAAGTCCTACACCTTGGCTGGCTCCTTCAATCAAGCCAGGCAGGTCTGCCACAGCAAAGGATTCACCGGACTGCGTCCGAACCATTCCAAGATTAGGTACAATAGTTGTGAAATGATAAGCGCCAATTTTCGGCTTAGCAGAAGTAATCACACTCAAAAGAGTTGATTTCCCAACAGACGGAAATCCGACTAAACCGACATCTGCCAAAATTTTCAATTCCAACTGGAGTTCACGTTCTTGACCTGGTTCACCGTTTTCAGAAATTTCTGGTGCTGGATTTTTAGGCGTCGCAAAGCGAATATTGCCACGACCGCCACGACCGCCACGAGCTACGACGAACTTTTGCTCATTTTCAATCAAGTCTGTCAGGATTTTCCCTGTTTCAGCATCACGAACGGTTGTCCCTTGTGGTACATGAACAATCAAATCTTCTGCACCACGACCGTGCATTCCCTTGGTCATTCCCTTTTCACCAGACTGAGCCTTAAAATGACGATTGTAGCGAAAATCCATCAAAGTGCGAAGCCCTTCATCTACGACAAAAACAACATTGCCGCCACGACCACCGTCACCGCCCCAAGGTCCACCATTTGGGACATACTTTTCACGGCGGAAAGCTACCATGCCATCACCGCCATTGCCAGCCTTGACTTTTATCTTAGCTGTATCCAAAAACATACTCATATTTTTCTCTTCTCTCGTTTTTCACTCTAAAAAAACGCTCTTTCAAGCGTTTGAGGATTAGAAATTGCTAAAAGCACCAAGTGCACTTGCAAAGATTGCTCCAACCGTTACCAATAACATGATAACAACTACAATCAAAGTCAATTTTTCAAATCCTGTTTTTTTCCGTTGTCCATTATCACCAAAAGCCACGATATTACCTCTATGTATTTAATTTACTCTTCTAATTGTAACATGAAGAAGATAGTTTTTCAAATGATAGCTGAAATAAAAAGATTACAACTGAAAATCCCTACAAAGTAAAAATCCAACAGGCTTCCTGCTGGATTTCAATGTCAATCAGCGTAACCGTTTGGATGTGTCGAATGCCATTTCCAAGCTGTCTCGATAGTCATCTCCGAAAATAGCAATTTTTTAATAGGTTATTTCACTAGACCAATCGATTCAATAAAACGCATAAAGGCGATTTGACCTTCTTTTGTGTACTTGTAAACACCTGCATCTTCCAAGACACGTTTGAAAATCTGACCGACCGAAGCACGCACAATTGATTGAGCTGATTCTGCCGTTATATTTGAATGGCTAGCTTTTAACTGTTCAGCCCACACTTGATGATAAGGAGCCACTTCTTTTATTTGCCCCAAAAGAAATTCTTCAACTTCTTTTAACTCATTTTTCAAACGAGATGGGAGAATTGCCAAGCCCATGACCTCAATCAAGCCGATATTTTCTTTCTTGATGTGTTGAACATCTTTATGCGGATGATAAATACCATCTGGATATTCTTTTGACGTTTGATTGTCCCGAAGAACCAAATCTAACTCAAACTTACCATTTTTTTGACGTGCTATTGGAGTAATCGTATGATGTAGTTCACCATTTGACTCAGCTAAAATCTGAACAGTCGGATCGGAGTAACTGCGCCATTTCTGTAAAATTTTATCCGCCAAATCTACCAATGCGGATTTATCAGTTGATTGCAACCTTAAAACCGACATGGGCCAGTTGACAATACCAGCTTCTACATTTTCAAAACCTGCAAAGATGAAAGTTTTGTCCAGCTCTGCCTTTTCCATAGGAAAAGTATGTCGTCCACCTTGATAATGGTCGTGAGTGAGAATGGAGCCTCCTACGATAGGAAGATCCGCATTGGAGCCTGCAAAATAACCTGGAAAAGTCTCTACAATGTCCAAAAGACGCGCAAAAGTACCACGGCTGATAGCCATAGGAGTATGTTTGCTATCTAAAAAGATACAATGCTCATTAAAATAAGCATAGGGAGAATACTGAAAGCCCCATTCTCGTCCGGCTAAGTCAAAGCGGATAATTCGATGATTCGCTCGCGCTGGATGATCTAGTCGCCCTTGATACCCTTCATTTTCAAAACAAAGCTGGCAAGCTGGATAGTGGCTCGTCTTGGCTTTCTTAGCTGCTGCAATTTCCTTGGGATCTTTTTCTGGTTTAGAAAGGTTGATCGTAATCTCCAAATCACTATATTCAGTCGGTGTTTGATAGGCAATATTCTTAGTAATGGCTTTGACCTTGATATAATCATTGCGCTTACTAAGCTCATAAAAATCAGCAATAGCTCGTTCAGGATCTTGTTCATAAGTTTGCCAAAATTGCTGATTGAGCTGACTAGGTGCTGGCGTGACTAAATTCATCAACTCTGCCCCAAGAATATCCTGTTCTGCAAGAGTTGAGCCGATTTTTCCAACTGCTAAAGCAACTTCTAGTAAATCATCTTTGAGATCAATTAAGCTGGTTGCTGCTGTCTCTTGCTTTGCAGCTTCTTCTCCAACCAGACTCATGACGCGATTTGTCAAATAAATTCGGTCGATTTCTGTAAAAGAGCTATTTGCTATGACCTCTGTTACAAAGGCATTCAGTAAATTTCGTGCCATTGATTTTCCTTTCTTTTATAGAAAGGGCTGAAATCCTCGTCAGCCCTTATTACTATTATGTAAAACGCTCGCTTAATCCAACACACGGCTGCCACCAGCGATTTCAGCAATATAGAAGCTCGGTGCATAACCTACGACTTCTTCATATTTTTGCCCAACATTTTTTTGAAAAGCTTCCACTGCATCTTTGCGAACCAAAGCAATGGCACAACCGCCAAATCCTGCTCCTGTCATGCGAGCGCCCAGCACTCCTTCTTGCTCCCATGCAGTATGAGCCAAGGTATCTAACTCTAATCCTGTGACTTCATAATCATGTTCAAGTGAGACATGAGACGCATTCATTAAGCGACCGAATTTTTCCAGATTGCCAGCTTGCAAAGCAGCTTGAGCTTGAAGTGTCCGTTGATTTTCCAATACAGCGTGACGAGCACGTTTGAGTCGATTTTCATCTTGAATTAAGTAGCTGTATTCATCAAAATCCAACTCATTTAATTCACCCAAGGTTGCAATAGAGAGTTTTTGCTTTAATTCCTCGACTGCTTTTTCACACTCTGCACGGCGTTCATTGTACTTGGAGTCTGCTAGTTCACGACGCTTGTTTGTATTCATGATGACAACCACAGTGTCTTTGAGATCAAGCGGTACCAACTCGTATTCGAGCGTGTTCGTATCTAAGTAAATTGCCCGTTGATATGCTCCCATGCCAATGGCAAACTGATCCATGATTCCAGAATTAACACCGATAAATTCATTTTCTGTTTGTTTACCAATTTTTACTAAATCTAAACGCTCTAATTTTAAATCAAATAGTCTCTCTGCAATTATTCCTGTTAGTAGCTCTAAAGAAGCCGATGAAGAGAGACCTGAACCATTTGGGATATTTCCAAAAACATAGACATCCATCCCTTTATCAATGACATGTCCTGCTTTTTGCAAGAAATGAAGCACCCCTTTCGGATAATTCGTCCAATTATGCTCTTTTTCAAAACGAAGATCTTCTAGCGGCACCTCAATAATCCCTTTGTCTTCAAAATTTGCTGAGTAAAAACGAAGTAAATTATCGTCACGCTTGCGCGCCACTCCGTAAGTTCCTAGCGAAATAGCTGCAGGAAAAACGTGACCACCATTGTAGTCTGTATGCTCACCAATTAGGTTAATGCGACCCGGTGAAAAGAATGTATGATCTGCTTCTGTTCCAAAAACTGTTGCAAAATCTGAACGTAATTGTTGAATAGAAAGACTCGTTGACATAAAAGTCTCCTTTTGTAATCGTTTTATTTACTTCTATTATATCCCTTTAAGGAATGAAAATCAATAACTTTACTAAAATTTTACTCACCATTTTACTTTTTGTAAAAAATATATCCGAGAGTCAAAATCTTGCCTCATTTCTCTATACTCATCATATAAAGCTTGTCCACATGATGCATCTGTCAAACTAAATCCAACTATATCAAAGAAAACCTTACAGCTGAATTAGTTTATAAGATACAGTTTTAGAAGTTCGAAAGTTTATTTTTATATCTATTCAAAGGTGACGGCCCGGCCGTTTTCTGTCGCACTGTAGGTCAGGTCCTTGAGATTGATGACCACTTGGGCTGTCACAGACTGGTCTGCATTGCTACGGACAATCCGGAGACTATTTTCATCCAGTAGATTCACTTCAATAGTGCCATCTAGGTCAAAGGCAGCAGACTGATTGCGGTAACTGAAAAGTTTGAGCAAGGCTTGCACAACTGGACGCTTGACTTCTTCAGCAATCTCCTCATTACTGTAATAATGACGGTTGATATTGCGGCCTTCCTTAGTGTTTTCTAGCAGCTCAAGGTCATTTTTCCCAGCTAA
Organism: Streptococcus sp. HMSC073A12; assembly: GCF_001812815.1. Classification (NCBI taxonomy): domain Bacteria; kingdom Bacillati; phylum Bacillota; class Bacilli; order Lactobacillales; family Streptococcaceae; genus Streptococcus; species Streptococcus sp. HMSC073A12. The sequence continues at coordinate 112,037 of NZ_KV810539.1, read as the reverse complement.
GAAACCAACATAATAGACCTGTGGAATTCCTGGAGCAAAAGCCTGAATCAGACGACTAATGAAGTACTTCTTGTCGTCATCGCCCAAGGCTGAGTAGTAAGTCGAGTTAATCTGGTAAATGTCCAGATTGTTGTACTCAGCTGAGGAATACTTACGCTTGACATTAGCCCCAACCTTATATAGTTCATTGGTTGCAAAGTCAATTTCTTTATCAGTCAGAATATCCTTAACATCAACAACCCCAATACCATCATGAGTATCCAGTGTTGTGAATTGCTTCATAGGACTCATCTCAAGCCACTTGACTAGACGCTCAGCTTTACCACTGTATAGAGAATAAAGAGTTACCATCGGCAGCGCAAAATCATAGACAAAGTAGCCATGCTCTGCAATCTTGAACTGGATAGAATAATGCTCATGAATTTCTGGTAAAATATCCGTCCCAAACTCAGCAGCTTGCTGCTGGACTTTTTCTAAGAGATCCCAGATTTCTGGCTCAACAAAGAAATCATTGGTATCTAACTTTTTGACTGCATAGGCAAATGCATCTAAACGAATCAGATCACAGCCATGCTCTGATAGTTGACGCAATGTTTTCTTGATGAAATCATTAGTTACCTGACTGCGAACATCTAGATCAATCTGCTCTTCACCAAAGGTGTTCCACAGATACTCGGTGCTTCCATCTGCAAAGACGATTTCCTGCTTAGGCGCCCGATCCTTACGTTTATAAATCAAATCAACATCAGCTTGCGTCGGACGATTTTCTGGCCAAAACTTATCCCAGCTGAGAAAGAGGTCACGATACTCACTCTGATCCTTCTTTTCCTGAAAATCCTTATAATACTTGGACTGGCGTGAAATGTGGTTAATCATAAAGTCAAACATGAGATAATATTTCTCGCCCAGCTTTTCTACATCCTCCCAGTCACCAAAGGCTGAATCAACCTCTTCATAGTCTACTGGGGCGAATCCCCGGTCACCAGTTGATGGGAAGAAAGGAAGCAAATGCACTCCTCCAACCGCATCCCCAAAATGCTTTTCTAAATTGTCATATAAATCTTTTAAATTCTCCCCCAAGCTGTCTGAGTAAGTAATCAGCATGGTCTTATTTTGAATAGCCATAGTCTTCTCCTCTAAAATCTTGTCTTATATACTCTTTCCCGTGCGCTGAATAGAACACGCCCTAAGCTCTGTGCGAAAGATGAATCTTCCAAGATGCTGAAGCTTCTTTTTCAGATTCCCTATTTTCCACAGCCGTTACTAATTCTGTAGTTTACGGATGTGGTTGCCTTTGTATACATTGTGAGCTTTTTACAGTCTTTGTATCTTGAACTTACTTCACTGCTCCGTTGCTCATTCCAGCAATAATGTTGCGCTGGAAGATGAGATAGACGATAGTTATGGTGATAATCCCAACAACATAAGAAGCAAAGCTTGGTCCATAATCATTAAAGTATTGACCTGTGTAGTTATATTGGAAGAGTGGCAGAGTCCACATCTTGGAGTCTTTATTGAGTACCAAGAGAGGAAGCATGAAGTCATTCCAGAACCAGAGGGCATTGATAATCATGGTTGTCGCATGCATGGGTTTCATCATAGGAAAAATAATCTTAAAATAAGTTGTAAACTTTCCAGCACCGTCAATTTCTGCTGCCTCATCCAGACTGTCCGGAATGGAAATCTTAATGTAACCTACATAGAGAAAGAGAGTCTGTGGAACAGCGTAAGCCAGATAGAGGATAATTAATCCCCAAGTGTTAGCTAGACCTAGCTTACTCATCATAACTGTAATAGGAATCATGATAACTTGAAAAGGAACGAAAATCCCTAAAATCAAGAGCGTATACATAATACCAAAAGCTTTTCTCTTAGACATATTACGTGCTATAGAGTAAGCAGCCATGGGAATAAAAATCATGACAACAGCCAAAGATACAACCGTGATTACAATTGAATTCCAATAGTAGCCTCCGATACCATCAGCCAAAAGGCGTTGAAAATTCTCTAAGGTCGGTTGAGTCGGAAATCCGAAAAAATTATTAACGATGTCTTTGGTAGACTTAAAGGAACTAAATATTGTTGCTAAGAGTGGAATTAAAATGATAATAGATCCCAGTGTTAGCAAGATATATTTACTGAAATTAGCTTTTCTTTCTGCATTTTTCATCAGGTTTCTCCTCTTAGATTTCAAATTTCTTAGATACTCTCAACTGGATAATAGAAATAACCGCAATCAAGAGGAACAAGATAACTGCAATGGCATTGGCATAACCAAATTGATTGCTCTTAAAGGCATAGTTGTATACCAGAAGTCCTAGAGAGGTGGTCGCATTATTCGGACCGCCGCCTGTCATGGCAAAGACCTGGTCAAATGCTGTCAAACCACCTTTTAGAGCCAAGATAAATACCATGGAAACGCTTGGTAGGAGATAAGGAAGTTCCACCTTCCAAAAGATTTGTTTGCTACTAGCTCCATCAATTCGAGCTGCTTCTGTTATTTCAGCAGGAATTGACTGTAGACCAGCTAGAAAGATGATAATAGGCATAGCTACCCCTTGCCAAAGCAAGACGAAGATTGCTGCAAAGATTGCGCCACCATTTGTTCCTAGTAGGCTGGTTTTAAGAAATTCAATTCCTAAGGCATTCCCTATAGCTGGCAACCCGTAGTTAAAAAGTTGCTTAAAGATAAGAGCCACAGTCAATCCAGATAGGACAGCGGGGAAGAAAAACCAAGCTCGGAAGAAAGTTTTTCCCTTTATCTTCGAGTTGAGAGCTCGCGCTATCCAGATTCCCAGCATAATCTCACCAACCACCATACAAATAGTAATGATCAATGTAAATCCTATCGCGTTCATAAACTTAGGATCGCTCATGAGGAGCATAAAGTTATTGAGTCCGACAAACTTATAATTATAGGTCAAACCAGTCCAGTTTGTCAGGCTGTAGAAGGCACCCTGAAACATGGGCACATAAAAGAATACAGCCTGTAGTACAAGGGGAACTATGACAAAGAGCCAGCCCCAATATTTCTCAATCAATTTTTTCATAGTAGATCTACTCCTACTCTACGTCTGCTTTCATCGGATTGAAGAAGGCATTTAGTGCTTTCGCCATATCCTCTTTGTTTCCAGTTGTAATATAGTTCCCGGTCAAGGTATAAAAATCACTTTCACTGGCCCAGTCTTGAGCTAGCCAAACGAGGTGTCGGTCTGTAAATGCTAATTCAGCAAGACCAGCTAGCGGTGCATCTGAACCTGCTTCCTTGACACCTTCAATAGCTGTTGGTGAGCCGTCCACATCATAATATTTCTGCATAACTTCTGGACGTGACATATATTCAACAAAAGCATTGGCTTCTTTCTTGTGCTTACTACTTGACGAGATAGACCAAGCTAGGTCTCCCGCTCCAATGGTCAAGCTTTGTCCTTTTTGCTTTCCAGGGAAAGGGAAAGTTCCAACATTAAACTTAGGATCTTGCGCATTGATTGCTGTGATAGCCCAAGAACCATTTGGAGTCATCAGGGCATCGCCTCTAGCAAAGGCACCGACAACATCAGTATAGCCTGCTCCCTGCCAGTTGGTCTGCATGGCCCCTTTTTTGCGGAATAAATCTAACAGCCTGAAATCATCTTTAAGCACTGAATCTGAAGACTTGATGGCATTTGGCTTGGAAAAACGTAGGTAATCATTCGCTTCCTTACCACCTCCTGTAGAAGTGGCAAGAGCTAACTGATGATAACCATTCAAGGTCCAAGTATCTGCTCCTGCAATGGCAAAAGGTGTTTCCCCTTTTGCTATAATCTTATCAACTAATTCCTCAAATTCCTCCCAAGTCTCTGGAACTTTCAATCCCAGTTCTTTAAATTTATCTTTGTTGTAATAGATACCGTATGCATTAGCAGTATAAGGAATATTGTAAATCTTTCCATCTATCGCATATTTATCTGCGTAATGATTCTTAACTCGCTTAATATAGTCTTTGTCAGATAAATCTTCAAAGTACCCAGCCTTAGCCCATTCTTGCAATTCGATAGACTGGGGATAGATATTGACAACATCTGGGATATCTCCAGCCAGAACGCGCGTTTTGAGTACTTCCCCAGCATTAGGGACGTTTACCACTTTCACATGCACATTCGGATTTTCTTTTTCAAAGTCTTTAGCAATCTCACGAAGGGTATCAACCATTTCACCCTTTTGATTGAAGTACTCAATCGTTACCTTACCATCTGTCGACTCCCCTTGGTTGCCGCAAGCTGATAGACCCAGAAGGGTTAGTCCTGCTGTTACTAAGAGACCAATTTTTTATACCATTTCATTATTCCTTCTCCTTATTGCTTTTTAACAAAAACATACTGTTTACTGAGGAAATCTCCTTGAGGGAGAACAACGGTCAAACCAGCATACATCAACTCTGCACCTGAATATAGTTGATTGGTACCTTCCAGTGAATAGAGCGCATCCTCTTCTAATCCTTTGAGTTTTAGTGTGGTTTCTATCTCTTCGACAGTTGCTAAAACCCTTACATAAGTTACAACCGAGTGTTCTTTGTAGTTGAACTGCACCGCTGATTCGTTGGAACCTTGACTCGGATTAATTAATCGAAATTGCTGACCGAATTGAATAATTCTGCGAATAGATTTATAATGAGCAACTTGAGCTGCGATTTCATTCAACTCTTCTTGAGGAAGACTGGTCAGATCCAATTCATAACCCAGATTTCCCATCATAGCAACGTTACCTCGTGTTTCAAGAGGTGTAATCCGTCCCACCTGATGATTAGGTACAGCTGACACATGGGCACCCATTGAAATAGTCGGATAAAGATAAGAAGACCCATATTGGATTGACAAGCGAGCTATGGCATCGGTATTGTCACTAGCCCAGACTTGAGGGAAATACCGCATCATACCAAGGTCATTTCGGCCACCGCCACCTGAGCAGGACTCAAAGAGAATATTCTCATATTTCTCTGTCAAATATTTTACAATTTCATAAAGCCCCAAGATATACTTATGCGACTGCATTTTGGTCGCCAGATAGTTAGTGCCATTCCCAAGATTGGTAATATTACGATTCATATCCCATTTTATGTAGTCAATATCGTGCTGACTCAACAGCTGATCCAGTGTTCCTTTGATATAGGCTACCACATCTGGATTAGCATAATCCAATACGAGTTGATTGCGAGAGTAGGTATGATCCCGATCAGGCACTTGAATAGCCCAGTCTGGATGTGCCCGATAAAGCTGACTGTCTACGGAAATCATTTCTGGCTCAACCCATAAACCAAATTGCAATCCTCTGCTATGAACTTCTGCTATGAGCTCCGTCAAACTGCCACCTATCTTATCTTCATTGACAAACCAGTCGCCCAAAGCCCGATTGTCATCAAAACGGTTGCCAAACCAGCCATCATCGAGAACAAAGAGCTCAATACCAACTTTCTGTGCCTCATCTGCTAACTCTAGCAACTTCTCTTTTTTGAAATCAAAGTAAGTTGCTTCCCAGTTATTGATTAGAATTAGCCGCTCTCGCTTCGCAAAAGCTTTAGGAATGATATGCTCTTGAACAAAAGCTTGGCTCTCATGACTAAGACCAGTCAAACCCTGAGCCGAATAATTCAACAGAGCAACAGGACTATAGAAAGTCTGCCCCGCTTCCAGTTTCCAAGCAAAGTTATCTTCATTGATACCGATACCTAGCCGAACTTCACTCAACTGATTTTGCTGAATCCAAGCTTCAAAGTTTCCGCTATAAAGGAGCTGAATTGCCCAAACTTGACCGGCCTCTTCCGTCGTTTCACTGTCACAAAGGATAAGGCTTGGAGTCTGCGCGTGACCAGAAGCTCCTCGGTTGGAAGCTATTTTGAAAATCCCCTGTTCTAGCTTGTGACGACGAACTGTTTTTTCCCTAGCATAAGCTCCCTGTAAACTAATCACATCATAAGCACCTGCCGGCAAATCTGTCATTAAGCTCAAGTTCTTATGTATGACTACTGTCTCTCTACCGATATTTTCCAGCTTAGTAAAGGTTGCAATGGTATTGCTATCCTCAAAAGCTGTGTAATAGAGAGTGAGGCGTAAGTGAGCTACTGTATCCTCTAAAATAAAGGCCAGTGTTTCTGCATCTTCTGTACTGTGAGGGCTAGGCAGTCCTGGAACTTCCAAACCTCCCATAATCAGCTGACTTTCAACAAACCGAAAATCTGTTACTTCATTATTAGCATGTTGGACTTGCAGAGAAGGTTGCCGGAAGTCTCCTAAACCATGCTGCCCCAAAACCTGCCGCTGGGTATCTAAGCTAAAACTCCGCTCATTCGACTTCGGATTACCAGAAAAAGCATGATCTCGCTCAAATACTGTATTGGAAAAATGATAGGATTCGATTTTTCTGCCTAAGTGTTTAAGCAAAAGGTAGCCATCCCTTTCCTCGATGATAAGACTGGAATCTTTTGTATTGATGTAGAATAGATGCTTGTCTATTTTGATAGCCATTTCTGAACCTCCATATTTACTAATATTTTACCTTTTGAAATCGCTTCCTAAAATAGAATTATGTTAGGGAAATATGGTAAAATGTTAGGTGACAATAAAAAATACAATACTATTTCTAATGTACGGAGATGTAAAAAGTATGCTTATATTTTCTGAATACCAGACGGGAACAATTGATTTATTATTAGACTTTTACGGCTATGAGGATTGCCAGCCGAACTATTCTTTCGGGCCTGCTATTCGTGACGGTTTCGTCCTTCATTTTATTACAAAAGGCAAAGGTGTCTTTCACTATAAAGGAGAACAAATTTTCCTGAAAGCTGGTGATTTATTTCTACTAAAACCAAACGAACTAACTTACTATAAAGCAGATTTTGAAGATCCTTGGTCCTATTATTGGCTCGGAATTAGTGGAACAAAGGTTTCGGATTATTTTAACTTATCAGAAATTGGCAAAACAGGATTTCTAAGAAATTCAAGTACTAGTCCTACTGATAGTTTGGGAAAGTTTATTATAGATATTATTCAAGAAGCTGAACATTCCCAATCTACTATGTTAAGTCATTTACAACTTCTCGCCATGCTCTATGAACTACTATTTAAACTAGGGAAACTCGCACCAAACCAACAGCTCCTGAAACAACAAAATTCCACTTATCAGTTGTATATAGATACCAAACGTATTCTAGAAACTCGCTATCCGCTTGAACAACTGAGCATTCAAGGTATTGCTAATGAACTAAATGTCAATCGCAGCTATTTGACAACCATTTTTAAAGAATACAATGGACTCTCTCCCAAAGAGTATCTGCATTATATACGCATGCATCGAGCTAAACAACTCCTCGAAAGCACCCGTGAGCCTATCCAATTTATCGCCTATTCTGTCGGTTTCTCAGATCCCCTTTACTTTTCAAAGGCTTTTAAAAAATATTTTGGCTTTTCACCCAGCTCATTTCGAGAACAAAGTTAAGTTTTACTAAACTTAACTTTGATATTTACTATTTTTTGAGTTATAATTTATGTAGACAGTAAATTAAAAAGGACCAAATCAAATGGCTACGATTAAGGATATTGCTCAGGCTGCTGGTGTCTCTCCGGCTACGGTCTCTCGCGTACTCAACTACGACCCTGCCATGTCAGTCAGTGATCGCACCCGAAAAAAGATTTTTGATATTGCAGAAGAATTAGAATATAAAAAGACAAAGCGAAGAGACAAACGATATTCCCAAAACCGCAGAATTGCGATCGTAGAATGGTACACAGAAGAGGAGGAACTAGACGACCTCTACTACTATGCCATTCGTCTTGGGGTAGAGAAAAAAGCCCAAGAGTTGGATTATGATGTTATGCGCTTTTTCAATAATGAAACATTAAATCATCTTGAGCAAATTGACGGCATCATCGCGATTGGAAAATTCAGCCCTCAAAAGATAAAGGAGCTGGAACTCCACACAGAGCAGCTTGTTTTTATTGATAGCAATACACTTACCTATGGACATAGCTGCGTTACGACAGACTTTGAAAATTCCGTTACAACTGTTTTGAACCACTTCTTAGAAAAGGGACACCGACAAATTGGGCTGTTAGTGGGGCAAGAACAAACTTCTGACAAAACCACTACCTTATCTGATCCACGCTTGGTAACCTTTAAAAATTATCTAACCGAAAAACAACTTTATCAGGAAAAATACGTTAAAATAGGAAACTTTTCATCTGAATCAGGTTATTCTATGATGAAAGAATTGATTGAAAATTTAGGTGACCAATTTCCAACTGCATTTTTCATGGCAAGTGACGCCTTAGCTGTTGGCGCCCTTCGAGCACTTCAAGAAGCGGACATCCCTGTACCAGATCGTGTTAGTTTGATTGCTTTTAACGATACATCTATTGCAAAGTACGTCTATCCACCACTCAGCACGGTTACTGTCTTTACAGAAGAAATGGGCAGACAAGGCTTGCAACTGCTGCACGAGGAATTTCAACATCCTGGCTCGACCATTCCACGCATGGTAACACTTGCTACCACCCTAACCCTTAGAAAGAGCAGTTTATAGAAATGAAAACATACGAAATTTTATTTGACATTTTAAGTCGAGAATCTGACTATATCAGTGGTGAAAAATTAGCACAGGAGTTAGGAATTTCACGCACTTCTATCTGGAAAGCCATTCAACATTTGGAAAAAGAAGGCATTCATATTGAATCGATAAAAAATAAAGGCTATAAGCTCCTTTCAGGTGATTTATTGATTGCTGAGAAAATCGAAAAAACTGCTCCCATTCAAGTTTCCTTCAATCCAAACTGCAAATCCACTCAACTTGATGCCAAAGAAGGAATTGAAGCTGGTAAGCCTGCCAATACGCTCTATCTTGCTTCTTCTCAGACAGCTGGTCGTGGACGCTTTGGCAGAAGTTATTTTGCTCCAGAACAAGGAGGAATTTATATGACGCTTCACTTGAAGCCCAATCTGCCTTTCCCACAAATTCCCGCCTATACTATCCTGACTGCTGGGGCCATTTATAAGGCTATTAAAGATCTCACTTTAATGGAAATGGACATTAAATGGGTCAATGACATTTACTACAAGGACAAGAAAATAGCAGGCATTTTAACCGAAGCTATTACTTCTGTCGAGACGGGCTTAGTCACTGATGTGATTATTGGAGTGGGCATCAATTTCGCAATCTCTGATTTTCCGAAAGAGTTAAAAAATAGGGCTGCCTCTCTCTTCCACGAAAAGCAACCTATCACACGCAATGAACTCATTGCTGAAATTTGGAAAGATTTTTATGAATGTGATCCAGACGAGCTGGTTTACCTTTACAAACAACACTCCCTTGTCTTAGGTCGGACGGTCACTTTTTGCCAAAATGACAAAGACTACAAAGGAGTTGCCAAGGAAATATCAGATACCGGGCAGCTATTGATCCAATTAGATACCGGACAAGAAATGTGGCTAAACAGCGGTGAAGTTTCTTTAACAAGTTGGTAAATAAAAGAAGGAGATAAATTGAATAAACATCAACTTGTCTCCTTCTTTTTTCGGCACAAAATCAATGACCTTTGTGCTTTTCTTTGCGTTTTTGCTGTTTTAATTGGAATTTTCTATTTTGCATATATTCTTTTTGATCTTTCAATCTGGAACGTTTAGCTTGTTTATCTAACTCTTGTTGCAGTTTTAGTGCATCTTGTGATTTCGTTGAGCGTTTTTCACGCTTCATTTCTTTTTTTGCTAATCGCTGCAAGCGTTTGGGATTTGCACAATGTCTTTTTTTCTTTAGTGCAACAGCCGGGCTAAATTGTAGTTGTGAAAACTTCTGATTAACAAATTCCAAAACCTCGTTCATTTGGGGCTCAACTCCAAATGTCACCCGACAAACGGACAAACCTTGAGCATTTTCTTGCTCAAATAGGCCATAATAAAAGCCATTTTCAAAGTATATGGTCAATTCTAATGAAACATGTTCCATACAGCATCCTCCTTAAATACATTACAAAGAAGGGACAACCAAGGAGGAGGGTTACTGATAGTCGTGACCTACTTCAATTGTCATTAGAAAAACAAATCTAGCCTGTCACGAATATGTTCGGACTACCAACCGAAACTGTGTTTTTATCTTTGCACTTTTATTTTACAGCAAGCAGAATATTTTTTCAAATTGAAAAGAAAAGGTTGAGGATTTTCACCCCAACCTTTCTTGTTATTTTTTACGTTTGATATGTTTGTCAATTTCGTCCACTATTTTACCCATGACATAGCTCACCTGTAAATTGCGAATCACTAGAAGCGCCCAGAAAACGGCAAATAAATAGTGTCCTGACATCATTGCTTCGTTAAAAAAATACGTTTCAATTGCTGTGAAAAAAGCTGTTGTAAGAAATTGTTGTCTTGTCATGATTCTATTATAGCACGAAACAGCAGAAAAATCTAAATTCAGTCCTCTTGAACGGTAATTTTTTCCGCTAAGAAATCAAATCCTTCTGGAATGACCGTATTCTCTTTTTCTTCAGCTTGTGGTGCATTTTCTCCACGCGCTTTAGCCGAAAATTCAGCCCGAATCCCTGTCCAATCTGTCATAGAAACCGCCAAGATGTCTGGTGAAAATCCAGCAGCATTGCTTAATAAATTCCCAAACATGGTGTTGAGATTTTCCCGTTTCATGGTCTGTTCTGCATTAAAGCTTGACTCAAATGCAAGAATAGCGTGGTTTTCGTTAGCTGCGACGGGTTGTGAGCCGACTAAAAGTGCCTTATCTGCTCCGGCTAAACTTTCAATAATTTCTCCCCAAGCATTCTGCAACTTGGTTAAATTACTGCGAGCCAGGCTAGGATTTTCAACTGCTTCTTGCAGAATGGCATTCACTTTATGGCGGTCTACTCGATAACCCTTGCTTGTTTTGGCTGAGCGTGTTTCCTGTACTGGCTTACTAGGTGCGGAACTTGACTGCAAACTTGCCAATTGATTTTTAAGCTGGCTGATTTCTTCTTTGAGCGTTTCTATCTCGCCTGCTATATTGGAGGGTAATTCTGCTTTATCTTGCCCTTCTGCCAGTCGAATGGTCATCATTTCTGTATAAATCTTGGGTTGCAAGCTGTTCTTGATTTCCGCAAGGCTCTTCGTTGCAATCTCAATCAACTCAAACAATCTTTCCTGCGGAGTCTTGAGGTTTTCTAAAAAGCTTTCACTCGTATGCGTATTTTCTCCACCCGTTTTAACGATGAGCAAATCTCTGAAATATTGCAGCAGGTCTGTGACAAAGCGAGCCATATTTTTGCCGCTGTCGAATATGACATCAAGATTTTTTAATGCCACTGACGTATCATGCGCTAATACAGCTGCTACATAAGCGTCTAGCGCACCTAGACTAATAGAACCCGTGATTTCTTCAGAAATAGCCGTTGTCAGCTGATTGTCTTGGGTTAGGCTGAGAGCTTGATCTAAGATAGATAGAGCGTCTCGCATACCGCCTTCTGCTCGTCTTGCAATAATCTGCACCGCTTCATTTTCAAAGTCAATATTTTCTTGCTGCAAAATCCACTCAATGTGCTCTACAATATCTTTGGTTTTAATCGACTTGAACTCAAAGCGCTGAACACGCGAAAGGATGGTTGCTGGTATTTTATGCAGTTCTGTCGTTGCTAAAATAAAGACAACATTCTCTGTCGGCTCTTCCAAAGTCTTAAGAAGCGCATTAAAAGCGCCTGTTGAGAGCATGTGAACCTCATCAATGATATAAACCTTGTGCTTCGCTAGACTGGGAGCATAAGTAGATTTGTCACGAATATCTCGGATTTCATCCACACCATTATTAGAAGCCGCGTCAATCTCAATGACATCTTCTAGGCTTCCTTCGGTAATGGCTTGGCAAATATAACAGTCATTGCAAGGCTCTCCATCCTTTTGGTTGGGGCAATTCATTGCCTTAGCAAAAATCTTGGCTACGCTGGTCTTTCCTGTCCCTCTGGGACCTGAAAAGAGATAGGCATGACTGATTTTATCCTGTTCAACTGCCTGCCGCAAGGTTGTCGCCACAACCTCCTGCCCAACTAGCTGACCGAAGGTTTGGCTTCTGTATTTTCGATATAAAGCTTGATACATTAGGCTTTGTCTCCAAACATTTCAAAATTCCAACTTGTTTTCTCTAGCAGGAGAGCCACAAAATTTTCCAGATATTCTCGGTCAATCTCATCATAATCTGCTACCAGATGAGAATCCAAATCCAGCACTCCTACTAAGCGGTCGTTTTTGACCATTGGTACTACAATCTCGCTGCGAGCTCTGCTATCACAGGAAATGTAGTTACCATACTGAGTAACATCTTCGACGATCACCGTCTGCCGTTTGGCGGCGGCTTCTCCGCAGACTCCTTTTCCCAGCCCAATATGTACACAGGAGACACCACCTTGAAAAGGTCCTAACACCAACTCGTTTCCGTCATAAAGATAAAAGCCAGTAAAAACGGAATGTGGCAAGGCTTGGTTTAGCAGAGCAGAGCTGTTTGAGAGATTCGCCAACGCATTGCTTTCGCCCTCTAGTAATGCTTCAAGCTGCGCTAAAAGTAATTGATAATTTGAAATTTTTTCTGATTGATTCATACTTTCTATTATATCAAAAAAACAGCCTCGTGACTGTTTTTTCGCAAGTGGACAAATCATTCTTCTTATTTCCTGTTCCAATACATAGAAATATCATCCCAAAAGTTCTTTACTAGCTGCTGGTGATAGACTTTAGGAGCGGTTGAATGTTTCACTTTCTGCCAAAGAATAGCAGCAACTTTTAGTTTTGGCTGAAAAGCAGCATTATTCTCATCAGCACAAAAGTCTTTGAGAAATTGATTCCATTGGCAACTAGCATTATCGTATTTTGCGTAAGTTGATTGTCCCTGATAAATGGCTAACATGTCTCGCAGAGTAAATCGGTCATTCCCCTCAGCTTTTACCTTTCGCCAAGCTGCCGCCATGTCCGCTGTAAACTTGAATGAACTGCTACCCGTCTGCTGAGCGAAAAACTCCCGAAATCGGGTATTAAATGCAAAACCACAAGTAAGTAAGGGCGTGTCTAAAGTAAGCTCTACATCTTTCTCTTTCTTAGTCTTTAAACGGACTTTCTTTTGAGCAACATTCCCTGCAAAATATTGTTTGATTTGTGCTTCTAGCTCTTTTTTGACCCCTGAATGCTCCTTCCCCAATCGTTTGCAAATGTCTGCCAATTCTGCACGATACCAATAATATTGAGAAAACTCTTGATAAGTTTTTATCGTTGTAAAATCCGGTCTATCCCGCATGATGTGTTTCCCTTCCCTCTTTTTCATAACCTATTATACCACCAATAAAGTCATTCCTCAAAAATGATAGATTTGTTAGTTTATAAAAAGTCGTTCGAGGGTCGGACGAAGTGAATCAATTTTGGTTGAGACAAGCCGACCCTCGGACAGGATAAATTAGTTTTGGTTTGTTCTATTCGCTCGGCGGACAGAATGAATTCCTTTTGGTTTTGCTTGTCCGCTCGGCGGACGGTGTGAATCTCTTTTAGTTTATCTTATCCGCCCAGCGGACGGAGTGAATCTCTTTTAGTTTATCTTATCCGCCCGGCGGACAAGATAAACTTCCCTTTATAAACATAGAACAACAAAAAAGCTGGAAAATAAATTTCCAACTCTTAAGGGGTGTGTTGTTAAGAAACCATTTCTCCTGTGAGTACATTGATAGACTTGACAGCACCTGTTGTATCAGTATAGCTGACCGTCTTGTTTTCAGGATGATAGGTAAACTTTTCTAAGCTCAAACCATATTTAAAAGCAATTTTAATCATTTTTGCTCGGAAATCTTGCAGAGACAATCCATAGCTTGCTGCGCGTGCCTTTTCAGCTTCTTCTTCAGCATTAACTGTTGGTTTTTCAGTCCCTTCTGAATTTTCCTTTTCATCATCTACCTCTTTACTTGCAGAGTCGTCTTTCTTATCTTCTGGCTCTTCATTTGGTGCATAATTCTTGCCATCATCTGATTGGTTTTGCTTACCATGGTCGCTGTCATTACCAAAGCCATCATCAGAGTGAGGACGATCGTTTGGATTTTGCACATAATATTTCACCGTAGCAAGGAAATCTTCCATGCTATAACCCTCTGGCGCGTTGTAAAGACCTTCGTCAAACCAAGAGAGAGAAATATTGTGATAATGATCATGGTGCGGAATAATCAATTGCCCATTCTTGTAATCCACAACATAAGCCGTATGATATGGCATTGCCTCAACCGGAACTTTTTTAGCTGGTGTCACACGCTCATAGATTGCTTGTGCAGTCTCTTTTTGAGGTTGTTTTGGATCCGTACTTGGCTTCTCCTCTTTCTTTTCCGGAGTTTTCGTTTTCAGATACTCTTCCGTCGCTTTACGCTCAGATTCTGACAAATCATTCTTAGGAATATAGTGGCTGTGTGTCATGTGTGGAGCAGTATAGCCATCTCCTTCATCTTTAATCACATCATGTGGATCAAAGATATAACCGTCCGATGTTGCATAACGACCTACAGCTTTAGCTAATGCTACTTCATCAGCCGTATAAGCAATTTGCGAATTTGCTTTGCCTGCACGATCAGGGTGCACTTCGGCGGAGAGTTTCAAGACTTGGTCTAGCAAAGCCAATTTATCCGCATTCTTGTCTGCCACTTTTTGGAGCAAATCATTCACTTGAGCCAGTTTATCACTTGCATTTCCCTTTTCTTCCAGTGCTTTTCGGATAGACATCAACACAACTTTCGCTTTCTTTGCAAATTCTGTGTTTTGACCAGCAGAATCATTATCTGAACCAGTTGCTTTCACCATTTCAGCTAACAAAGCTTTTGCTTTCGCAAGCAGGCTCTCTTTCTCTTCTATGCCTAATAACAGATTTGAGTTGAGACCATTTATTTGCTCTTCAAAGTTTGCTTTTTGACGTGCATCTGAAACCTTCTCTAACAAAGCTTCTGCTTTAGCAAGGAAAGTTTTGATTTGCTCATCGCTAATTTCCGTTTCAGCAGATTCTTCTTTCTTCTCGTTTTTATCAGAAGTTTTGCCAGTATCTTGCTGATTTTTATCTGGTGTTGCTTGATGATCTTGTTGCGCTTGATCCGACTGCTTAGCTTCAGAATAATCCGCACCCGGCGTTATCATCTGCGCAATCTTTCGTTCCAAGTCAGACATTTTATTGTAATAGATAAAATGATAATGATTGCCGTGCGGAACAGCCACTCCATTAGAAGTCCGCTTTGTAATCTGTGCTGGGTCAAATACCAGACCGTCTGATTCTACATGCCGATAACTCAAAGGAGTCGCATACAATTGCCGCAGTAATTTAATGATTTCAGCTTTATTTCCGCGCTTCGTTTCAGTTTGTTTTGGAGCTGGTTGAGAAGGCTGAGTTTGCTGATTTCCTATATGCTTAGACGTTCCCAGATTAGCAGGACGATAGTCCAACGATGGATGGTTCATTCCTCTGTTTGACCGAGGAATTTGACCTGAATTGGACGGATATTGTGGACGACTTTTGCCTGTTTTATTGTCCCAATAGTTTTGAGCAGCAGCTAACTCACTAGGAGACAAATCGCTCTTTGGAATGTAGTGGAAATGATTGCCATGCGGCACGATAAAAGCATCACCTGTATCCTCAATGACATCAGTTGGATTGAAGACATAGCCATCGTCTGTCGTATAACGACCTTGCGCACGAGCTTCTTTGACAGCTGTTGTTACAGTTCCTTTTGAGCCCTTATGCCCTTTCCTACTGTATTCTTCCCTTTGACGAGCAATTTCTTCTTTTGTCCGAACATTGCTGGTATGATTTGGATCTTTCAGATAAAGATAATACTTGCCATTCACCTTGATAATGTAACCGTCTTTTACTTCGTTGACAATATCAGACTGCTGCAAAGTGTAGTTTGGATCGCGCATGATCAGTTCTTCACTGATAATGGCATCGTAAGGAACTTTCCCATTGTAATAGTGATAATGATCCCCGTGAGAAGTTACATAGCCTTGGTCTGTAATCTTAACGACAATCTGCTCTGCATTGATTCCTTCTTTGGCACTTATTTCATCTGGAGTTAAATTCTCAGCCTTTTTCCCTTTTTCTTTGGACTTACTATCAACATAAGCCACACGATTGTCTGCTTTGCTAGAAACACTCTGATAACGCCCCAGCTCATACGCACAAATACTCAATGCAAGAACTGCAATAGAACCAATGATATATTTTTTCTTCATATTTCTCCTCATTTTTTTAATTCTTTTGCCAATACCGCTAGATTGGCGTCTAGATTTTCAAGATAAGTTTTATTATTTTGTGGGTCAGCCTCCAAAGGATTCAATTCTTTTAATTTCACTCCTGTAGATTTGACCAAGGTTTTAGCAACTTTTGAAGAAGCATTGCTTTCCACAAAAATTGTCTTGACCTTGTATTGTTTCACAAACTCTTCAATTTCCGTCAGCTGACGTGGACTAGGCTCTTGCTCTGGTGAAATCCCAGCAATTCCCAACTGAGTTAAACCAAATCGTTTCGCTAAGTAAGAAAAGGCCGTATGCTGCGTCACAAATGTTTTTTGTTTCGCCGCTTTAAAAATCGGTTGATATTTTTTAGTCAACTCTTTTGCCTTAGCTACCAGCTCTTTCACATTTTTTTGATAGGTTTCTTTATTTTTACTATCAATCTTCGAAAGTTTATCCGCGATAATTTGCGCTTCTTCTGCCACTTTTTCTGGATCTAACCAAGTATGCGGATCGTATAGAGTTTTTTCATCCACTCCCTCACCAGCAGCAACATCTTCTAATCCCGGCACACGCTCCAGCTTCATACCTTCTGACGCTTCAAGAACTTTTACTTTGGATTTTTTCAAGTTTGGATCTAGTTTTCCTGCCCACGACTCCAAGGTATGAGAATGATAAACAAAGACATCTGCATCATAGATAGCTGCTACATCGTTGGCTGATGGTTCAAAAGAATGAATACCGCTACTTGACTGAATCATCCGAACATCATTTAAATCGCCTGATACTTCTTTGACCATAGCATAAATCGGATAAAAACTTGTTACAATTTTCAGACCTTTACTCTGTTTTTTTGTACTTGTTCCACACGCTGTCAACAACAAAGTCAACCCTACCACAAAAATAGAAAATATATATTTCTTTAATTTCATATATCACTCCTCAACTAGTGTTTAACCAGTTTATTAACTGGTTAATATGATACCACGATAGAAATTAACTGTCAAGAATTTTTTATCTATTTTTTTAACAATAAGAAAAAGTCCTCTAAATTAGAAAACTTTTAATCTTTTATATCATTGCTCTTTTCTCTACGAATCTCTTCTAGCATTCCTGCTTCTTCGGCTGTTAATTCATATTTTTCTAATAAATCTGGACGACGTTCATAAGTCTTTTTCAAACTCTCATACAGACGCCATTTTCGAATATTTTCATGATGACCGCTCATCAAAATATCTGGCACAACCATTCCACGAAAATCATAAGGACGAGTATATTGAGGATATTCTAAAAGACCTGATGAAAAACTGTCATCAGTATGACTAACTTCCTTACCAAGAACTTCAGGAATCAGTCGTACTGTTGCATCGATCATCGTCATAGCAGGCAACTCTCCACCGGTCAAAACATAATCTCCAAGAGAAACCTCGTCTGTCACCAAACTTTTAATCCGCTCATCATAACCTTCATAATGCCCGCAGATAAAGATTAATTCTTCTTCTTGAGAAAGTTCTTCCGCATAGGCTTGATTAAACGTTCGACCAGCGGGATCTAACAAAATAACCCGTGGCTGTTTTTTTTCAATCGCATCATAAGCATCAAAAATTGGTTGCGCTCTGAGCAACATTCCTTGACCGCCTCCATAAGGCTCATCATCAACATGTCGTGATTTCTCTGCATTTTCCCGAAAGTTATGATAGTGAATCTCTAACAATCCTTTTTCACGCGCCTTGCCAACTATTGAATGCTCCAGCGGAGCAAACATCTCCGGAAATAATGTTAAAATATCAATCTTCATCATCCAGTCCTTCCGGAATTTCCACATCTACTCGACTATTTTCAAGATCAATATTCAACACAACAGGCGGAATATAAGGTAACAGTAAATCACGCTTGCCTTTTCGCTTTACCACCCAAACATCGTTGGCACCCGGTTGCAAAATTTCTTTAATAGCTCCAATCAAAACATCCTGTTCATAAACATTCATGCCGATGATTTCATGATAATAAAATTCGCCCTCATCTAAATCCGATAAGTCTTTCTCAGCCACTTTCAAGGTAAAATCACGATATTTTTCAATGTCATTGATATGATACATTCCTTTGAATTTGACAATATCAAAATTTTTCATCTTGCGATGACTGGCAATTTCCACATTCATGACAAAATTATCCTTCTTGTCAAAAAGAGCTAAAACACTTCCTTTTTTGAAACGCTCCTCTGCAAAATCCGTCACAGACATAACACGCATTTCACCCTGCAAACCTTGCGTATTCACAATTTTTCCAACATTATAATAGTTCATTTTCTCTCCAAATACTAGCATTATTCTATCTATTCTATCATGAATAAAGGGAATTCTCAAGAAAACAAAAACCCCACCAAGATAAATCCTTAGTGGGGTAATTGGGGAATGACATCATTCCTCTGATTTTAAATCGCCTTAAGCAACTCTAAAACCTTGATTTATTAGGCTTCCGCAATTTCTTGCGATACTCTATTATTTAAGAGTAACTGAAGCTCCAGCTTCTTCCAATTTAGTTTTGATTTCTTCAGCTTCTGCAGTTGCAACACCTTCTTTAACAACAGTTGGTGCTCCGTCAACAAGTTCTTTAGCTTCTTTAAGACCAAGACCCGTGATTTCACGAACAGCTTTGATAACGCCGACTTTCTTGTCGCCTGCTGCAGTCAATTCAACGTCAAATGAATCTTTTGCAGCGGCAGCTTCACCAGCACCAGCAGCAGCTACAGCTACAGGAGCAGCTGCAGTTACACCAAATTCTTCTTCGATAGCTTTTACAAGGTCGTTCAATTCAAGGATTGAAGCTTCTTTAATTTCAGCAATAATATTTTCAATGTTCAATGCCATTGTCATTTCCTCCAAATATGTTTTCGTTATTTATTATTAGTTTGTAGCATAGGCTACGCGCAACTTAAAATTAAGCTGCTTCTTCTTTGTTGTCTGCAACCGCTTTGACTACAAGAGCAACATTGCGAACTGGTGCTTGAAGCACAGATAGTAGCATAGATAGAAGTCCTTCGCGATTTGGAAGAGTTGCAAGAGCAACGATTTCTTCTTTAGATGCAACAGCACCTTCAATAGCTCCACCCTTAATTTCAAGTGCATCAGCTTCTTTAGTAAAATCATTGATGATTTTTGCTGGTGCTACAACATCTTCATTTGAAAATGCAACAGCAGATGGTCCAACAAATGCATCAGCAAGACCTTCAAGTCCAGCTTTTTCAGCTGCACGACGTAAAATTGAGTTTTTAATAACTTTATACTCAACTTCGCTTCCACGAAGATTACGACGAAGAACTGTGTCTTGTTCAACTGTAAGACCACGAGCATCCACAACAACGATACTTGCAGCTGCTTTCATTTTTTCAGCAACTACATCAACTAGTTCCGCTTTTTTAGCAATACTTGCTTCACTCATTTAGTGTTTCACCTCCGTAATTATTTTGCTTGGGAAATTTTTCCAAAAGAAAAACGCGCCCAAACCTAGACACGAAAGTACAATACGTTTCTTTTACATGATCCGTTTTGTCCTCGGTAGGATCTTTATGAGTCGAGCTCCCCTACTGTCTTAGGCAGTTTTTTCAAACCAATGATTATTGTAACATAAGAAAAAAAAGATTGCAAGAGTTTTTAATAATTTTTATAATTAGAACGAAAATCTATTCTTTTTAGTTAGCAGATTTATTAAATTGTTGGAAAAAAGAGAAAATGGTAAAGGCTAATACGAAAAGACGATAGAATGTTTCATTTCTACCGTCTGTCTGATGTGTTTTTATTCCTTGTTCAGTTCGACACTGGTTTTTTAATCTTCCCAAAATCAACGATAATCTATTAAAGTCTTTTCTTTTAGAATGACAGGTATGCTAAAAGCTATGATTTCCGCTAATACAGTAGCAAGCACATCGTATACGTCAAATACTGCACTAGTATTAATCAATGGTAATAGCTCATTAATAAAAGACATCAGTACAAACACTATACATATATACATAAGTGTCTTTTTAGAAAATTCAATAGTTGAGACTTTATTTGTACTGAATGTTGGACTAAAAGGTTGTTTTAGCATAGCTGTTGCAATCCATGCTCCTCCAAAACTAGGTGTGACATAAAACATAGGAACAACTGAATTAATTGAATAATATTTTCTTAAAAATATTGTGAGTAGCCAAATTAATAATCCTAAAATCGCCATAATTTCAATGGAACTGATTCTCAATTTTCTTTTCTTCATATGTTCCAACTTCTCATCAACTTTCAATTTATCCATTTCTATTATACTAAATATCCCACCCTTATCTCATCATAACAAAAAATATGACAATCTTGTAATATCAGTGTTTCCATTCAGCCTAGTTTTATCTTTTCAAACATTTCTTCTTGCAGATTTAAATGCTAAAGTCCTCCGTAATAAAAAATTCACTAGTTCATCGTAAATGCTCCCAACATTTTACAAGCCTAAAATGCTTCCTTCAATCTTCAAAAAATGGAAGGATATAGGCTTTTTCTTCCTCTGTACAGGCAACAAGCGGGAGGCGGAGTGGTCCGACTTCAAACCCTTGAGAATTTAGCACAGCTTTAAGTGGTGCTGGGCTTGTCACAGAAAAGAGAGCTTCTATTTTTGGTAACAGCTGACGTTGAATCTGAGCAGCTTTTTTCAGCTTACCCTCATCTAAAGCAGCAAACATTTCATAAAAGTCATCTCCATTGGTATGAGCCGCAACAGATATAACCCCCTGTGCTCCGATTGCCTTTGCATGAAAAGCTTGTCCGTCTTCCCCAGTATAAATTAGAAAGTCCTGTGGAGCGTTTTCAACCAAATGAGTAAGAGCATCTATGCCTGTACAATCCTTGATTGCAATAATATTTGGCAATTGTGCTAAGCGCAAGGAAGTTTCTACTGTCAAACCAGCAACCGTTCGGCTAGGAACATTATAAACGATGACTGGCAGATTTGAAGCTTCCGCAATCGCTTTATAATGCTGATATAGACCTTCTTGAGTCGGTTTGTTGTAATAAGGTGTTACTGCAAGTCCGGCAGCAAAACCACCAAATTTGTCAACTTCACGCACGAATTCAACTGAATCTCGAGTATCATTTGTACCAATTCCGGCTATCAGCGGAACTCGCCCTTTTACAATCTTTTGAACTGCTGCAAATAATTCCAGCTCCTCTTCATGCGTCAGAGTTGGGCTTTCGCCTGTCGTTCCTGCGATAATCAATCCTTCTGTATGATGCGCTAAAAGATGTTCAATCAGCTTAGAAAGAGCCTCAAAGTTAATGCTACCGTCCTCTTTAAACGGTGTTACAAGTGCTGTTATGATTCTTGCTTTTTTTAAATCTTCTATAGACATAACTATCGTCCTCCTAGCCTGCAAAATACAACTATACGAATATTATCTCACATTTTACTTCAATTTGAAAATGACCTCTGCTGTTGGATGCACCAAGCCACGTTCATGCAAGGTCTCAGCGATTTGAACAGAATTCCAAGCAGCACCTTTAAACAGATTGTCTGAAACCACCCACATATGGATGCCTTTTTCAGCGTCCAAATCCTTGCGGATACGACCAATAAATGTTTCTTTTTTGCCGACAGCATTAACAGCCTGAGGGTAGATTTGATGAGCAACATCATCCTCTAATACTGCTCCTGGAAAGTTCGCAATAGCTGCTTTGACTTCTGCGATGGGTGCTACTTCTTTTGTCTCGATGTAGACAGACTCTGAGTGCGCTGAAAGAACAGGGATACGAACACAAGTAGCAGAAACCGCAATCGTGTCATCTTCCATGATCTTCTTGGTTTCATTGGTCATCTTCATCTCTTCGTAGGTGTAGTCATTGTCCGTAAAGACATCAATTTGAGGAAGAGCATTAAAAGCAATCGGATAATGTTTCTTGTCACCGCCGGAAGGCAAAATCTCAGCCTTAACATCACGCGGATTGACACCGTCATTTAAGACCTCACGCAGTTCACGCTGAGTTTCAAGAATAGCTCCCATACCAGCTCCAGACACGGCCTGATAGGTCGATACGATGATGCGCTCTAAGCCCCATCTCTGACGAATCGGCTCCAAAGCTACCATCATCTGGATAGTGGAGCAATTTGGGCAGGCAATAATTCCGTTATGAGCATCAAGTGCATGTGCATTGACCTCTGGTACAACCAAAGGAACATCAGGATTCTGACGGAAATGAGAGGTATTGTCAACGACAACCGCTCCTGCCTTGACAGCGTATGGAGCATACTTGGCAGACGTTGAGGCGCCTGCTGAAAAGAGAGCGATATCTACACCTTCAAAGGCAGTCTCCGTTGTTTCTTCAATTGTGATGTCTTGGTCTTTAAATTTCAAAACTTTCCCCGCTGAACGAGCTGAAGCCAAGTAGCGTACTTTCTCAATCGGAAGAGTTGATTCTTCCAGCATTTTAATCATTTGAGCTCCAACGGCACCTGTAGCACCTACCACAGCAACTGTGTATCCCATAACATACCTCTCTGAATTTTCAAAAAATTTGTGTATTGCTGGTATTATACTACTTTTCTAAAGAATTGAAAAGACTTAGAAGAAAAAAATCCCCACTAAAAAGTAGGGATTGAGGGCACTTACGTGTGATGAGCAGGTTCACACAACTCATCAAGGTCCGCTCCTGCGTATATGACCTCCCATGCTCAATATGTGGCTTGCGCCACCTATCGACTCATCGCATATCTAGCATTCTACTATAGAGAATCCTAAAAGTCAAACTATTTTTTATGAGAGATTTTCTAGCTTATCCATATTTGAAATTGGTGCCTTAAAAGAGTAAAATAGTTTTTAGGAGGATAAAGTTATGGATACTACGAAACAGCCTGTCCCCATGCCTCAAGATAGGCGAACAATGGCTATATTGCTAGGAGCTGTGGGTGGTTGCCTAGACGTTTTTTCGCATATACAATTTAGTACACTAATCGCCACTCAGACAGGGAATATTATTTTAATCGTAGCCGATTGGGATGGACCAACCGTAAAGACCGCTTACCGTATCCTTTCGCTTGTCTTCTTTACCTGTGGCTTTATCCTTGGTATTCTACTTAAGGAACGGGCGCAAAGCTCACATTGGCGTACTTGGGGAGTCTTACCATTGACTCTCACGACTTTCCTCTTTCCTTTTTTTCATTCTCATTATTTTATCTGGGTGATATTACTTGCAACCTCTACAGGCATGGTCATGCTAACTTATACAGGCTCAAAAATCGAGTCTTATCCCTACATGATTATGATGACTTCAGGAAACTATCGGAGAATGGTCACTGCTTGGTATGAATATATTCGTTTTAAAGATCGTAGACATATTATTAGAAGGCAAGCGGCTAATTACTCTATGATTGTCGCTAGTTTCATCGGCGGTGCTATTTTTACTGGATTTCTCACACGTTTCATTCATCAATACGCTATCTGGACAGTCACTACTATTTTGACGACTATTATCATTCATTATACCAGATACAATCATATACATCACTTAGAGCAAAAAAATATCTAACACTCAATGAAAATCGAAAAGCAAACTAGGAACTAAGTAAGACAAAAAACCGAACCAATCCTCTTGGGTAATGCTCACAAAGAGAATTGGTTCGGTTTTTGCTAGTTCATCAATACTTGCCTGCGATATTTCATTTATCGATCCTCTTCCTCATCTATCAATCTCACAAATACTTGCTTCCTTCTTTAATGCTGAGTTTGCTCAGCCTGTCTTTGTATTTTTCGATAAATTCCCGCACCCAGTCGGGATTGGTCTTGGAGTAGTCCCGAAGTGCCCAGCCAATGGCCTTATTGATGAAAAACTCGGTCTTATTAAGATTATTAATCAGGATTTGCTCTAGCAGCTGGACATCCGTTTGCTCTTTTTGAAGTAATTGGTGTTCGATAGCCAATCGGCGCAACCAAATGTCCTCATCCGTACTCCAATCCAATACTATTTTCTTTGTCTCAGGATAGTGTAAACAAATATAACCTACCGAGCGACACAAAAAGTCAATCGTGTCCCACCAAGGCTTTGTTTGTGCCAATTTCTTTACCTTTGTTAAATCGTTTGAGGCTAAAGATGTTTGTTTTAGTTGTAAATAATCCAGCACCACATATTGCATTTCACGATAGGGATTTTCCCAAGCCTGATTGATAAATTTCCAATCTATCGTAGACTTGTGACTTTTCTTAAAAAATATTTTAGAAATTTGCCGCCTAATAGGTGTTTTGACCACTAAAAACTCGAACTGATCTTTCATGTATGCTTTCATGTGAATAGCATCTTCAGGGTTTGCTACTTCTTTTAATCCTTGGAAAACATCTTCTACTTTCATATTACCATTCACTTTCAACATTCATATCTTTGAATAATTTAATTGGTCTTGCTGGTTTATCTAAACTCTTCTGCAACCAAACTGTAGCATGTCAGCAGCCAAATTTATAGCCGATTTTTGGGAAATGCGCTACTTGCTGATAACCAAGTTTTTTTATGGAAAGAAATACTGGCGTCATTCGGCAGAGCAATACAAGCTAGAAAATGAACAAACCCTTGCTGTTCAAGAATTTCTTCCAATTTGTCATAAAGCTGCTTCCCAATCCCTCTGCCGCAATTCTCATCAGCTACATAGACCGACAGCTCAATAGCCCAGTTGTATGCCTCTCGACCATAATAAGTCGAAGCATAAGCATAACCCAGAATGACTCCCTCTTCCTCCGCCAACAGATAAGGATACCTTTCCAAGGTCTTCTCAATCCGACCAGAAAATTCCTCCACCGACGGAACATCATACTCAAAAGTAATGGCTGTTTTCTCAACATAGGGTGCGTAAATAGCAATGAGAGCAGCAGCGTCGTTTTTATTTTCTAATCTGATGTTCATCCAAACGTTCCTTTCTTCTTATTACTTTCATAAAAATGAAGTATATCACCATGTATATTTTACCAAATTCAAAAAGAAAAGGCTCTCTCGAACCTTTTTCGTTTTAAAATAGTCCAATAGCAGTTCCGTCTGCTGCTACGTCCATATTGAGGGCTGCTGGGCGTTTTGGCAGACCGGGCATCGTCATAACATCACCAGTTAGGGCGACAATAAAACCTGCACCCAATTTTGGAACTACTTCGCGGATAGTGATTTCAAAGTTTTCTGGCGCTCCTAGAAGATTTGGATTATCTGAAAAACTGTACTGGGTCTTGGCCATACAAATTGGCAGCTTATCCCAGCCGTTCTTGACAATTTGAGAAATTTGAGTTTTTGCTTTCTTTTCAAAATTGACTTTTGTTCCACGATAGATTTCCTTGACAATTTTCTCGATTTTTTCTTCGATAGACAGATTGTTGTCATAGAGTCGAGTGTATTTGGCAGGTCTCGTTTCAATCGTTTTGACCACAACTTCCGCAAGAGCCAATCCACCGTCAGCACCATCTGCCCAGACACTAGCCAATTCCACCGGGACATCAATCTCTGCACAAAGTTCCTTGAGAACGGCAATTTCAGCTTGGGTGTCCGTCACAAATTCATTGATAGTCACCACGACCGGAATACCAAATTTACGGATATTTCCCACATGGCGTTTGAGGTTGGCAAAACCTGCTTTAACCGCTTCAACATTCTCAGTTGTCAGATCTTCTTTAGCGACACCACCGTTCATTTTCAATGCTCTAAGAGTTGCAACAATAACCACTACATCTGGAGCAGTCGGAAGATTGGGCGTTTTGATGTCTAGGAATTTTTCAGCCCCTAGATCCGCACCGAAGCCAGCTTCAGTCACCGTGTAGTCCGCCAAATGCAAAGCTGTTGTCGTTGCCAAAACGGAATTACAGCCGTGAGCGATATTTGCAAACGGTCCACCGTGAACAAAGGCAGGGGTTCCATAAATAGTCTGTACTAGATTGGGCTTTATAGCGTCTTTCAAGATGAGAGCAAGAGCCCCTTCTACTTCCAAATCTCGAACATAAACAGGCGTCCGATCATAACGATAACCAATAACGATATTAGCTAGACGTTCTTTCAAGTCTTCAATACTTGTCGCTAAACAGAGAATAGCCATGATTTCAGATGCAACCGTAATATCAAAACCATCTTCCCGCGGAATTCCATTAACCGGACTGCCCAGACCGACGGTCACATGCCGCAAAGCACGGTCATTCAGATCTACCACGCGCTTCCAGATAATGCGACGTTGGTCAATTCCTAGAGCATTTCCTTGATGTAAATGATTATCAATCAAAGCAGAAAGGGCATTGTTGGCAGTGGTAATCGCATGCATATCTCCTGTGAAATGCAAATTGATGTCTTCCATTGGTAGAACCTGTGCATAACCACCTCCAGCGGCTCCGCCTTTGATTCCCATAACTGGTCCAAGAGACGGTTCACGAATCGCAATCATGGTTTTCTTTCCAATTTTGCTGAGAGCATCTGCCAAGCCAATAGTAATAGTTGATTTTCCTTCGCCGGCCGGTGTTGGGTTGATGGCTGTTACCAAAATCAGCTTACCAACTGGCTTCTTTTGCAATTCCTGAATCTTGTCAAAAGATAATTTCGCCTTGTATTTACCGTAAAGCTCCAAATTATCGTAATCAATTCCAACTTTCTTCACTACATCAGCAATCGGATGCAAGTCAACACTCTGAGCAATTTCTATATCCGTTTTCATTTGGAATCCTCCAGTTTTGATAGGATTATTATACCAAAAAATAAAGAAAACAAACACTTTCAAAGCTAAAATTCTCAAAAACGTTCGGAAAGGTCTTTTCTATTTACGAATTAACTTTTTTTGTGTAAAATTTAGTTATGAAACTATTGATTACTTCTGGCGGAACGAGCGAAAAAATCGATCAAGTTCGTTCTATTACGAATCACTCAACAGGAAAGCTTGGTGCTCTTATTGCGGAGAGTTTTTTAGCACAAGGCGATCAAGTTACATTAGTCACTACACAGAGTGCTGTCAAGCCTGCTGCTCATCCGAATTTAACCATTCAAATCATTGAAAATGTACAAGATTTGCTGGAAACGATGCAGCCTTTAGTCAAAACTCATGGTGTTTTAATTCATTCAATGGCTGTTTCTGACTACATGCCTATTTACATGACAGGTTTTGAACAAATCACTGCTTCACAGGATTTAACAGAGTTTTTAAACAAGACCAATGATCAAGGCAAGATTTCATCAAAAGATGAATACCAAGTGCTCTTTCTCAAACAAACACCGAAAATTATCAGTCAAGTCAAAAAATGGAATCCCAATATCCGTCTAATTGGCTTTAAACTCTTAGTTGGTGTTTCTAAGGAAGAATTACTGACAGTTGCTCGTGCTAGTCTCATAAAAAACAAAGCAGAAATAATTGTAGCAAATGACTTGTATGATATTTCCAATAATCAACATCATGCTTTCTTGGTCAAA
Organism: Streptococcus sp. HMSC073A12; assembly: GCF_001812815.1. Classification (NCBI taxonomy): domain Bacteria; kingdom Bacillati; phylum Bacillota; class Bacilli; order Lactobacillales; family Streptococcaceae; genus Streptococcus; species Streptococcus sp. HMSC073A12. Next base: position 84,372 of record NZ_KV810539.1, on the reverse strand, counting down.
CAAGATTCCGTAATAGAAGCCACTACTAAAGAAGAAATTGCCCAATTATTGCTGACACATATTCACACAAAGGACAATCTATGAAACATATTACACTAGCTGTCACAGGAAGCATTGCCGCCTATAAAGCTGCCGACTTGGTCAGTCAATTGACAAAAGACAATCAAAAGGTGACTGTTCTGATGTCTCAAGCAGCTACAAATTTCATTACACCGCTGACTTTGCAAGTATTGTCGAAAAATTTAGTGCATACAGATGTCATGGAGGAGCCTGCGCCAAACAAGGTCAATCATATTGAAATTGCCAAGCAAACGGATCTTTTCTTAGTTGCACCTGCTTCCGCCAATACGATCGCTAAATTAGCTAATGGCTTTGCAGACAATATGATAACCAGTACCGCACTTGCTCTGCCATCAACAGCCAAAAAGGTATTAGCCCCAGCTATGAATACCAAAATGTATGAAAATCCAATCACTCAAGAAAATCTATCTAAACTAGAAAAATACGGCTGGCAAATTATTCAGCCTAGAGAAACCGTCCTAGCCTGTGGTGACCACGGAATTGGCGCCCTTGCTTCTGTAGAAACAATTATAAAAAAAGTAAAGGAAATGATTTATGAAGAAACAATCTAATATTGCTCAAATTGCTATCTTTTTTGCGATTATGCTCGTCATTCATCTATTGAGTTCAGTAATATTTAACCTTTTTCCCGTCCCAATCAAACCAACGATTGTCCACATTCCCGTTATTATTGCAAGTATTTTATATGGACCAAAGGTAGGCGCTATTTTAGGGGCGCTAATGGGTATCATTAGTCTGGTTACGAACACACTTGTTCTCTTGCCAACCAGTTACTTGTTTAGCCCGTTTGTACCTAATGGGAATATTTATTCGCTCATCATTGCCCTTGTTCCGCGAATCTTAATCGGAGTCACCCCTTATTTTGTTTATAAATATCTTAAAAATAAGATCGGACTTATCTTAGCTGGAACAGTCGGTTCGTTGACAAATACAATTTTTGTTTTAGGAGGGATTTTCTTATTATTCTCCAAAGTATATAATGGGAATATTCAGCTCTTACTCGCATCTGTCATTTCAACCAATTCCATTGCTGAAATGATTATTTCTGCGATTCTGACAGTTACCATTATTCCAGCCCTTGAAAAAGTTAGAAAATAATCACGTGAAATCGTGATTTTTTTATGAAAAAATGCTATAATGAAAACGATTAAACAATGCAGAAAGCTGAAAAATTGAGAAAACTGGATGTGCTCGCTCCTTTATTAAACAGGTAATGACATTTCCTGTTTTCACTAATTTTTCATAAGCTTTCCTATTTTAAAAAGGAGATTTCGTAATGACTTACCAAGAAAATTTCAAAAAATGGCTTGATTTTGCAGAACTTCCAGACTACCTTCGTAAAGAATTGGATTCGATGGACGAAAAGACAAAAGAAGATGCTTTTTATACCAATCTTGAATTTGGTACTGCTGGTATGCGTGGTCTGATAGGCGCTGGTACGAATCGTATCAATATTTATGTTGTTCGTCAGGCAACTGAAGGTTTAGCACGTTTGATTGATGAAAAAGATGAAGATTTCAAAAAACGCGGTGTCGCTATCGCTTATGACTCTCGTCACTTCTCTCCAGAATTCGCCTTTGAATCTGCTGCTGTTTTAGCAAAACATGGCATTAAATCTTATGTATTTGAAAGTCTCCGTCCAACACCAGAACTGTCATTTGCAGTTCGTCACTTAAAAGCTTTTGCCGGGATTATGATTACAGCCAGCCACAACCCTGCTCCATTTAATGGCTATAAAGTTTATGGCGAAGATGGTGGTCAAATGCCGCCTCATGATGCTGATGCTCTAACAGCTTATATTCGTGCCATTGAAAATCCATTTACTATTGAAGTAGCTGATGTTGAAGCCGAAAAAGCTTCTGGTTTGATTGAAGTTATTGGTGAAACTATTGATGCCGAATATCTCAAGGAAGTTAAAGACGTCAACATCAACCAACAATTGATTGATGAATATGGAAAAGACATGAAAATCGTCTACACTCCGCTTCACGGTACAGGTGAAATGTTAGCACGTCGAGCATTTGCCCAAGCTGGTTTTGATTCTGTTCAGGTTGTTGAAGCTCAATGCGTGCCAGATCCAGACTTCTCCACTGTCAAATCACCAAATCCAGAAAACCAAGCTGCTTTCGCTCTTGCTGAAGAATTGGGACGTAAAGTTGGTGCGGATGTTCTTGTCGCAACGGACCCAGATGCTGACCGTGTGGGTGTTGAAGTTCTCCAAAAAGACGGTAGCTACCGCAATCTTTCAGGAAATCAAATCGGTGCGATTATGGCTAAGTATATCCTTGAAGCGCACAAGACTGCTGGAACACTTCCTGCCAATGCAGCACTTTGCAAATCCATTGTGTCTACCGATCTTGTGACCAAGATTGCTGAAAGCTACGGCGCTACCATGTTTAACGTCTTAACTGGTTTCAAATTTATCGCTGAAAAGATTCAAGAATTTGAAGAAAAACACAATCACACTTACATGATGGGCTTTGAAGAAAGCTTTGGCTACTTGATTAAACCATTTGTGCGTGACAAAGATGCTATCCAAGCTGTATTGGTTGTTGCAGAATTAGCTGCCTACTACCGTTCTCGCGGCTTAACTCTTGCAGACGGAATTGAAGAAATCTACAAAGAATATGGTTATTATGCTGAAAAGACGATTTCAGTTACTTTGTCTGGTGTTGATGGCGCTGAACAAATCAAAGCTATTATGAGCAAGTTCCGTGACAATGCACCGAAAGAATTCAACGCTACTGCTATTACAGTCACAGAAGATTTCAAAGCACAAACCGCTACCGATTCTGACGGCAATGTAAGGAAATTAACAACTCCAGCAAGTGACGTATTAAAATACACACTTGCTGATAGTTCATGGATTGCTGTACGTCCTTCAGGAACTGAACCAAAAATCAAATTCTACATTGCTGTTGTCGGAAATTCTAGCCAAGACGCTCAAGCAAAAATTGCAAAAATTGAAGCAGAAATCAATGATTTTGTAAAATAAGCAAAAAGTAAGAAGGCTTTGATTTCTCATTCTAACTTCCACAATATTCAAACTTCGAGTCTGGGACAAGAATATCTCAGACTCGAAGTTGTCTTGTAACAAATAACAGATAATTGCTCAGATGCTGCTTTTTAAGATAGCAGACAGATCTTTCGAAGCAGGTCTCAAGGTCTTTTCGCTTTTTAACATTTGCTCAACATTATAGGGGAGACTATACAAAATAGCTAGGAAACATTTTATATCGGAGTCTTGAAACAAGAGCACGACAATTAAAATTTTCAATTTCTAGTCCTGTTTCACCTCTCTTTCAATGTTTTACATTTCATTTCAAATCTCTGCATTATTTTCCTATTTGTGGCATACTAGAATGAACAAAAGAAATGAGGTTATTTTATGGATAAATTTACACAAGATATCAATGATTTAGAAGTCACGACTGTTGAACGTGCCCGACAAGCCATTGCAAATAAAGAAAATGCAACTTTTTTCATTGGGCGTAAAACGTGCCCTTACTGTCGTAAATTCGCCACTACGCTAGCTAGTGTTGTCGCTGAAACCCAAGCACATATTTTCTTTATCAATAGTGAGGAACCTAGTGAACTGGAAGAGCTCCAAGCTTTCCGTTCCGAATATGGAATCCCAACTGTACCAGGATTTTTACATACAGAAAATAGTCATGTGACTGTCCGTTGTGACTCCTCTATGACGGCTGACGAAATCAAGTCATTCGCTAACTTATAAAAATGAAGCTGAGATAAATCACCAACTTCACAGCATATTATAAACTAACTAGGCAATAGCTTTTTACAATCACAAAGCGAGGCAGGGAACATATTATCCCTGCCTCTTAACATTTAATTTCCTTTTAATTTACCTTCTTGAAAGGCTTGCCATATCTTCTGCTGAGGTTTCGCAAACGGATAGTTGGTAAAGTCATCAGGATGCAGCCACAGAACTTGTTCCTCTTTTTGATTTTTTATCATATTTGCTACTCGACCGTAAAGCAAACGAATCTGCCACTTGCGATGACTGAACACATGTTGAATTGTCGGAAAAGCTTGCTCCTGCCAATTCACTACCACATCATAATCCTGCTCAAAGCTTTCTTGCGGAGATAATTCAAATGCAACTTGATTTTCTGCCACTTCAAAAAAGGATAACTGTTCACCGTCCGGAAATTCTTCTACTTCAATCAAAGGAAAGTGCCAAAATCCTGATAAAAGACTGCTTGTTTCATTTTTCTCTAAAAGAAATTCTCCTTGATTATTCTGGATAATTAAACCATACAAATAAACTGGAACTGGTTTTTTCTTAGGAGCTTTGATAGGGTATCTATCCATTGTTCCATGTAAGTAAGCAGCGCTAAATTCCCTTACTGGACTGTCATCAGGTCTAGGGTTGATAGGTGCTTCAATATCTGATCCTAAATCCATCAAAGCTTGGTTGAAATCTCCCGGTCTTTGGGGGTCAATCAGAATTTCCATCATCGCTTGAAAAACCTTTCGGTTAGCAGGGACACCAATATCCAAATTCACTTCAAATAAACGGCTCAGGACCCGCATAACATTCCCATCAACCGCTGGCTCAGGCAAACCAAAAGCAATACTTGCAATAGCTCCTGCTGTATAAGGACCAATTCCTTTCAGACTAGAAATCTCCTCGTAAGTGTGAGGAAACTCGCCACTAAAATCTGTCATAATCTGCTGAGCAGCCTGTTGCATATTGCGTACTCGCGAGTAGTAACCTAGCCCCTCCCAAGCTTTAAGCAAACGTTCTTCTGAAGCCATTGCTAAATCTTTGATTGTCGGAAACCAAGCTAAAAAGCGCTCATAGTAAGAAATAACCGTATCTACCCGTGTTTGCTGAAGCATAATTTCTGAAATCCAGATATGATAAGGATTACTGCTTCTCCGCCAAGGCAAATCACGTTTATTCTCATCATACCAAGCTAATAATTTTTGACGAAAGGAGGCAATTTTTTCATCCTCCCACATCTCAATTTCATATTTTTTCAAATCTAACATAACTTTAGTATAACATAAAATAAAAAGAGAACCCAGAACTTGAATTCTGGATTCTGTCTTGGCTTTCTAATAATTACCAACTGCTTGGCTGGCAGTAATCAATGTTAATTTATAAACATCATCAGCGTTGCATCCACGTGAAAGGTCGTTTACTGGATGATTCAATCCTTGCAAAATAGGACCGACTGCTGAAAAGCCACCGAGACGCTCTGCCATTTTATAGCTGATATTTCCAGCTTCAATACCAGGAAATACAAAGACAGTTGCTTGACCAGCTACATTGCTGCCAGGAGCTTTTAACTCTGCTGTTTTAGGTACAAATGCCGCATCAAACTGTAATTCTCCATCAATAGCAAGATCTGGTCGCATTTCTTGCGCAAGTTTCGTTGCTTCGATGACTTTATCAACCTTTTCACCAAATCCAGAACCTTTAGTTGAATAACTCAGCATAGCTACTTTAGGGTCAATGTCAAAGATTTGCGCGGTCAAGGCAGAGTTAATAGCAATTTCTGCTAATGTTTTAGCATCTGGATCAATATTGATTGCACAATCACTGAAAACATAGCGTTCCTCACCGCGAACCATGAGAAAGGCACCAGATGTGCGAGAAACCCAAGGAAGTGTTTTGATAATTTGAAGAGCTGGGCGAACCGTGCTTGCTGTAGAATGAATCGCACCAGAAACCATACCTTGTACTTTACCAAGATAAACAAGCATGACACCAAAATAATTGACGTCCTCTTTCAATAATTTACGCGCTTCGTCTTCTTTGATTTTTCCTTTACGACGTTCTACAAAAGCTGCCACCATTTCTTCAAAGCATGAACAATTTTGAGGGTCAATGACTTCATAACCTTCTGTCACACCTTCAATTTCAAGGTAAATACGAATTTTTTCAGGATTTCCCAATAAAACAGGTGTGATACTTGTTTCTTTTACCAAACGTTTAGTAGCTTGAATAATACGTGGTTCTTCACCTTCTGGTAAGACAATCTTCACTTCTTTGTCTTGCAATGTTTCACGAATTGTTTCAAAAATTTTCATGTTTTACTCCTTACTTATTGCTTAATTTTTGAATGACTGTTTGAAAATCTTTCGGAAAAGGACTTGATTTATTCACAACTTCCTTATGGAATGGATTGTAAAAACGCAATGAATGACAATGAAGCGCTTGCCGCGTTATTCCGTCAGTCATACTTCCACCATATAAGTCATCTCCCAAGAGAGGAAAACCAATATAAGAAAAATGAACCCTAATCTGGTGTGTTCGTCCTGTATGAAGATGAATATCCACGAGATAAATGTCATCATACTGCGCTAAAACTTTATAACTCGTATGAGCATATTTTCCATTTTTTGCCACACAGCGAGTAATGATACTACTATCTTCACGCGCTATGGGAGCAATAATATCTCCTTCTGGCTTTAACGGTGCCGAACCCTTGACCAAAGCATAATAATGCTTCTCAATGACTTTCTTTTGCAATTGTTTATCTAATCTTGCATGAGCATAACCGTGCTTTGCAAATAACATCAGACCACTCGTATCACGGTCTAAACGAGTCACAATATGAATCTGCTGATTTTCATAATGATTTGCAATGTAATAAGCCTTCACAAAATTGGCCATTGTATTGGAATGATTCACACTAGGAATGCTAGCTACGCCTGCTGGCTTGTTCAAAATCAGAAAATGTTCATCTTCGTATACAATATCCAATTCTTTTTCTACTGCACATAGACTGCTAAATCCTTCTTCCGCCGGAATATCAACGGCAACTTTGTCACCAATATCTAACAAATAAATGGCGTTTTGCTTCTTTCCGTTTACCCGAATATCCCCACCAGAAAACTTAATTTTTGCAAGTAAACTTTTGGAAATTTCCTGTTTTTTTAGAAAGGTTTTGACTTTCACATGCTCATCTGCGATAAATTCAAACCTCATTCCTCCACCTCGCCGATAAAGGCATCTTTGACACGATTCCAAAAACTAGTATGACTCGGTGTAGCAAGAAAGTTAATCTTATGTTGATCAATTTGAAATTCAATTTTAGAAATATCATTTATCATAAAATTTTGATTGTCAATCGAAATCGCATGTCGATCATTCCAAGTCGGCACAATTTCAATTTTATCATTCTTAGGAACGATAATTGAGGAGCCCAAAGTCCGAAACACACGATTGTTCAAGCTTGCAACTTCTGCAATCTGAAGAGCTTCGATGGTTGGGTGGAGAACAGCTCCGCCCAACGATTTATTGTAAGCTGTACTTCCTGTCGGCGTTGATACTGAAACGCCATCACCACGAAAGCGCTCAAAATGCACTTGATTGATAATAACATCGGCGACCATTGTTCGTCCAGAACGCTTGATTGTCGCTTCGTTTAATGCACGCTTTATACAAATTTCATTATTTCCATGGAAAATTTTAACATTCAAAATCGGATAAGACACCTTTGCACCTGTATCTAATTTTAAATTATCAATTAGTTTGTCCAACTCAAAATCTCGATAATCTGTATAAAAGCCCAAATGTCCTGTGTGAACACCAACAAAGCGAACTTTGTCTAGCTGATCTTCATATTTGTGAAAGGCTGACAAAAGCATCCCGTCGCCACCGATTGAAATGACAATATCAGGATTATTATCATTCAAAATAAAATGATTTTGCTTTAATTTTTGTTTTAATTGGCGACAAAGTTCTTGACTTTGCCGTCTACGATTACTGATAATCCCTATTCTTTTACCTGTATTCTTCATCTGTATCGTCACTATTTCCTACGCCATCATTTAATTTACGACTAATTGGGTCAAATAAAGCTTGCGCTTCTTGAATATCATCACGAATTTTCCCCATTTCTTCGTCCAATTGATAGGCGATTTTTGCGGTAATCTCTAGACGTTTCTTAATTTCATCTGGAAATTCACCCTTATATTTATAATTCAACGAATGTTCAATTGTTGCCCAAAAGTTCATGGACAAAGTGCGGATTTGAATCTCTGCCAAAACTGTTTTGTTGCCATCAATGGTATCAACTGGGTATTCAACAATGACATGATAACTTCGATATCCACTAGCCTTACGGTTTTTAATATAGTCTCGCTCCTGGATAATCCGCATGTCGTGGCGCTTTCGTAAAACATCCAAAACTTCTTCTACGTCATCCACAAATTGAACCATTACGCGCAAACCAGCTATATCTTGCATATCTTGCGCTAGATTTTCCTCTTTAATCCCACGCAAAGCCATTTTTTCTTTGATACTTTCTATCGGTTTTACACGACCTGTTACAAATTCAATCGGAGAATGTTTTTTTTGTTTTCGATACTGTTTACGAATCCCACGCAGTTTGATCTTTAATTCACCAACCGCTTGAATATAAGGATCCAGAAACTCTTCCCACTCTAATTGCATACACTCACCTTGTCATTTTACTTAATTTTTTATAAAATAAACACAATACTTATTATAACATAAATCGCTTTCAAACAAAAGAAAAGGATTGGAAAATGGATCATTTGGAAATTGAATACAAAACGCTTCTGACAAAAAATGAGTACCAACAGCTGTTACCACTGTTTTCAAAGATAAAAGCTACCAAGCAGATAAACTACTATATTGACACAGCCGACTTTTCAATTCGAGATGCAAAAATGGCACTTCGGATTCGTACTTTTGAAACTCGTGCCGAATTAACTTTAAAAATTCCGCAGCAGGTCGGTAATATGGAATACAATCAATTTCTCACTTTAGAAGAGTCTCACACTCTCATCAATACATGTGTGCTACCTGAAGGAGAAATACACACTCTGCTGACTCAGGCTGCTATCAATCTCGAGAAATTAAAGATTCTAGGGAGCTTAACAACTATTCGCTATGAAAAAGAAACCACTATTGGCTTAATGGCACTTGATGAAAATCATTATTTTGACAAAACAGACTACGAATTAGAGCTGGAAGTGACAGATGCAAAAACTGGAAAAGAACAATTCGAGTGCTTTTTACAAGCTCATCATATCCATTATAAATATGCAAAGCCTAAAGTTGCAAGATTTGCTCAAAACTTATGAATAAAAAGCTGAAATTTTACTTATTTTTTGATAAAATGGAGTGTAGAAATCAAAAGGAGTCTTAATAAGTTATGATGAATATACTGACGGATAAAGCACAGATGAAGTTGTTTGCACTAAATTCCAATCACGATATTGCCGAGAAAATTGCTAAAGCTGCTGATGTGCCTCTTGGAAAACTTTCATCACGTCAATTTTCAGACGGAGAAATCCTAGTAAACATCGAGGAAAGCGTGCGTGGCTTTGATGTATTTATCATTCAATCAACAAGTTTTCCTGTCAATAATCATTTGATGGAACTTCTCATCATGGTGGATGCTTGCAATCGCGCCAGCGCTAATTCTGTCAATGTTGTGATGCCATATTTTGGCTATGCTCGTCAAGACCGAACAGCCGCTCCTCGCGAACCAATTACAGCCAAGCTCGTAGCGAATATGCTGGTTAAGGCAGGAGTTGATCGTGTTCTAACCCTAGATTTGCATGCTGTCCAAGTCCAAGGCTTCTTTGATATCCCTGTTGATAACCTTTACACCGTTCCTCTTTTTGCCAAACATTACTGTGAAAAGGGCTTGTCTGGTGAAGATGTTGTTGTGGTCAGTCCAAAAAATTCTGGTGTTAAACGTGCTAGAAGCTTAGCAGAGCATTTAGATGCTCCGATTGCGATTATCGACTACGCTCAAGACGATACCCACCGTAACGAAGGCTATATTATCGGAGATGTAGCTGGGAAAAAAGCTATCCTTATTGATGATATTTTAAATACTGGTCGTACATTTGCTGAAGCCTCAAAAATTGTTGAACGCGAAGGTGCAACAGAGATTTATGCAGTTTCTAGTCATGGTTTATTTGTTGAGGGAGCCGCTGAAAAGTTAGATAACTCTCCTATCAAAGAAATCCTGGTTACTGACTCAGTTGCAACGAAAGAAAAAACTCCGAAAAATGTTCAATACATTACTGCAAGTGGGCTAATCGGAGATGCAATCGTTCGTATCCATAAAAGAAAACCAGTCAGTCCACTGTTTGCTTACAATAAAAAGAAATAAGGAGAAATCTTGATTTATTTCGATAATGCAGCAACAACTCCTATGTCAACAGCTGCTATTACTGCTATGACACAGGTTATGGAAAATACCTTTGGCAATCCATCTAGCATTCATAGCCACGGAAGAGCTGCTAGTAAAATTCTTCGCAAAGCCCGACAAGAGCTTGCTGAACTGCTTCATACTAATAGTCAACATGTCATCTATACATCTGGTGGGACAGAAAGTAACAATACAGCCATAAAAGGATATGCCTTAGCCCATCAAGATCAAGGGAAACACATTATTACAACTGCTATTGAGCATCATTCGGTTCTTGAAACGATTGAATATCTGGTGGATAAATTTGACTTTGAAGCTACTTATATCCAACCTAAAAATGGAGAGATTACGGCTCAACAGATAAAAGAAGCCCTTCGAGAAGATACAATACTTGTCTCAACCATGTATGCCAATAATGAAACAGGCTATATGCTTCCAGTCAAAGAAATTGCTGACGTTGTGAAACATCATCCCGCTGCTTATCATGTGGATGCTGTGCAAGTTATAGGCAAATTACCTGTCTATCCTGACGAGCTAGGAATTGACTTTATGAGTGCATCGGCTCATAAATTTCATGGTCCAAAAGGCATCGGCTTCTTGTACTTCAATCATGTAAAATTTGACAAATTTTTACATGGTGGAGATCAAGAGGATAAAAGACGTGCAGGAACTGAGAATTTAGCGGCTATTGCCGGTATGGTTGCGGCTCTAAAAGAGAGCCTCAATTGCTACCAAGAAAACATGGAACATGTTGAAAGTTTGAAACAGCAACTTCTCTCTGAACTTGACGGAATCCATTACTATATAAATAATGATTCACACACACTTCCCTATGTCGTAAATCTTGGCTTTCCAAAGCAGGCTAACGATTTATTGCTCATGCGTTTAGACTTATCTGGAATTTCTATCTCAACTGGCTCTGCTTGTACAGCAGGAGCTATCGAACCCAGTCATGTGCTTAAAGCTTTTTATGGTAGCGACTCAAAGCGATTAAGAGAATCTATTCGCATTAGCTTTTCAGAACAAAATACTTCAGAAGAAGTTCGACAATTTACTACAACATTAAAAGAAATTTTAGGAGGATAAATAGATGGCTTTTCAGACCACTATTCACTTAAAAGACTGCTCTTTCAGCTATTCTCTTGGAGAAAATGTAAAAAAATTTACTTTGCGCGATAACACATTTGTCGAAACCAAAGTTGGAAATTACGAATTGACACGCTTATTAGAAAATGTTCCCAATAGTGGAGACGGCTTTTTGTTGAAAATCATTATCAACAAAAACCTTTCAGGTGTAAAAATCAACATCACAGATAAATCTGGCCTTCGGTTAGTGAATATTTTTAAATCAGAAGACAATCACATCATTCAAGAAAAGTTTTATTTCTTAATGGATAGCTTGGTAGAACGTGGTATTTTCACTAAACAAGAACAATAAACAAATAGCTTAAAAACTCATTTTTAAATCATTAGTAAAACAATAAAGAGTAGGAAACAAGCCAAAAATCTTTGATTTTGTCCTACTCCTTTTCTATTTTTATCAAATAAGTTGATTTTTTCACAAACTTTCTATAAAATAGTCTTTGAAAGGATGTGATTTTGTGAAATCTGAAAAAAATACAACCATTCCACGCGCAACTGCTAAAAGGCTCTCTCTGTATTATCGGATTTTCAAACGATTTAATTCCGAAAAAATCGAAAAAGCCAATTCAAAACAAATCGCAGATGCGATCGGGATTGATTCTGCAACTGTCCGTCGAGATTTTTCTTACTTTGGCGAATTAGGTCGTCGTGGATATGGTTATGATGTAAAAAAACTCATGAATTTTTTTGCTGACTTACTTCATGACAATTCCATTACCAATGTGATGTTAGTTGGTATCGGTAACATGGGACATGCTTTGCTCCACTACCGTTTCCACGAACGGAACAAAATGAAGATTGTTATGGCATTTGATACAGATAATCATCCTGAAGTTGGGACTACTACAAATGACGGGATTCCTATTTATGGCATTTCACAAATCAATAACAAATTAAAAGATGTGAATGTCAAAACAGCTATTTTAACCGTTCCTAGTGCAAAAGCGCAAGAGGTTGCAACTGTTCTTGTGGAAGCTGGTGTAAAAGGTATTCTCAGTTTTTCTCCTGTTCACTTAACCGTTCCAAAAGATGTTGTCGTTCAATATGTTGATTTGACAAGTGAACTACAAACACTCCTTTATTTTATGAAAAAAGAGCATTAAGCAATTAGAAAGAGCAGACATCTATTTATGAAGAAACCTATTATCGGCATTACTGGAAACGAAAGACCAAACCCTGAAGATGAATTTGCCATCATGAGTTATGCTGCTAAGGGATTTGTAGAGGGCGTAAAAGAAGTTGGTGGAACTCCTATCATATTGCCGATTGGAGATGCAGATATGGCACAGCGCTACATCCAGATGATTGATAAACTTATCCTAACGGGTGGGCAAAATGTATCACCACAATTCTATGGCGAAGAAAAAACAATTGACAGTGATGATTACCATTTGGAGCGTGATTTGTTTGAATTAGCCTTAATCCATGAAGCTATCCAGCAACAAAAACCAATTTTTACCGTTTGCCGCGGTACGCAATTGTTTAATGTTGCAATGGGTGGAACACTTTATCAAGATATTGAGCACCATTGGCAAGACAGTTCTGCTGAATATACTACTCAAAAACTAGTCACTAAATCCGGCTCTGTTTTGGAAAAGATTTACGGCGAAGTATCTCATATCAACTCTTTCCATCATCAGAGTATCAAAGATTTAGCAGAAAATGTCGAAGTCATTGCCCGTGATCCGAAAGACAACACCATTGAAGCCATTACAACAACTGATGAAATCGCTTATCTGGGAGTCCAGTGGCATCCAGAATTCTTATTTGAAACACGCCCTAAAGATCGAATGTTATTTGACTATGTTGTCAATAGACTTTAAATCAAGTCTGTTTCTTCGCGATAACTATAATAATCTTTCTCTGCGACGATGAGATGATCCAGTAAGATGAAGCCCATTAATTCACACGCTTCTTTTACATGTTTGGTCACTTCATCGTCATTTTTGCTTGGCAGTACAGCTCCTGACGGATGATTGTGCACCAAAATAATGGATGTCGCCATGTGTTTCACAGCATAATGCAGGATTTCTCGTGGCTCTGCAATACTGCGTGATACACTACCGATAAAAATCGTCTGCTGATGAATGATTTTGTTTTGAGTATTCAGATATAAAGCCACAAGGTGTTCCTGCTTCTTATGCCCCAATTCTTGTTGCATTTTTTTCGCCAGCTTTTGACTACCTAAAATTTGCTCTTGCGTAATCAATTCTGCTTTACTGACTCGCTGGCCTAATTCAATCATAGCTTGTAATTCAATAGCCTTGATACGACCAATTCCAGAGATTGATTGCAATTCTTGTAGCGTCATATTGCGCAAATCATTCAAACTAGAAATAGTTGATAAAATCCGTTGAGAAACTTGAAAAACAGTTTCTTTTTTATTACCTGTGCGGATAAGAATGGATAACAATTCTTGATTGCTCAATTGTTCTGCACCTTCTGCAACTAAACGTTCCCTTGGCAACAAAGAATCTTCCTGAAATGAAATACTATACATAAAAAACCTCCTCATATCCTTATTCGGAAAAAGAAGAGGAAAATAAAAAATCTGAGAAATAATTGGCACTAGCCCCATAAAATGAGACACAAGAAAAACCCTTCTGTTTCTAGTTTACTAGAAACAGGAGGGTTTTGTTATGGTCAAAAAAGCGTATTCGGTAGAAACTAAGTTAGCCTGTATCGAAATGAAGAAAGCAGGTAAGTCCAATAAGGTTATCATGGAGACTCTGGGCATCAAAAATGTTAGTCAGGTCAAAACCTGGTGGCGATGGTATCAGAATGATGAACTGCACCGTTTCCACCAACCTGTGGGGAAACAATATACCTACGGTAAAGGAATGGAACAGCTATCCGAAGTGGAACAGTTACGACTACAGGTGGAACTACTAAAAAAGTATCGGATCTTGATAAGACCATCGACAAAGTAAGTCTTATCAAGCTGGTGGAAGAATACAAAAACGTCTGCTCAGTATCCGTCACTCTGGACTGTTTTGGTATCAAACGATCCACTTTCTACCGTTGGAAAGCAGAAGGTGAGAAGCCTAAAAAAGGGACGAGGTTGTAGAAAAAATCGAGCGAATCTGTATGGGAAATCAGGTTATCTACGGCTACCGTACCATCACTCGATTGCTCAAGAAGAGGGATAACCTTGTCATCAATCCTAAAAAGGTTTATCGTATCATGAAGGAGAATGGTTGGTTCTGCCGTGTACGTCCTAAGAAGGGACTGAGTCTAGGTAAGCCCTACTATGTAACAGAAAATAAGCTAGACCGTGATTTTCAAGCAGAAAAGCCACTGGAGAAGCTAGTCACAGACATGACCTACCTCTACTTTGGAAACTGTAAACTCTACCTTTCCTCTATCATGGACCTCTATAATCGTGAGATTGTGGCTTATACAATCTCAGATTGTCAGGATACGGACTTTGTGTTGGATACTTTGAACCAACTGAATGTGTCTCAAGGAGCGCTGTTGCACAGCGATCAGGGCTCTGTCTACACCTCAAAAGCTTATTACCAGGCTTGCACAGAAAAAGGCATCACCCGCTCTATGTCCCGTAAGGGAACACCAGCAGATAATGCCTGTATCGAATGGTTTCATTCTGTCCTAAAGTCTGAAACCTTCTATCTCCATAACTGGAGAAACTTAACCAAAGATAGTAGAACAGATATTGTTAATCTTACATCATATTTTATAATGAAACTAGAATTCAACAGAGATGAAACGACCGGTCTCCTGTAGATTACAGAAATCTGGTCGCCTAAAAAGGTTTTTTCTTCTGTCCCATTATTGGGGTGCAGTACCGATTCTCAAATTTTTTAAGTTAGTATTTACATTTCAACAATTTTACCTGTTTCAAAATAAACAACCCATTCACAGATATTTTTGGCGTAATCACCAATACGTTCTAAGTACGAAATAACTTGGAAGTAATCACGACCTGTAACAATCAAATCTGGATTTGACTTAATTTCTTGCGTTGCTAAGTCTCGAATATCATCAAAGTACTGATTGATTTTCTCATCCATAGCAGCTACTTCATAGGCCTTATCCACGTCGCCATTAAGGTAAAGATCAAGCGCTGCTTCCACAAAGTTCTTAACATCACGCCCCATCTTGCTGATTTCTTCCTCAACAGACTGGATGCGAACTTCTCCTTTCATGCGGATCGTCGCTTGTGCAATGGAAACGGCATGATCCCCCATCCTTTCCACATCACTACTTGCTTTCAAAACTGTAATAACTGTGCGTAAGTCTTGTGAAACTGGCTGCTGCAAAGCAATAATTTCCAGAGATTTTTTCTCCAACTTTACTTCATATTCATTTACTTCTGCGTCTTCTTCGATAACCTCTTTTGCTAATTCACGATCGTGGGTCACAAATGCACGAACTGTGCGATTAATCTGTGACAAAACTTCATTTCCCATTGCATAAAATTGGTTATGAAGTTTTGCTAAGTCTTCTTCAAATTGTACTCTAAGCATAAATTTTCCTTTCCTAAGATCTAAAGAATTTTATACGAAAATCCATCTTTTTACATAATTCTTGTCTACAAGCATATGTGCATTTATATATATAGGAAATCGGTAATCTCCAAAACATTAGAAATAACCACAATATTGTAGTGAACAATTACAATCTCTAACCAAACTTGCCTGTGATATAATCTTCCGTTTCCTTATGAATCGGACTGAGGAACATCTCTTTCGTGGCATTAAACTCAATCAAATCACCATTTAGGAAGAAAGCTGTCTTATCTGAAATACGACTAGCCTGTTGCATTGAGCGGGTTACGAGTAACATTGTATATTGATCTTTCAGCCCATGAAGTGTTTCTTCAATTTTTCCTGCAGAAATGGGATCAAGTGCTGATGTTGGCTCATCTAAAAGGATGATTTTCGGACTCGTCGCCAAAACACGAGCCACACAGACACGTTGCTGCTGACCGCCTGACAAACCAATCGCTGAATCATTCAAACGATCTTTCACTTCATCCCAAATAGATGCTCCTTTTAATGATGTTTCAACTACTTCATCTAGTATCTCTTTGTCTTTAACACCATTGATTCGCAAACCGTAGACAACATTTTCATAAATCGTCATTGGAAATGGATTGGGCTGTTGAAAAACCATTCCAATTTCTTTGCGAAGCTCCACCGTATCTGTCCGTGGACTGTAAATATTGTGCCCGTTATAAATTACAGTACCTGTCGTTGTCACCTCTGGATTTAAATCACCCATGCGATTAATTGCTTTTAAGAGTGTTGATTTTCCCGACCCAGAAGGACCAATCAAAGCTGTAATCTCATGAGGCAATACATCCAACGATACACTATTAAGTGCTTTCTTTTTGTTATAATAAACCGACAAGTCCTTGATTTGTAAAATAGGTTCTGTCATTCTGATAGTCCTTTAATAAATTCTAATTAATCAGCAATTTTCTTAGCCAAAATGACCAGAAACATAGTCATTTGTAGACTGTAACTTAGCATTTTGGAAAATATTGGCTGTTTCATCATATTCGATTAAATCACCAAGATAGAAGAAACCGGTATAATCGCTCGCACGCGCCGCTTGCTGCATGCTGTGGGTCACGATGATAATCGTATAGTTCTTCTTCAACTCTAACATCGTTTCTTCTAACTGCGCTGTTGCGATTGGATCGAGTGCAGAAGCAGGTTCATCCATTAGAAGTATTTCTGGCTTCACGGAAATGGCTCTGGCAATGCAGAGACGTTGCTGCTGACCGCCTGATAACATCAAAGCAGATTTATGAAGGTCATCCTTTACCTGTTCCCACAGAGCTGCTTGTTTTAGAGATGTTTCTACAATTTCATCTAAGATTTTCTTATCCTTAACACCGGCACGTTCATGCGCAAAGGTGATGTTGCGGTAAACAGATTTGGCAAAAGGATTTGGTCTTTGAAAGACCATTCCGATATGCTTCCGCATTTCATAGACATTGATATCTGGGCGATTAATGTCAATACCTTCATACCAGATCTCACCAGTGACCTTAGCAATGTCAATCGTATCATTCATCCGATTCAAGCTGCGAAGATAGGTTGACTTACCAGAACCTGAAGGCCCGATAAGAGCTGTAATCTTATTTTTCTTGAACTGCATATCAACCCCTTTAATGGATTCGTTTTTACCATAGTAAACATGCAAACCCTTCGTTGATAAAACAACCTCTTCCTCAGGAAAAGTAACGATATGTTTTTCATTCCAGTTATATTCTGTCATTTCTTCTCCTTTTAGGCAGATGTTAATTTCTTATGCAGATAACTTCCGAGCTTACGAGCTCCAAGGTTAAAGATTAAAATAAAGATAAGAAGTACTGCCGCTGATCCAGCTGACACTTCTACTGCATCAGGAATCGTTCCTTCACTATTGACTTTCCAAATGTGAACAGCCAAAGTTTCAGCTTGACGAAAAACAGAAATTGGGCTAGTTACACTGAAAATATTCCAATTTGACCAGTCAAGTGCTGGGGCAGACTGACCTGCTGTATAGATAAGCGCAGCAGCTTCCCCAAAAATACGTCCAGAAGCTAATACAATCCCCGTCACAATACTTGGTAACGCTTCTGGAACGACGACATGGACGATCGTTTCCCAGCGAGAGATGCCAAGTGCAAGTCCAGCTTCGCGCTGTGTATGATGCACATGCTGTAAGCTGTCTTCCACACTACGTGTCATCTGCGGTAGATTAAATACAGTCAAAGCCAAGGCTCCAGAAATGATTGAGAAACCATATTGGAATTGAATAACAAAAATCAAATATCCAAAGAGACCCACAACAACGGAAGGCAAGGAGGATAAAATTTCAATACAGGTTCTGACAAAATCTGTCACTGGGCCTTTTTTAGCATATTCAGACAAGTAAATCCCTGCTCCCATTGATAGAGGAATGGAAATAATCAAGGTGATAACTAACAGAAACAATGAATTATAGAGCTGAATTCCAATTCCGCCGCCCGCTTGATAGGAAGACGATTGTCCAGTCAAGAATTTCCACGAAACATGAGGTAAGCCCCTTACTAAAATGTACAAAATCAAGGAAGCAAGAATAGCAACAATGATTCCTGCAATGGTATAAAGGACGCCTGTTGCTAATTTATCCATCTTTTTAGCGTGCATAGTTCTTCTTACCTCTTTCCTTTGTAATCAATTTAATCACAGTATTGAAGGCTAAACTCATCAAAAGCAGAACCAGAGCAAGCGACCACAAGACATTGTTATTAACGGTTCCCATAACGGTATTTCCAATTCCCATTGTTAAAATAGAGGTCAAGGTTGCAGCAGGTGTTGTCAGAGAAGTTGGGATAACCGCTGAATTTCCGACAACCATTTGAATCGCCAAAGCTTCACCAAAGGCACGAGCCATTCCAAAGACAATAGCCGTAAAAATACCTGAGCGAGCTGCTTTTAGCGTCACACGCCAAATCGTTTGCCAACGAGTCGCTCCCATTGCCATACTAGCTTCTCGATAATGCCGCGGTACAGCACGCAGGCTATCTGTTGTCATAAAGGTCACCGTTGGTAAAATCATGACAAAAAGAACAAAAATTCCTGATAAGATTCCAAAACCTGTTCCACCAAAGATACTGCGAACAAAGGGAACAACTACCTGTAATCCAATAAATCCATACACAACCGATGGAATTCCGACTAGAAGTTCAATAGCTGGTTGTAGAATTTTTGAGCCTTTAGGGGAAACCTCCGTCATAAAAACAGCTGCTCCAATTGCAAATGGTGTTGCTAATAAAGCTGATAGGAGAGTTACGAGGAAAGAGCCCAGAATCATTGGTAAAGCACCGAATTCCCTACCGGATGGATTCCACCTTGTTCCAAAAAGAAAACTGAAGATGTTTACTTTATTAACAAAGAAAGTCGAAAGTCCTTTCTCCGCTACAAATAATAAAATCATTGCAACGACAAAAACAATTAAACTCATGCAAAGAAAAGTAATGGTTTTTCCAAATGTTTCTAAACGAGAGTTTTTTGACTTTGTCAGCATTTTTTTTGCTACTTCGTTCATGTTATTCCTAAATTCTTTCTTTTACTTTGAGCTGATAGTTCCGTCAAGACTACGAGTAACTTTCATGTCGTTGATAGGAATGTAACCCATTTTACCAACAATATTATTTTGGACTTCTGCTGTCATCATATAATCTAGAAGTTTTTTAGCTAATTTGTTAGGTTCTCCCTTAGTATACATGTGCTCATAAGACCAAATAGGCCAGTTGTTCGTTGTCACATTCTTCTTCGTTGGCTTGTAGCCATTCAAGTTTAAACTTTTCACACTCGTGTCCACATAAGAAAAAACTAAGTAAGAAATGGCACCTGGAGTCTGTGAAACAATTGTTTTGACCATTCCGTTAGAATCCTGCTCCTGCGCCTGCTTGGCTTCTTTGCCATTCATAATAACACTATCAAAAACTGCTCGACTACCAGAACCAACGGCACGGTTGATGATGGTAATTTCCAAATCTTGACCACCAACTTGCTTCCAATTGGTGTATTCTCCGGTAAAAATTTTACATAGCTGCTCTGTGGTTAAGTTGTTTATCTTAATCCCTTTATTTGCTATGATAGCAGTACCTGCAACAGCGACCTGATGATCAACTAAAGCCTTAGCATTGATACCACTTTTTTCTTCTGCAAATAAATCACTATTTCCAATATCTACTGCACCGGATTGGACTTGTGATAATCCAGTTCCCGATCCTCCACCTTGCACATTTACAATTTTTTTCGGATTTTCCTCGGTGTATTTATCCACAACTGCTTCAACCAACGGTTGTAGAGCTGTTGAGCCAACTGCTGTTATCGCCTCACCGCGGTTAATCCAGGAAGAACAGGCTGAAAGACCAATGCTGCAAATCACGAGAGTGACTGCCCAAATTATTTTTTTGTGTTTAATCACATGAAACTCCTTTTCAGATGTGAAAGCATTTTCATTCTAAGATTTCCCTAATCTTTTCACATCTAATCTCACTATAGCATATCTTTAGACATTTGGAAAGATTTTTTATTGAAATCTCAGGCCTTTTGGAAAATAATTTTTCAGAATATTTCCAGTCACTTTTGCAAACCCTAAACCATTACCTTGGACAACAACTTGATACCAACCATTTGCAGTGTTCTGATGGAGATTGACTGTCTCCCCGGCAACGTACTTTTTAAACTGCTCTTCATCAATTTCAATTATGTGCTTTACTTCACTTGGTTTTAAAGTCAGTCCTAAAGCAAAACTCGGTTCAAATCGTTTTTTCTTAAAAACACCTAGGTGCAAACCATTTCTGGCAATTTTAAGTTTCGATAATTCTGGAAGACCTAGTGGCAATAGATATAAATGTTCACCAAAAGTCTGTAACTCGCCAGTTAGCTCTATGGCAAGATGTTCTCTTTGAAACTCTTTCCACAACATCTTCTGCTCCGATGTCAAACAGCTTTTTCTTGTCTTTATCTTTTTAGCTGACTGCTCACCATAAAAACGAAATTTTGCAACAAATTGTCCCTCTCCCTTAAAATGATGAGGATACATACGTGCAGTTCCCGAAAAGTGAATACCAGCCACCATACCATTGATTTTTGGAATTTCAACCAATTCAAGTGGATAGTTTTCTAACAGCCAGTCAACGATTTCCTCGTTTTCCTCTGGTGCCCAAGTACAAGTGGAGTAAATCAACTCACCATTCGTCGCCAACATTTTTATCGTATCTTCCAATATCTCACGTTGAAGCTGTGCACATTGAGCAGGATAAGATTCACTCCAATACTCCATTGCTTCTGGCTGCTTTCTAAACATTCCTTCACCAGAACATGGTGCATCTAAGACAATCAAGTCAAAATAACCTTGAAAGACTTGACTTAATCTGCCAGCTGATTCATTTGTCACCACAACATTTCTCGCTCCAAATCGCTCAATATTTTCTACTAACACTTTACATCGTTTTGGATTGATTTCATTGGAAACAAGAAGACCTGTGTTGTTCAAGTATGACAATAGATGAGTGGATTTTCCACCCGGCGCTGCTGCCAAATCAAGTACTTTCATATTCTGTTGTGGCGCTGCAGCTTGGGCAACCATTTGTGCAGCAGGTTCTTGTGAATAGACTAATCCTGTGACATGCTCTATTGATTTTCCAGAAACTTTGCCATAATAACCCCAGTTCGTATTTGGAATAGGATTTGGAAAAGTTTTTTGCTGCTCTTTTAATGGATTGACCCGAAAAGCGGAAACTGGATCCTCATCGAAAGTTAGAAAAAAAGAGGGAGCCTCCTCTCCCAAAAGATTGTTGTACTTTTCTTCAAATCCTTTTGGAAAATTCATCTAATACTCTCGCTTTCGATATATGTATTTTTTAATTTCGTTCAATTTCATAGTTGGAATCATCATAATACCTTGGTGGCTTTCAAAATCAGGCTCCTCACCCTCAAATGTCAATGTCATATAGCCTAGCTTATCTCCCATAATCGAAGCTGCAGCATAATCCCAAGGCCAAATATAGGAAATATAGGTCAACAGTTGTCCTGATAAAACCTTGCTAAAACTAATCGCAGCACTTCCGTACACTCGAACGCCCAAGGTTTCTTTTGCCAAATCCGCAATTCCCCAATCATTGCGCTCAAAAATACCAGCATTTGATGCCATTAAAAACTGATTTAAAGGGCGATCTTGGTAGGGAAGCAATTTCTGCTCATTGCAATAGACATCAAATTGACCACCGCCGTGATACAATTTATCTCCTATCACATCATAAATGACACCAAATTGACCAATGCCATTTTCAAAATAAGCCAGAACAACAGCAAAATCTGCTTTTTGTGCTACAAAGTTATTCGTGCCGTCAATAGGATCAATGACCCAAACATTGCCATCTGAAATAGAATGACGCAAGCCATTTTCCTCAGCTAAAATGTGATCTGCAGGATAAGCTTCTAAAATCCAGGTTACTAAATTATCCTGAACTTCTTTGTCCATTTGAGTTACCAAATCAGTCGGACTGGACTTGGTCTCAATTTGCAACTGATCATTCAAATGCTCTTTAATATAAGAAGCCGCATTCAGTACAATGTGCTTGGCAAAATTAAATTTCTTTTCCAAGAGAAAACGTTCCTTTCTCCTTTTGTTTTGCAGCTTGAACGGCTCGATATAAAGAATAGCCACTCGCTGTTTCAAATTCACGTCCGATACGCTTTTCTTCAGCTTTGCTTGGAACAATTTTTTTGAATTGTTGATAAGATGCTAATATCTTTTCTGCTGCTATTTTCGCTTCATAAGCCTGCTCAACATCATTCAAAAAAGAAAGCACTGAAGCAAGCTCTTCAGTGCTCCACGACATGTCTAGTGGGTAACGATAATTTTTATTCATATTATTCAATCTCAGCTCTCAAAGTTGCATCGCACAATTCTTGTTTACGATAACCACGAGGCAAAAACGCACGGATTTCGTCTTCGTTAAATCCAATCTGCATTCGTTTTCCCTCTAAAATAATTGGACGACGCAAAAGGCTTGGATTTTCCTCGATTAAACGAAGCAATTCAGAAATTGATAAACTTTCAACATCTAAATTTAATTTTTGAAATATTTTGGAGCGAGTTGAAATGATGTCGTCTGTTCCATTCTCCGTCAGAGAAAGAATATGTTTCAATTCTGGTGCAGACAGTGGACTAGTCATGATATTGTGCTCCTCAAAAGGAACTTCATGATTGGATAACCATGCACGCGCCTTGCGACAACTTGTACAACTCGGTGATAAAAATAGTGTAACCATGCATTTCTCTTCTTATTATTTGTAACTGTTATCATTATACTAAATTTTATGTAAGATTACTAGGTATTTTTACAAATTTTCTCCTATTCTTTTAGGAAAAATAAGAAGCTTAATACATGATTTAGTGGTTATCATTTTCAGGAATCCAATATCTTGCGATTTCCTCATCTGCTTGCAATTGTTTGACTAGTTCGTCCACATTGTCGAATTTTACCATATCTCGGATTTTATCCAACCAAAAAATACGTATAGTATCACCGTAAATATCTTGTGAAAAATCAAAAATATTAGCTTCAAAACGAAGTTCATCACCTTCAAAAGTGACATTTTTTCCAACGCTAGCCATTCCGCGATATATCTGCCCATCGTGCTCTACATCAACCACATAGACCCCATCTGCTGGTAAAATAACCCGATCCAAGGGAGCAAGATTTGCCGTTGGATAGCCAATCGTCCGCCCTCTTGCATTGCCATGAACGACAATTCCGCGGGTGGATAGCGAATAGCTCAGCAATTGATTGCTTTCGGCAACATTTCCTGCTAGTACCGTTTCACGAATGCGAGTTGAACTAATTTTTGCTCCATTGAAATTTACAGAAGGAACTATGATAACTTGTCCTTCAAACAGTTTCTCCAAATCCTCTGCATTGCCTCGATCTGAACCAAAATGGTAATCAAATCCCGCAATGACAACTTTTGCTTTCAAACGCGAGATGTATTTTGTAAAAAATTGTTCAGCCGTATTACGAGCAAATTGACTGGTAAAATCAATCAAATAAAGGTAGTCTACACCAAGATTTTTCATTTGCTGCAAGCGATCTTCTGGACTAGTCAAATGAAGCATTAAAGAAGGATGGTAGCGTACAAAGGCCAATTTGGGAGATTCTGGAAATGTCAGCACTGCAATCTTCAAATGTTTTTCTGCTGCCATTTTTCTCGCTTCAGCAAACAAAGCTTGATGTCCTTTATGTAACCCGTCAAAATACCCTAGCACTAATACTGTGTGTTCAATTTGCTGAATGTCTTTTTCATTTTTTATTCTAATCGTTTTCATCACTTAACTATTTTATCACAAAATTTTAAAGAAATACTTTTCTAGGTTTATATTCTTTGTCACGCTTTTCTAAAATGGCTTGTAATTTCCCTTGATAAAAGCCAGCCACCTGTTCTGCCTTGGTATCTATATGAATAAAGCGTCCAAATCGTACTTCTTCAACCTGCTCTTCCGTAAGGTTTACCTTAGGTAAATCTCCTATGCCGAATTCAATGGGCTGCAAAAATGAAAAGTCTCCTTTATTCACCTTCTCATCAATTTCTGCTAAAGTCAATGCTTCTTCCAAAGACATGCCAGCTGCAGCAGTGCGAGTCAGTTGAGACATGTGGGAAGCATAACCCAACTTCGCCCCTAAATCAACTGCCAATGTTCGCACATAGGTCCCCTTGCTGCATTTAACTCGAAAAGGAAAACGTGCCAAGTCACTTTCATAGACAATAGCTCCTGTCCGCTCAAAGTTATAAATTGTCACCTGACGCTTCGGTCGCTCTACTGTCTCTCCAGAACGAGCATACTCATAGAGTTTTCGCCCATTGACCTTGACAGCCGAGTACATAGGCGGCACTTGAGTCTGCTCTCCAACCATACTAGCAATGACTTGATCCACTAAGTTTTCATCCAATATTTCAGTCACAGGGCTGAAAGCAATCTGCTCCCCACTAGCATCCTCTGTCGTTGTTGAGCAGCCCAGAGTAATCTCCCCCTCATAGACCTTGCCTTCCTCCTGCATAAACTCAACCAAGCGCGTCGCCTTGCCCACAGCAATCGGAAGCACCCCGACCACATCTGGATCCAAGGTACCCCCATGACCGATTTTCTTAGTTCCTAAAATTTTGCGCAGCTTAAATACCGCATCATGCGAGGTCATCCCCGCTTCCTTTTTTAAATTGATAATTCCGTTCATTGATTCCTTATTCTGCTAAAAATTCTATTAGTAGTTGATTAAATTCCTTGTTTTTTCAGTCCACAAGAGCCATAATGAAGCTGTATCCAAACCTCTAGTCAGACTTGAAGTAATCGTCGGATAGCCTAAATCTTCATAGAGGGGTAGCAAGGCTTCTATGTCTTTCAAGGTTGCTTGTCGTATCTGCATCGTTTCCTCCTAGTCGTTCTTCAACGCCTCAAACTTAGCTTTCATAGTTGGATTTTTGCGGGTCAGTTTCTTAACGGAGACGTCATCTAGTTTGTTGTTGGCGAGGCGCAGTTGATTGTCTGATGTCTGAAGTGCCTGTTTGACTGCTTCCATTCGCTTAATGGCTTTGTCAATTTCTTCGATTGCCTTATTGAAATTCTTAGAAGCTGAATTATAATTTTTAGCAAAGGCTACTTTAAAGGTTTCTAAATCATCTTCAAAGTGGGTAATGTCAATATTTTGCTCCCGAACCAGAGCCAGCTCCTGCTTGTATTTAAGAGAATTGAGCGCAGCATTTCGTAAAAGCCCAATGAGCTGGATAAAAAATTGAGGACGAACCACATACATTTTTTCATACTCATGGCTAACATCAACAATGCCAGTGTTGAAATAATCATTATCTGCTTCCAGCATACTTACCAAAACAGCATACTCACATTTCTTTTCCCTGCGATCCTTGTCCAATTCTTTGTAAAAATCAGCGTTTTTATGCTTCTTCTCCGTACCGTCTGCTTCATTTTTCATCTCAAACATGATAGAAATGATTTCTACTCCGCTTTCATCTTCCTCACGGAAAATGAAATCTCCTTTAGACCCTCGTGCAGAAACCTGATTATCCTTCTCAAAGTAAGCATTCGGGAATGCAAAACTGCGAACCTTGTTAAATTCGCTTTCAGCGTAGTGTTCTAAGCTCTCTCCAATCGCCTTAGTAGACTGTTGTGCTTTAAAGTTCTTGTAAAATTCTACTTGCTCATTGGCCGCCTTAAGTTGTGCTTCATAATTTTGTTTAACAGATGCAAGGGATAATTCATTTTCTTTCTCTTGCAACAAAAGCTGGTTTTGGATTTGGTCGCGTTCTTTTTCAATATTTGTCAGCGAAGCTTGCAGTTCATTTTGGTGTTCCAGTCGAAGACGGTCTAGTTGGGCTTGTAGCTCTACCAATTCTTTTTCTTTATCCGATAGTTTTCCAGACAAAGCCTGCTCTGTATTCTTTTTGATTAGCTCTTTTTGGGATTCAAAATTGGAAATAGTCGCCTTGAGCTCTTGAATTTCAGATTCTTTCTGACTTAACGCTTGCTGTTGCTCATTCTGTGCCTTTTGTTTTTCTAAAGCTAACGCCTGCTCAATTCGAGCATGGATTTCCTTGTCGAATTCTGTCGTCCGTACCTGAGCCAAGAGCTCGCTGTACTGACTTTCGTTGACTGTAAAGACTTCCCCGCAGTTGGGGCATTTGATTTCGTTCATGGATACCTCTTCATTAATCATTCTTTATAACATCTCATTATACCATTTCTCATGATGATTTTAAATCAACAGCTTAAATATAAAAAGACCGTTGCATATTTGAACAACGATCTTTTTTTAAATTAAGCCTCTATCCGCCAACTGGCAGCACTGCGTCTTTCCTGAATAAAGCGACTATATAATCCTTGTTTAGCAAGCAATTCTTGGTGTTTGCCTTGTTCGACTATACGACCTTGATTAAGAACAATAATTTGATCGGCATGCTCTACTGTTTTTAGCCTATGAGCAATCATGATAATGGTTTTATCCTTTGTCAAAGAATGAATGGCTTGCATAAGCGCTTCTTCATTTTCAGGGTCGACATTGGCTGTTGCTTCGTCCAAAATGATAATTGGATCGTCCTTGATAATGGCACGAGCAATGGAAATCCGCTGCCGTTCCCCACCGGAGAGACTGGGTCCGCCCTAACCAATCTTGGTCTGATATCCCTCTGTCAAAGACAGGATAAAGTCATGACAAGCAGCTTTTTTCGCAGCAGCGACAACTTCTTCATGACTAGCGTCTGGATTTCCAAATTTAATGTTATTTTCCATGGTATCTTCAAACAGATAGACCGTTTGAAAAACAAAACTGAAATTACGAATAAGGCTGTCATAGCTGTATTCTTTTACATCATGACCATCTAAGCTGATGCTGCCATTTTCTATATCCCAAAAACGAGCAATGAGATTGCAAAGAGTTGTCTTTCCAGAACCAGAAGGTCCCACCAGAGCTGCTGTCGTCTTTTCTGGAATATCCAACGATACATCATCAATAATTTTCTTACTTTCATAGGAGAAACTGACATGATCCAACTTGATATTGCTGGTTTTTGGCTGCAAATCTTTTCCGCTAATATCCATTGGTTTAATCGACAAAACTTTATTGACCATATCAACTGACAAATCAACAATGCGAAGAAGAGAAGAAAAGCTACCAACTCCGTCCAGACTTTCGTAAATCATAAAAGCACTGATGAGCATCATGATACAAATCAAAAGGCTCATACTTTCCTGCAGGTAAAAGTAAATGGAGAACAGTCCCATAATCGTTCCAGTCAGCTTGGTAATCATCCCTTGCAGAGCGATATAAGGCAAGGTAACCCAAGTCAGCTTTGTATCTAAATGCCTTTTATTCTCAATAGCATGCAATAGCTTTTTAGCAGATGATTGAACAATATTATAGTTCTTTACTTCCGCAATCCCTTGACTGTATTCTAGCACAACTGCTACCAAATCTGTATCAGCTTGTTGTTTAGCTTCTGATACTTTCCCAGCTTGCCAACGCATCAATCCATTTGGCAAGAGAAACAGTATCAATCCTGCCAACAAGATTAAACCAATTCGCCAATCGTAGATAAATACAAAAACCGTAATAGTTCCTGCCGTTAGGAATCCTTCCAACGTCATCATAACAACCCGAGTCGCAACATCTGCTAGACTTTCAAGCGTATTAGTTGTGACGCTGGTAATTTGTCCCAGACTATTTTGATTAAAATATCCCATTGGCAGGTAGCGCATGTGTTCAGCAATTTCAATCCGCTTATGGGTACAAGTATGATAACCTGCTTCTGTCTGCAACATCGTAACTTTCAGGCTAATCAAAATATTAAGAATAACAGACAAGAGCATCATTCCAAGAGAGAGCCATACAGTCTGCATAGAAACATCATTGTTAATGATAGCCATAACAACCAACCCATTAGCTGGAATCCGAAAAGCAATAATGAAAGCTTTTAGAACCCCTAAACAAACAGAAGTATAGAATTTCTTACGATCTTCTTCCGTACAAAAATCAAAGAATTTTTTCAATGTACTAAGCATCTGCCAATCCTCCTTCTGTCATTTTATCGCTATCCTTTACTGCAAGATGAGCCTGCCACATAGAAGCATAAAGCGGACAAGTCTTTAGCAAATCTATATGTCTTCCTTTTGCCTCAATACATCCTTCATTAACTACGACAATCTGATCTGCACTTGCAATCGTTGAAAGACGGTGAGCAATGACCAGAAGCGTACGACCTTCTATCAAATGAGCTAAGCTAGACTTAATGAGAGCTTCATTTTCAGGATCGGTATAAGCCGTTGCCTCATCCAAAATAATGACTGGTGCGTTTTTCAGCATAGCTCGTGCAATTGCAATCCGTTGTCGTTCTCCACCAGATAAATGATTACCACCAGTTCCAACACGGGTCTCAAAACCATTTTCTAAATTACTAATAAAATCATAGCAGCCGCACTTGCGAGCAATGTCAATCACTTCTTCATCCGAAGCAGCGGAATTACCCATACGAATATTTTCCATAATCGTTTCATCAAAAAGGTAATTATCCTGTGTGACATAAGCAATCTGACGACTGTAATAATCAAGAGGTAGGTTTCGAAGATCTACGCCACCAAAGGTAATACTACCAGAATTGACATCCCAGAAAGAAGCTATAAGTTTAGCAATCGTAGATTTCCCTGAGCCAGAAGGGCCGACAAGAGCAGTTACTGTATCAGGCTCAATCGTTAAGGAAATACTATGCAATACTTCTTCCTTATCTGAATAACCAAAGCTAACATCTGTCATTTGAAGTTCTGTTCCTTTTGGAATGTCCGTTAATTCTGTCGGACGAGGCAAATCAGGTTTTTCCAAAATAGCAATCACTTCACCAAAGATTGTCGCAATTTTCCGTAAATCATCCATATAGGAAGCCACTAAAATAAACGGCGTCAAAAGGCTAAGAGACAGAATGATTAGTAAAATAAAGTTACTAGCTGTTAGGCTACCTTGAAGGTAAAAGAGAGTTCCAAAAGGGAGTAAGAAAAGCAAACCAGACGGCAAGAAAGCTGTAACAATGCCCATTTCAATACGCATTTACGCATCCATTCAATAAAGCAATCAGCTCCTTCTTTGGCAGCCCTGACAAATTTATCGTAAGAAAATTTCTCTTTTCCAAAAACCTTGATAACTTCAATCCCATTGATGTATTCTACTGCTGTATCATTGAGCTTCTTCGTTTTCTCGACTGTATTTTCAAAATCACCTTCGCTCTTGCGTAGCATATTCCCATAAGCTAAGATAACAATCAGGATTGTCAGAAGCGAAAGCATGGTTAGGCGCCAATCAATCACTAACATGGCAATTAAGATAATAAAGGGACCAAATAGCCCGGATGTAAACTCAGGAATTAAGTGTGCCAAAGTTACTTCTGTGGCATCCACTCGCTCAACAATGATATTTTTGTAAGTTCCAGAAGATTGACTTAAAACCGTTCCCAGAGGCAATTTGGCCAATTTCTCTGTCAGACGATAGCGCATTTCTGCTAAAATCTTAAAGGTTGCTGTATGAGACAAGAGCGTCGAAATCCCGTGAAATCCCCAATGTGCTATCCATGCCAGTCCTATCCAAATGGACTGAAGAACATAAAAATTCCAATCTCGATTGCCTTGTAAGAGCTGATTGATGATATTTCCTACAAAAAAATAAGGCAAAAATCCGCATAAAACAGATAAAAAGGCAAAAACAAGACTAACAATAAAATAAAATTTGTGAAGAGAGACAAATTCCAGTATCCAAGATACAACCGACTTTTTCTTCATACAAATCCCTTCTTTCTCCTAAAAAACAAATAAAGAACCCTAGTCAAACAATTCATGATATGCTGTCATTTAATTTATACTTATATTATAAATTCTGACAATTCTAATGTCAAACAAAATAAAAAAGTGAGACAGAAATCAGTAGTTTCGTAGAAACCTGATTTCTATCCCACCTCCACACAGCTCGAAAGGTTTGGAGAACCTTTCGAGGTTGGAAATAAAGTCAAATGAAGCTTGAAAAAGTAGACACTGCTATCAGTTTTTATATTTTTGTGCCATACGTTCAATCATTTCTGTTATTTGCACACGAATCTTTGTTGGCTCCAGCACTTCCACATTGTCTCCAAAAGAGAGAATATAGCAGTACAGACTATAATCATTCGGAATTTCTATCTCTGCATACAAGTTTCCTTGCTCATCTTCTTTGACTGGACAATCCAGTTCATCATATACTCTGAAAGCAACTTTTTTATTAAATTTCAGCTTGACTCGTACGACCTCTTCTAATCGCGCTTCTTTTTCCAAGCTAACATTGTCAAAGTTATCTGCAAAATGTTGTGGTAAAAGCTTTAGCTGGCTTATGCGAGAAAGTTTAAAATAACGAAAATCATTTCGGACTAAGCAAAATGCATGAAGAAACCAGGATTGTCCTTTAAAAAACAGGCGAACTGGTTTTACTTGACGCTGGGTGAATTCCTCTTTGTTGCTAACATAAGAAAAGGAAATCACTTGCTTACTGATGATTGCATTTTTCAAATTCTGAAATAGCTCTTCATATTTCTTGCTATTGGACCAGCTGGTAAAATCTACTTCTATCCAGTTTGGTTGGTTCAATTTAAATAAAGCCGATAGTTTGGTCAAAAGCTCGTTTTCATGCAGAAGACCCGTAACCCCTAATCCTTGTAAAGCAACCAACAGTTGCTCTTTTTCCGATTGATTAAGCAAAGAACTATTTAGGACAAATTCCTCCGTCAGTCGAATGCCTCCGTCTCTGCCTTATGTCGTGTAAATTGGAATACCTGCGCTGCTAAATCGGTCAACATCTCGATAAATCGTTCTAACAGATACTTCAAATTGTTCTGCCAGCTCCTTCGCTGTAACGTTATCCCTTTCTAAAAGAACATACACTATTCTAAATAATCTACTCTCTGTCATAGACCGTGCCTTTCCATGAACACCTTATCTCAATTTCTCTAAAATCTTTTGAAAAGTCTCTTGATTGCTCTGCCAGTATAATATATCAGGCACCTTTTTAACTTCTGTCCACATAAAATCAATGTGCTCATCAGAAATACGAATATCTTTTTGCTTTGTTTCCACAAGAAAAAGTGTTTTAAAAATGGTCAAGTCTTCATCAATAACAACTGTGTAATGACCGACTTGCAACAGTTTTGTTAGCTCGATTTCCAGTCCAGTTTCTTCAAAAATCTCACGAATACAAGCTATTTCAGAACTTTCACCATTTTCAATGCCACCAGTAATCGGTTGCCAGAAAGAAAGTTGTTCAGTTTTAACTTTTAAGAGCAAAATTTCCTTAGCAATCGGGTTATAAATCCAGGCTTCAATGGAATATTTCATCGCAGTAGTCCCTTAGATTTCACTTTTTCTCAATTGGTGCAACACTTGCCAACAGTTTCTTTAATCCAACCTCTGGGAAATTGATTTTCAATTCTTGGCTACTATCGCTGCCTGACACTTCCAATACCGTTCCGTCTCCCCATTTTTTATGGTGAGCAATATCACCGATAGCCCAATCAATAGTCGGCTGATTAGCAGCTACATTCTTACCAAATGGCAACTGGCTTGAGGAAATGCTGCTCGGTGCAGCTTGCCGCTTGCGTTCCTGCAATGCTTGAGCGAGACTCATTCCTTGACCAAACTGAACAGTTTTACCATTCACATAGGAAGCTTTAAAGGATGTATTAGCAGGTCGAGCCAAGCCTTGATAATCTAGCAAGCTTGAGCTAATTTCATTGAGAAAACGAGTTGGACGATTGTAATTGGTTTTTCCGTATAGCAGGCGCGAGTTTGCATTGGTTAGGAACAAGACTTTTTCAGCACGAGTAATTCCAACATAGGCTAATCGGCGCTCTTCCTCTAGCTCGTCTTCATCTTCAGCCGCACGACTAAGTGGAAAGACATTCTCTTCCATACCAATGATGAAAACCACTGGAAACTCTAATCCCTTGGCAGCATGTAGCGTCATAAGTGTCACTTCCGAGCTTTCCTGATTGCCATCATCTGTATCCGCAATCAAAGCCAAATCATTGAGAAAACGGCTAAGTCTGTCTAAACCAGTCTCTTCAGTATCATTTTCTGAATCTTCGTCAAAATTCTTAGTAACAGAAAGAAATTCTTCGATATTTTCAATCCGAGCCTGACTTTCCAGTGTAGCTTGAGCTACTAATTGCTCGGTGTAACCAGTCCTTTCAAGCACCAGCTCTACCAATTCTGTCACGGTCAATTCGTCCAATCGTTCGCGCAGATTCAAAATGAGATTGGCAAAGTCAAAAACAGCCTGAGCAGCTTTCCCCTTGACAGGTGAGAGCATAATCTGCGAGGAAGCATCTAAAAGAGACATCTCTTGACCAGCTGCAAAATTACGAATTTTCTCCACTGTACCCGGTCCAACACCCCGCTTGGGCTCATTGACCACGCGCTCAAAACTAATGTTGTCGCTAGTGTTAGCAATAAGATTGAGATAGCTGATGACATCCCGAATTTCCTTACGGCTATAAAACTTAGTCCCCCCCACCATGGTGTAAGGAATATTAGCTTTGAGGAGAGCTTCCTCAATATTCCGAGATTGGGCGTTGGTTCGGTAAAGAACAGCAAAATCCCGATAGACATAGTCAGATGTGCTAGATAGCTCATCAATGGTTTTAGCCACAAAGAGAGCTTCGTCTTGCTCATCATTAGCCCGATAATAGACAATATCCTCACCATCAGCATTTTGTGTCCAAAGATTCTTTGGTCGACGGTTGCGGTTATTTTTGATCACATCATTAGCAGCTTGCAGAATGGTCTTGGTTGAGCGATAATTTTCTTCCAAAAGAACAACTTTAGCTTCAGGATAATCCTTTTCAAAATCCAAGATATTTTGCATATCAGCACCTCGCCAGCCATAAATAGACTGGTCGGCATCTCCTACCACACAAATATTTTTAAAGCGTGAAGCTAACAGTTTAACTAGTTGGTACTGAGCGTGGTTCGTATCTTGATACTCGTCCACATGGATGTATTGATAGCGCTGCTGGTAATAAGTCAACACATCTGGATTTTTATCAAAAATGCGCAAGGTCAGCATGATTAAGTCATCAAAATCCATCGCTTCTGACTGACGGAGTTCTTTTTGGTACATCTCATAGCACTTCGCCACAATCTCTGTGTACATATCTCCTGCTAAAGCTACATAGGCCGCTTCATCAATCAAATCATTTTTCGCATTGGAAATCGTGCCTAAAATAGCTCGTTCATTCCACTTTTTAGGATCTAAATTGAGCGTTTTAAGAATTCGTTTCATCAGAGTCCGTTGCTCACTAGGATCGATAATCGTAAAATTTCGGTTATAGCCGATATGGTCCGCTTCCCTACGCAAAATCCGCACGCACATTGAGTGAAAAGTCGCAATCAAGCAATCTTCTGTTGCTGGATTGAGAGTGTAAGCACGCTCCTTCATCTCACGAGCTGCTTTATTGGTAAAAGTAATCGCCAAGATATTCCAAGGATTGACTAACTTTTCATCAATCAAATAAGCAATACGGTGAGTTAAAACACGGGTTTTCCCAGACCCAGCTCCTGCCATAATCAGCAAAGGTCCTTCCGTTGTTTGAACCGCCTCCGCCTGACGATCATTCATACTAGTTAATAAAGGATTCATCTTTTTTCCTCTTTCAAAGTCAGTAACTCTATTATAACAAAAATCACTCATAAGCTAAACTAGAAAAGAAAATCTTTGTTTTATTTTCTTACTATATAAAAGTTTGAAAAATCACTTAAAAAGCGTTATAATAAACATTCTGAAAGGAAAATGCATGAATAATCCAGCAAAGAATCTTAAACTCGCAGAGCGTGGTGCTATTTTAGCCATTCTAGCCTATATCGTTTTATCCATTGCTAAAATCATTGCCGGTTCTGTCTTACAGTCCTCTAGTTTGACAGCCGACGGTTTTAACAATGTTTCGGATATTGTTGCTAATATTGCCGTCTTGATTGGACTTCGCATGGCACGTAAGCCTGCCGATACAGATCACAAATTTGGTCACTGGAAAATCGAGGACTTAGCTAGCCTTATCACTTCTCTTATCATGTTTTTTGTCGGATTTGATGTTTTAATTGACACCGTTCAAAAAATCATCTCTAATCAAGAAACGACCATCGATCCCTTAGGAGCCATCATCGGGATTATTTCCGCCTTGGTCATGGCAGGAGTGTATTTTTACAATAAAGCCTTAGCAAAAAAAGCGCAGTCTAAAGCACTCGACGCTGCTGCCAAAGACAATTTATCTGACGCTATCACTTCGCTTGGTACAACCATTGCAATCATCGCAAGCGCCTTCAATTTCCCGATTGTAGATAAACTGGTTGCTATCATTATTACCTTTTTCATCCTTAAAACGGCTTACGAAATTTTCATGGAATCTTCTTTTAGTTTATCAGACGGTTTTGATGAAAATCTTTTAAAAGAATACAAAGAAGCCATTTTAGAAATTCCTAAAATTTCCCGTGTTAAATCTCAAAGAGGGCGGACTTACGGTAGCAACATCTATCTTGACCTCATTTTAGAAATGAATCCCGACTTGTCTGTCTATGAAAGCCACGAAATTGCCGATCAGGTTGAAAATATGCTCAAAGAGCGCTTTGGTGTCTTTGATATTGACATCCACATTGAGCCTGCTCCTATCCCCGAAGATGAAATATTGGACAATGTTTATCGAAAGCTCTTTATGAGAGAGCAATTGGTTGAGCAGGGAAGCCAATTAGAGGATTTACTAGCACCTGAATTTGTTTACATTTCTCAGGAGGGCTGCCAAATGAACAAAGAGGAATTTCAAATCGAAAAAGGAAAACAATCTCCTATCAAAAATTTTCAATTAACTTCTATCAGCCAAAAAACCAAATTAATTTGTTACGAAGAAGACGGGATTATTCATACCAGCCTTTGGCGTCGTCACGAAACGTGGCAAAATATTTTCCACCAAGAAACACGAAAAAACGAGATAAGAAAGTCGTAATTCCATAGAATCGACTTTCTTATCTCGCTCCCACAAGGCTAATAAGGAGTTTTGCTATAAAAAACAAGGCTGAGATAAAAATATTCTCAGCCTATATTTTTGGAGAATTTATCAGTAAAACAAACTAATTTGTCCCTCGTTTCTCAAAATCAATAAATCATCAAACCCCAAGCCCTCACTAAGATGATACTCCTAGCAAAAACTTTGGGTTTTGTCTTTACTTCTTCTGTGGGTGATTGGTGCAACAATCAGATGTTCTCTCATTGTTTGACTTCATCTGCCGCAATATCCTCACCAAACCACTTATCTGCTATTTTTTGAAATTGACCTGTTTGATATAATTTTTTAAATGCTTGATTTATGTTTTCAACGAGCTGCTTATCCGTTTTTCTAGCACCTACTGCAAAGGATTCGCTATCAAATCCAGCTGGGAAAACATAATAATCCTGCAAAATTCCTTCTTCTTTTAAATAATAATTAGCATAAACTCGGTCAATCAACAACCCATCAATCCGACTATTTTGCAAATCAATCAACGCCTCTGTAAAACTTTGATATTGAGCAGCTTTGTGATTTTTAACTAGATTCTTCAAAAGCTCTGGATGAGCTTCAAACTCATCGTAACCCGAAGAACCCGTCTGAGCACCAAGAATTTTATCCTTCATGTCAGCTGTTTTTGCAATGTTCGACGATTTTTTAGTAACCAGTACTTGTTCATTTTTCATATAAGGAATGGTGAACTGTACTTTCTTCCACCGCTCATCGGTTGCAGAATAACCGTTCCAGATGAGGTCAATCGTTCCATTTGTGAGCTCTGTTTCTTTCATATCCCAATCAATCGGCTGCCAATTCACTTTTACCCCATATTCTTTAAATACAGCATTTGCCAAATTAATATCAAAACCAACGTATTGACCATTTTTTTGTTCAAATCCCATAGGAACAAATGTATTGTCAAAACCAATAGTAATGCTCTTTTTTTGTTGGTATTTTGACCAATTATCTACTTTAGGGTTGCTAACATTACTACAAGCTGTAAGGAGCAAAAAAGAAATCAAACTACAGATCGCAAGGACGTAACGTTTTATCTTCATATTCTCCTCCTATTTAAGCTGAACTTTAAGAATCGTATCTGCGATATTTTCCGCAAACTGCAAATCATGGGTCACTACAATTTGCGTCATTCCTAGCTCACGATTCTGAAGAATCAACTTTTCAACTTCAAGACGCAATTCTGGATCCAATGCGGAAGTTGGCTCATCATAACCGATAATTTCTGGGTCAATCATCATCGCACGAGCTAATGCTACACGCTGTTTTTGACCACCTGATAAAGAATAAGGATAAGCATTTACATGTTCTGCTAACCCCAATCGGGTCAATAAGCTAATTGCTTTCTTTTCTGCATCCTCTTTTGTAAAATTTTTTGTTTTAATGGGTGATAAAGTTAAATTCTCAAGAACCGTTAAATGTGGAAATAGCTGAAAATCTTGAAACACAAATCCCAATAAATTACGTTTTTCAAGTTCATCCAAGGGAAGCTCTTCGCCATTGTAAATAATGTCACCCGAATCAATTGTTTCCAAGCCAGCTAACATCCGCAATAATGTCGTTTTCCCGCCGCCAGACGGTCCTACAATGGCAAGAATTTGCTTTTCTGGCACTTTTAAATTCAAGTCGGAAATAATTTGCTTTTCGCCAAACCGTTTGCTAATATTCTTCAATTCTAACATAAGCGCCTCCTACTTATAGTAACTATATCTCTTTTCAACTTGCTTCGATATAATCGTCACAAGACCAATCAAGATAAGGTAAATAGCCCCCGCTATAAACATCGGTGCTAAACTCGCATCACGATTGGCTGCAGTCCGACTAGCCAAGATTAAGTCGGAAACACCAAGCGCATAAACAAGAGACGTGTCTTTTACCAACGTCATCACTTCATTAAAGACACTCGGAAGCACCACTTTGACAACTTGCGGTAAAATAATAAACCGTATCGTTTGAAATGGTGTAAACTTCAAAACCTTAGCCGCCTCATATTGTCCTGCTGGAATAGATAAAATCCCACCACGGAAAATTTCGGCGAAATAAGCAGCATAATTTAGCGTGAATGCTATGATAGCTGCTGGAAGCCGATCCAAACGCACACCAATGTTTGGCAAAACATAATAAATAAAAATTAGTTGTAACAAAAGAGGTGTACCGCGCATAATCCAAATATAAATATTTATAAGCCAATGAAGCAGCTTAAAGTGAATTTGCATTAAAAAGGAAATCACAATTCCAAGTGGTATGGATAAAACTAAGACTAAAACAAATACTTGTAAAGTCACCAATGCGCCATTCAATAAGCTTGGCAAAACTTCAAAAATATAGTTCATGCGTACACCTCCTAAATAAATATTTATCATTATATCAAAAATTTTTATATATTCAACATCTTTTTGAAAATATATTCATGAATTTTTACTAAATATCGCAAAAACTTCATTTTCCAAAGAATAAAAAAAACAAAATAGTTGAACTACTTTGTTTTAATAAATCCCAATTGATTAAGCGGGAGTACTCTAAATGAGATAACTCCTTTAATTTGTTTCTCTGTAATCAAGCCAAACATCCGACTATCTTCCATATCTTGCCGATTATCATTCAGAATCAGATATGACTGCGCTGGAATTTTATTTGCATTCGATTTAGTTAATGTCTGAATGGTGAAATCATGAGTAAAATAACCCGTACTAGTAGCTTTTGCTAAGTACTCTTCCTTAGCCTTCGTTAAATAATCTTCTGACTTGATTTTATTATTTAAGTAAAGAACATCATCCATATAAACAACGGAGTCATTTCCTAGACCAATGACACGTCCGACATACTCTTTTCCCTTCACCTCGTACAAGACAAAATCATCTCTTTTGATTGCTTCATTTTTATTGGCAATAACAACATCTTTATCTTGCAAAAAATGATTCGCATCTTTTGCAGTAATCCTGTATGGTGTAAAAATAAAAATTCGCAAATAAGCAATGATTATCACAACAATAGATAAAAAAATAACATTCCTAATTAAATCTCTTTTAACCATAGTCTCTCCTCTTCTTCTACTCATTATATCATGTTTTCAGAAAATAAACAAAGGTAGTAAAGTCAACTCTTATCTCTGCCCCCATTTACAACTAAAAAGCCTATCAATCAGATAATCATTGGATTGATAGGCTAGTTTTCTGAATGAAATAGATTAACGGACTGTACGGATACGCATTGTGTTTGTTCCACCAGTTCCGACCGGAACACCAGCTACAATCACAATATTGTCGCCAGATTCCACAAGACCACTTTCAAGAGCAACTTTTTCAGCAACTTCAAACATATCATCAGTAGATGCAGGTTTTTCAGTTACTACTGGAATAACACCCCAGTTCAACATCAATGAACGTTGTGTCAATTCATCAAATGTAATTGCCAAGATGTCAGCATCTGGACGATATTTAGAAATCAAACGAGCTGTATTTCCTGATTCAGTCATTGTTACGACCAATTTGATGTCCATTGAGTTTGTAGCATCTTTAACAGCTGATGCCACAACTTCTGTTTTAGAACTACGTGCGTAATCAACTGATGACAAGCGTCCATACTCATTCAATAGAGTTTGAGCGTTTTTATCAATTGTAGCCATTGTTGTTACAGATTCAAGTGGGTATTTACCATTTGCAGATTCGCCTGAAAGCATTGTTGCATCTGTTCCGTCAATAACAGCGTTAAATACGTCTGATACTTCTGAACGAGTCGCACGTGGTTTTTCAGTCATTGTTTCAAGCATGTTTGTTGCTGTGATCGCAATTTTACCTGCAGCATTGACTTTTGTGATAATCATTTTTTGGTAAACTGGAACCATTTCAAATGGTACTTCGATACCCATGTCACCACGAGCAATCATGATACCGTCCGCTACTTCAAGGATTTCATCCAAGTTTTCGATACCTTGTTGGTTTTCGATTTTAGCGAACAATTTCACATGTCCATTACCAGTTTCTTCACAGATTGCACGAACTTCATTAACATCTTTTGCAGTACGTACGAATGAAATAGCGATAAAGTTGATTCCTTGTTCCAAACCGAAACGAATATCATCATTGTCGCGTTCAGCAAGCGCTGGGAAAGGAATTTTTGTATTTGGAATATTAACACCTTTTTGTTTAGCGATAATACCGTCGTTTTCAACTTCTACTTCAAATTCACGTGTAGCAGGATCTTTTGCAATAACGCGAAGACCAAGTTTACCGTCATCAACAAGAACTTGTTTTCCAACTTCAACATCGTCATAGATATCAAGTGCACCAGCAACATTCAATGCGATAACTTCACGAGTTGATTTGATACCTTGTTTAGTTGCAACACGGATTTTTTCACCTGTTTTGTAAGAATATTCTTTAGCATCGCCTTCAAATAATTCTGTACGGATTTCAGGACCTTTAGTGTCAAGAAGGTAACCAACTTTTTGACCAGCAATTTCTTCAGCACGATGAACAGTAGCCATACGGTCACCTTGCTCTGCGTGGTCACCATGTGAGAAGTTGAAACGGAAAGTGTTAGCTCCAGCTTCGATCAATTTAGCGATATTTTGCGCTGATGCTTCAACGTCAAGCTTTTCGCCCCAATATCCGTCTTCACCGAATCTTTTACCACCACGGATTTCTACCGCAGGACCTAAAGTTGCAACGATTTTTACACGTTTATTCATGATATATGAAAACTCCTTTTTATTTAATGTTCTTTATGACCAGGATAACAAATTAAAATTACATTGAAATGCTACGGTTTAATTTAGCGAGATCAAGGTCAGCTTTATGTGGATTATTAACAATAATCTTACCGTCTTCTGTTAAACTAAACAAAGCACCTTCTTCTGCTGTACCGAGGATTGGATTTTCAACCATTTGTTCGTTGCGAATACCAACTGCAACACCACCAATACCTTTTTTAAGAAGGCTAACAGCATGCGCCCCCATACGAGAAGCAAGAACACGGTCACGAGCAGTTGGTGAGCCACCACGTTGGATATGTCCAAGTTCGGTCACACGAAGGTCACTCAAATCACCAGCTTCTTTCAATTTCTTACCAAACTCATTCGCTGACATGACACCTTCTGCAAGAACGATAATGTTATGCTTCTTACCTTCTTCATAGCCACGTTTAATGCTAGCGACGATATCCTCAATCTTAAAGTCTTCTTCGGGAACGATGATTTCATCGGCTCCTGTAGCAATACCAGCCCAGAGAGCGATGTCTCCAGCATTGCGTCCCATGACTTCAACAACAAAAGTACGACGGTGACTAGATGATGTGTCACGAATCTTATCAATGGCGTTCATTGCAGTTGTTACAGCAGTATCAAAGCCAATCGTGAAGTCTGTGCCAACAATATCATTGTCAATCGTACCAGGAAGTCCAACAGCTGGGAAACCATGTTCTGTCAAACGCATAGCACCATGGTAAGA
This sequence comes from Streptococcus sp. HMSC073A12, assembly GCF_001812815.1. NCBI lineage: Bacteria > Bacillati > Bacillota > Bacilli > Lactobacillales > Streptococcaceae > Streptococcus > Streptococcus sp. HMSC073A12. The sequence goes on along the minus strand of NZ_KV810539.1, from coordinate 43,401 downwards.
ACCGTCACCACCGATAACTACGACTCCTTCGATGCCATGTTTTTTAAGTTGCTCAATTCCTTTTAATTGTCCTTCTAATTGGGCAAATTCTGGATAACGAGCTGAGTGAAGGAAAGTACCACCACGTGAAATAATATCTCCAACTGATGCGGCATCAAGCGGATAAATTTCACCAGCAACCATGCCGGCATAACCGTCATAGATACCGTAAACTTCCATTCCTTCTGAAATTGCTTTACGAACAACTGCACGGATAGCAGCATTCATACCAGGGGCGTCTCCACCACTAGTTAAAACAGCAATACGTTTCATTCATTTGTGCTCCTTTTTCTTTTTACATTCACCCTTGATTATACCACAATCAAAATCAAAATTCTTCTTTTTTCCTAATTTTTTATTGATAAATCGTTTTCATGGTTATTTTTTTCAATTCTTCTTGTAATTTATCTGATTTTTGAACACGATATTGAGAAATTGCTACTGTCTTTCTTTCATTTTCATAACGGATAACGACTGGAATATCTCCTCGAAATTGCCGTAAAATAGCGGATATTTCTGCATCACTTTCATGATCTTCTACTTGTATCCAAAAACGTTCGGTGATAGCTTCCTGCAAATGATTTAAAATCATCTGCAAACGATTCTCTCGTTTCTGAATCCGACCAGTCAGATAATAGAAACCTTTTTCATGCAAACCATTGCCGAACTGTTTAAAGGTATCTGGAAACACTGTCACTTCCATTTTTCTTTTAGCATCACTTACTTGCAAGAAGGCCATATTTTCCCCCGTTTTGGTACGGATGACACGAATGGACAAAATCTCTCCTAAAATCGTTGCATGATTGTTTTCAACTAGCTCTTGAATAGGGGTAAAGGATTGAGTAGCAGTTTTTGCAAGCTTTACCAAAGGATGCTCGCTCAAACCGACACCGATGATTTCTTTTTCTGACTCGAATTTCTCTGCTTCTGTATAATCCTCTGCTTCTGTCCAACTGTAATTTGTATCTGCAAAAAGACTGCCCAGCTCATCCGCAAAGACAAATAAGTTCGGAAGATTTTGTAGAATTTTTTGGCGATTCTTTTCAAATACATCAAACAAACCGACTTGTACCAAAGGAGTTATCAACTGAATCTTATGATATTGCGTTGGCAACTTCATAATAAAATCTTCCACATTTGTAAATGGGCGGTTTTCAATAATCCAATAAGCAAAATCTCGTGGCAAACCTTTGATATTTTTCAGTCCTAAATAAATCTGCTTATCTTGAAACTTATCTCTATAAGGAATGTTATTGATATTTAAAGAAGCAACTTGGAAGTCGAATTCTAGCGCATCTGTGATGTAATCACTGCTTGAATAATTCAGCATAATATCAAAGAAAATATCAGGATAATGCACCTTGAAATAAGCCAACTGAAAAGCAAGTGCAGAATAGGCATAGGCGTGGCTGCGGTTGAAGCCATAACCTGCAAACTTTTCCATAACTGCAAATACTTCTTTTGCTTTAGTTTCAGAATGCCCAAGTTCGAAAGCTCCTGTGACAAACTCTGCTTCCATTTTGTGCATTTCGGCAACATTTTTCTTACCCATGGCACGACGTAGAATGTCAGCTTTTCCGAGTGAAAATCCTCCAAACCGCTGCGCCACTTGCATTACTTGCTCTTGGTAAAGCATAATACCGTAAGTTGGCGCCAAGATGTCTTCCAAACTTGGATCCAGCATTTCCACCTTTTCTTGTCCATGCTTTCTTCTGACAAAATTATCTATATAGTCACTAGCTCCTGGACGATTGAGTGAAGTTGTTGCAACCACTTCTTCAAATTGAGCTGGCTGCACCCGTTTCAAAAGGTTAATGGCACCTGCTTGCTCAAATTGAAAAATCCCTTTGGTTCTGCCAGCAGCGAAAAGCTGCAAGGTTGCTGCATCTTCTAAGTTAATCTTTGCAATGTCAATAGCGACACCGTATTTCTCCAAAGCTGCTTCTTTCATTCGTTGAACAAAAGTCAGATTGCGCAAGCCAAGGAAATCCATCTTGAGCAGACCGTTACTCTCAACACCATGTGCATCGTATTGCGTGATATACATATCTTCCCCGTATTTAAGTGGAATGTGATCTGTCAAATCATTGTCACTCATCACCACACCCGCTGCATGGATAGAGGTTTGACGAGGGTTCCCTTCAATTTTTTTCGCAATTTCAAAAGCTTTTTGATATTCCAGCTTACTGTTAATAATCTGACGAAAAGACATATTTTTTTCATAAGCTGAAGTCAATGTGTCACGAAAACTGATTTTACGAGTAATGTTGGTCAATTCATATTCTGGCACCCCGTAGCGTTTAAAAACGTCACGAATTGCTTGCTTAGCACCAAAAGTAGAATAGGTCACGATTTGCGCTGTATGCATCGTCCCGTAACGATCGCGGACATAGCGGATAAATTCAGGGCGATAGACATCGGGAATATCAGTATCAATATCAGGCATAGTATAACGTTCCAGATTTAAAAAGCGCTCAAAAAGGAGGTTCTTTTCGACAGGATCAATCCCTGTAATCTCTAGCGCATAGGCAACCAGACTTCCAACTGCAGATCCACGCCCCATACCCATATAATAGCCCTGACTACGACCAAAACGCAATAAATCCCAGACAATCAAAAAGTAGTCGTCAAAACCCATTTGGTGGATGACAGACAGCTCTTGCTGCAATCGCTCTTTATAAACCAGACTATTTAGCCTTTTTTTCTCTAGCCCTGCTTCTGCTCGTTCTTGTAATTCTTCTGCTGCTGGCCGTTCTGGATTAAAACGTGGTAATTTCAACTCTGTATTGATTTCGTAATGAATGCCTGCAACTAGCCGCTTTAAATTATCCAGACTTTCTGGATAATTTTCTTGAAAGGATTGTGTGAATTGCTCAGGTGATAAGAGATACTCGTGATTTGGCAAATTTCCAACTTCCCGCAAGCTACTATTTTCACGAATGGCACATAGCATTTGCAAGGTTTCTAAATCGCCTGTATCAAAATAGCGAACTGTCTGCAAAGGTAAGGTTTCATGAGAAAATGCCTTCTTAGGAGTGTCAGGAAATACGCCAATATAAAACTCTCGTCCCAAGTCTAAGGCTTCAATGTCCTCAAACACAGGCACAATAATCGCTATCCCTTCCAATAAGTGCTGAAATTCTTCCCACTTGCTTTTTCCTATCATCTTTAAAGTAGAAAGTTTCATTAAATTGCGATAACCTTGACTGTCAAGAGCTAGAAAGCGAAGATTAAGAGGAAGTCCAACATAATCCAAGGTCATTTCTACGCCTAAAAGCGGCTGAATTCCTTGCTCGGTCGCCGTTTCCATGAAATGATAAGCCCCATAGAGATTATCAATATCCATTATCCCTAGAGTTTGATAGCCTAAATTTTTAGCTGTTTCTACATATTTTTTTATAGAAATCAAACTATCCATAAATGTATAAACAGTTTTGGTATCTAATTGAGCAACCACGGCATCCTCCTTTGATCCTTCTTTTTTCTATTATACTAAATTTATGGCTTGCTTGCTAAAGAAAAAATAATAGAAGTTTTTTATAAAGGCTTGCTTTTTTTTAAAAATATTGTATTATTTAATTGGTACAAAGACACAGAAGGAAGGAGAAATTATGAGTTGGACTTTTGATAATAATCTTCCCATTTATTTACAAATCATGGACAGGATAAAACTACAAATCATCTCCAATCAACTGCATGCTGGCGAAAAGCTACCTGCTGTTAGAGAATTGGCTGCTGAAGCGGGGGTCAATCCAAATACAATCCAGCGTGCTTTATCTGACTTGGAAAAGGAAGGGTTTGTCTATTCTCAACGAACATCAGGACGTTTCGTCACAGATAACCGCGACTTGATTTTACAAGCAAGACAAAAACTTTCTGAGGAGGAAGTAAGAAAATTTGTAGAAAATATGACTCGCTTCGGTTATCACAAAGAAGAATTACCAACTATCATTGCAGATTATATAAAAGGAGTTTAGTAAATGGTATTACTTGCATTTGAAAACGTCTCAAAATCATATGGCAGCACACCTGCTTTAGAGCACATCAATTTTGAAATTGAAGCTGGAAAAATTATAGGATTGCTTGGTCCAAATGGCTCTGGAAAAACAACCATGATAAAACTAATCAACGGTTTACTTCAACCAAATAACGGAAAAATCCTCATCAACGGGCTTCAACCGTCGTCAGAAACTAAGAAAATCGTATCTTATTTGCCAGATACGACCTATCTGAATGAAAATATGAAAGTCAAAGATGCTTTGCAGTATTTTCAATCTTTCTATGCAGACTTTGAGATAGAGCGTGCACAGGCACTCTTGCAAGATCTTCATATTGACGAAAATTTGACATTCAAAAAATTGTCTAAAGGAAACAAGGAAAAAGTTCAGTTGATTTTAGTCATGAGCCGCCAAGCCAAACTGTATGTTCTGGATGAACCTATTGGAGGGGTTGACCCAGCAGCGCGGGACTACATTCTAAAGACGATTATCAACAATTACTCACCTAGCGCTTCTGTTCTCATTTCAACACATTTGATTTCAGATATTGAACCAATCCTAGATGAAATCATCTTTATTGATAATGGCAAGATTGTTCGACAAGGGAATGTAGATGATATTCGCTATGAGTCTGGTGAATCTATTGACCAGCTCTTCCGCCAAGAATTTAAGTCTTAGAACAAAGGAGATTGACTATGTTTTGGAATTTATTAAAATATGAATTTAAAAATGTAAATAAGTGGTATTTAGGATTATATGGAATCGTACTCTTTCTATCTATTAGTATTGGACTTTGGCTAAGACATTTTGCAAATGGAAGGAACTTTTTCGACCGTTTGCAGTCTTCTACTAATGAAGCAGGGAGTATGACAAGTACTTTCTTCGGTTTAACAATGCTGATTTTCTCAGGTCTCCTTGTAGCACTTGCCATTTCAACACTCTTTCTGATTATTCGTCGCTTTAAAAATAGTGTTTATGAAAGAGAAGGATATCTAACGCTCACTTTACCAGTTAATGAACATCAAATTATCCTCTCAAAATTACTCGGTGCTGTTATATGGACGATTCTTAGCACACTTGCATTGTTTCTTAGTTTTGGAATCATTGTTCTTATCGTAGGGGTAGCTTCTCATACACAATTTGAAATGGGAACAGTTCTACAATTATTCGGCAATCACTTTTGGAAAATTGCTAGTGAACTATTGAAATCATTTGGATACTATCTTGTAGCCCTTATTCCAAATATCCTATTGATTTATCTCTCTATCTCTATTGGTCAACTTTTCCAAGACCACCGCACCGCTATAGCCTTTCTAGCTTATTTTGGAATTCAATTTGCTCTGATTATCGCTGCTAATCTATATGTTTCAGCTTTCCCATCGCTTTCAACTTCTTTAGGTAGTTTGAGCGGAGTCATAACCTCTCTTATTTTGGGGCTTATCTACTATACTGGAACGTATTACATCCTCAAAAATAAAGTGAATTTGCAGTAGATAACACAAGCTGATAGCAATACTTATATAAACAATAAAGTCATGAGATTCATCTTACTCATGACTTTTTTATTATGTGACTTTCAGTCCGTCTCGCGGCCTTCGGTGCGAGACAAATAAATAGTTCATCTAAAATTTAGTTTGAAAATTCATCTTTTTCTATCAGATAATCATAAATTTCCTGCACAGTTCCTAGAGCCATAAGCTCCTGCTCCTTGACTGTTTTCTTCAGTTCTTGATAAATATGGCTGTTTTCAATAGCTTTTTTTTCTGCTTTTTTGTTTACTTGCATCACTCCATCTTGAATTGTCACAAAGTCCAGCTCTTCAAATATCTGAATCATCTTTATGAGTAGAATTGGGTCAATCTTGAGATAAGCAGCCAGTTCTTTGAGCTTATAACGAATGTCAAACTCTGGAAATTGATAAATTGTTTTATAGAATTTGGCAAACTGGTCTCTCGTTCCGAAACCTGTCAGATAATAGGGCTGAGCAATCTCATTTTTAAAGTAAATTGCTTCAAAATGTCCTTGCTGAATGATTACTTTGAGCTGATTTAGGCGTTCAGGCAAGTCATACACCACAACTGCTCTGCTCTTTTCCAAATTAGGCATTTCTTCTGAAAAACGCAGGACGGGCACATTTTCAGGTAAAGGAGCATTTTTACCTCGGATATTAAAGAGCTGAATCCCATTGACCCTAGCATCCACCAGCATAAGCTGGAGACTAGTTTGACCATTCCATTTATTGACCGACAGCGTAACCGCCAGCTCTAAGTTTTTAGTTTGGGAAAATTCTGTCGCAAGATTACCTAGACCAAAAGCTACGACCTCAAAAACTGCGTCAGCCTGAGAAATTTTCAGCTTAAGGTGAGTATTCCCTGCTCCCATGGTGCGGGCATTTTCAATTTTAAAATCTTTCAAATAAAAAACAGGCTTTTTATTGTCCATGCCAAAAGGAGCTAACTTTTCAAAGTTTTTGAGGGTCTCTAGTGTCAAATCTGGCAAGGATAATTCCTCATCCAAAAAGAGCTCATTCTTAGTGGACAAATCCACTTGATTATCTTCAATATATGCTACCAAAACCTGGCTGAGTGCTTCTAACTTGCTGGCCTCTAGAGTCATCCCAGCTGCCCCTGCATGCCCACCAAAAGCCACAAATAAATCTCGATGAGGGTCTAACGCTTCAAAAATATCAACTGCTTCAATGCTGCGGGCGCTGCCTTTTGCTAATCCATTCTCAATATTCAAGACGATGACCGGCTGGTGTAATTCTTCCAAAAACCGCCCTGCCACAATTCCCAAAACACCTGGATTCCAACCTTCACCGGCTAGAACCTGAACAGGTTTATTGAGATCAACCATGGTCTTGGCTTCATCATAGATCTTCTGAACAATTTCTTTGCGCTCTTCATTTTTATGGTTAATCATAAGGGCAATGTCACGCGCTTCTTCCTCATCAAAGCCCGTCAGAAGTTCAATAGCAGGATTTGGATCATCAAGTCGACCTAGAGCATTGAGTCTGGGAGCTATCTGAAAACCAACTGTTTCTTCATCCACTTCATTTTCCTGAATACCTGCAATCTTAAAAAGCTCCTGCAAGCCGATTCGTTGAGTGTTTTTGAGGACACTTAGCCCATATTTGACCAGAATGCGATTTTCATCTGTTAGGCTGACCATATCTGCAATAGTTCCAATAGCGACTATATCTAGCAACTCTACTTGTACTTCCTCTAAAAGAGCAGTCGCTAACTTAAAAGCTACACCGCAACCAGCTAAATGCTTAAAAGGATAATCAGCTTCCGGATGTTCTGGGTGAATAATTGCATAAGCATCAGGAAGTACCTCTGGCATAGAATGGTGATCCGTCACAATGACATCCACTCCCATAGACTGAGCTAGTTCGATTGCTTCATGTCCTGCAACTCCATTATCCACTGTAACGATGAGTGAAATTCCCTGATTTTCAATAAAATACTTGTAAACACTTGCGTTAGGACCATAACCGTCTGTAAATCGATTGGGCAAATAGACCTGACACTCTGCTCCAAGTTGTTCTAGTGCTTCTTTAACAATAGAAGCCGAAGTCATGCCATCCGCATCATAATCTCCATAAATCAAGATCTGCTCATAATTTTCAATCGCTTGACGAATGCGCGTCACTGCCTTATCCATATCATGCAGTTCATAAGGATCATGCAGCTGGTCCAAACTAGGCTCTAGAAAATCTCGCAGTGCTTCTTCTGTCTGGATTCCTCTCTGGTAGACCAGATTAGCTACCGAAGCCTCCAAGCCAAGTTTTTTAGCTTTTTTAATAAAGCTCTCATCTGAAAAATTTGTGGCAATCTGCCAATCATATTTTGATGTAATCATGCTTTTATCTTTCTGTTGCAATATAAAGTCTATTATAACACGAAAAGACTAGCTTTCACTAGCCCAAACCTCCAATTTTATACACAAGCATTTATCTAATAGCTTTTACCTCTATAAATCAAACCCGTGCAATTCAAATCCGACAGTTCCCGAAATCCTAAAGAGCGATAAAAGGCTAAATTTTTGTCTGACTGCTCTGTTATTAGCTGAATCTGATAAACATCTGCAAATGTCTCCAGCGTTTTCCGAACCAATTCTCGACCGATACCTCGGCGCTGATAAGACGGAAAAACTAACAAGTCCTGAATGAAAACACTAGAAAATCCGTCTCCGACTGCTCGAAGGAGACCAACTAACTGTTCCCCATCATAGGCTGATACAGTAAACAGTGAATGCTGAAATGCTTGCTCTAACATATCTGCTCGTTCTGTATAGTTAGTCCAGCTAACAGATTGGTAAAGCGGAAGCAAGTCTTCAATAGCAATTTGTCTATTTGCAAAGTAACGAATCATTCTCGTCTCCTTTTTGCAGCCAAATATGTTGAAAAGCAGCAATATCACGATAAGGAGACTGTTGGCAAACTGCAAGCTCTATCTTCAACATCTTTTCCCGCCAAGCGACTGCTGTTTTAACTGCATTGTCTTGCAAGCCATAAAAAATTCGAATTCCTTGATAATTCTGAACAGTCAATTCAGACGTGACCTTTTGTAATAAGTCTGCTAAATCATAATAGGTTGCTTGTCCCATTGTATGTGATTGATAAGACTGCCCTGATAATAAATCTAACGCTAAATTCGTATCATTTGCAAACACTACTGTCTGCATAATTCGCCCCACTTCATTGTGCTTAACGAACGAAATTTGTCCGCCTTTTTTCAACAATCTGCTAAATTCAGCTAGATAAAGAGCTGGTTCATCCACATACTCCAGAACATTGTGGCAAATGATAAGGTCAAAACGAGCACTTGGAATTCCCTTCAACATTTCTAGACTGCCTTGTAGTTGCTGATAATGGAAATTCTGCTGACGTTCTGCAATCATCTCGTCATTTGGTTCTATAGCTATTACCTGATTGTTTTGTGGCAAAAAATCCGCCACCAAACCAAAACCACTCCCAAAATCTAATACCTTTTTATTTTTTATATGTGCTAACTGAGCAAATAGAATCTCATAATAAAGCTTCCCCCATGCTTGATTTAAAAATTCCTTGTAAGCTGCCACGTCCATAAACGTCTCCTACTTATAATTGAACATTTTACTAGCTAGTCTGTCACCAAGGTTGGGAAAAAGCGTATAGAGCTTGTGAGCCGCCTTCAGTGTGAAAGGCATGATCAACTCTCGCTGCTTTTTCCCAAAATTGTTCACAATCTGCTTAGCAACAGTATCTGCTTCTAAAATGTATTTATCAACCGCCTTGACATAACTGCCGTCAGGGTCAGCTTTGTCGAAGAAAGCCGTCTTAATCGGTCCTGGATTAACCGTCGTCACATAGACATTGTAAGGCATCAACTCTAAACGCAAAGCATTGGAAAAACCGATAGCCGCAAACTTAGTAGCTGAGTAGAGACTAGATTTAGCACTAGCAATCAACCCAGCTGTACTAACAATATTAACAATGTACCCACGTCCCGCTTGCTTCATTCTCTCCCCAAAGAGACGAGATAGATTCATAAGAGCAAAGGTATTAACTTCAAACATGGCATGAATATCCTCGTTGCTAATCTTGTCAAATTCTTCAAAAATCCCGTAACCAGCATTGTTGACTAGAACATCCACCTGAGCATACTTCTGGTAAATTTCTTAAGTAAAAGCTTCTAAAGCTTTGTAATCCGTAATATCCAACTCAACGAATTCGCAATGCGTATGATTTGAATAAAGTTTTGTTAATTTTTCTTGACTGCGTCCCACTAAAATCAGCTGGTCATTTGGCAACAACTTCACCATTTCCTGAGCGACACCGCCACTAGCCCCTGTAATAACAATTGTTCGCATGTGTCCTCCTTATTTTTCTTCTAAAAAATCCGTTTGGTTTTCAACCTCAAAAACAAGCGTTTTTGTATTCAATAGACTAATGCTGCAATGTTTGACGTGGAATAGATTGCTTTTATTCGTCCATTCTATCTGGTTCACTAAATGATAGATAATGTTAATCACTCCACCATGTGTGACCACAATTTGTGTCTCATCTGAGTTATGATTTTCCTTCAAAAAAAGTTCAAACCAAGTTTTTATCCGTTGATAAAATTCTCTCGGACTTTCTCCATTTGGATAATGTTCGTCCATTGCAAGACTTCTAAAATAAAGACGAGGAAATTTTTGATCAGCCTCGCTATTTAACATTCCTGCCAAATCGCCATTATTCGTTTCGCGTAAGTCTCTTTCTTTCTCCAATGGCAGTTGAATTGTCTCTGCTAAAATTGTTGCAGTTGTCTCAGCTCTTTTTAAATCACTCGTAATAATTTTCGTAAAGTGATAGTCTTCTTTGTGTTGTGCTAAATAATCCGCCAAAGCTTCGGCTTCTCTTTTCCCCTCAGGAAGCAAATCAAGCTGACTCCAGCCACCTCTGTGTTGATCAGAATCTTTCCCATGTCTGACAAATAATATGTTCATGATTTCCTATTTCCTTTAAATTTTAAGAATTATCCTTGCCAAAATTTCATAGTTCTACTTCTTCTAAATCCTTGACCAAGTGAACGTTCTTAAAAATGGAACTGGCATCTCTGCGCATTTGACCTATATCTTTTGATAGAAAGCGTGCGCTAATATGATTGAGAAGGAGGCGCTTGACACCAGCTTCTTTAGCAACTTCTGCTGCTTGTAGATTGGTAGAGTGACCGTGATTGCGAGCGATTTTCTCATCTCCTTTACCATAAGTGGATTCGTGCACCAAAACATCTGCATTGACAGCCAGTCGCACGCTGGCATTTGTTTTACGCGTATCACCTAGAATAGTGATGATTTTCCCAGGTCGCGGAGCTGAAATGTAATCTGCTGCTATAATCTTCGTCCCGTCCTCTAGCACTACATCTTCTCCATTTTTTACCTTACCAAAGAGAGGGCCAAAAGGAACACCTGCGACTTTCAATTTCTCAGCATCCAATGTACCTTCCAAATCTTTCTGCATAATGCGGTAACCCACACAAAAAATACTGTGGTCTAGTTTCTCTGCATAAACTGTAAATTTATCAGTTTCTAAAATTTTCCCTAAACTTTTTTCGTCAAACTCATGAAAACGAATCCGATAAGGCAGGCGAGACCCCGACACACGCAGACTTGTCATGACAAAACTTTTGATGCCAACTGGTCCATAAATTTCCAAATCTGTCTGTTTTTCATTAGCCTGAAAAGAGCGAGTAGCCAAAAAACCCGGCAGGCCAAAAATATGATCCCCATGCAGATGAGTAATAAAAATTTTTCTGATTTTGCGCGGTCGAATCGCTGTCTCTAAAATACGATTCTGAGTTCCTTCGCCACAATCAAACATCCAGATTTCATTGATTTCATCCAATAGTTTCAAAACCAGACTAGAAACATTCCGAGCCTTAGAAGGCTGACCAGCTCCTGTACCTAAAAATTGTAGTTGCATATTTTTCTTTCTATTTTTCTTTAATATAAATCATAGCAGAGCGATTCTGCGAGCGATAGTAAAGCTGACCAGCATAGTCTTGAGCCAACTGGATTAGCTCTTCCTGATTGTACCCTTCCAGTTTCAGGCGACCATCTGCTAGCTTATAAAGATCTGTCAGAGCAGAGAGCGGCTGCTTTTGGACTACTTCTTCAGGAATTGCTGGTATCATCCGAATGACATTTTCCTCTTCATAAACCAGATAGTTAGGAAAAATCTGAGCAATTTCAAAAAGCAAATTGGGCTCAATTTCCTCTGGAGTTTCCGGAAAAATCAAGCCAGTTTCGACTTCATTTTCAAAGCAGAAACCATAAGACCTACCTGAAAGATTCAAGCGAATAAAAGGCTTTTCCTCTTCAAAGTTAGGGTGGTCGTTAAAAAGAGCCAATTCTTTACTTAATTCTAAAAAATAATCCGTTGCAGCTTCCGGACTCTTTTTTTGATAGAGTTCCGAAAAATACGCATTTATAACACTTGGCGGTGGTGTGATAAAGGTCAACTTTTGCGAATCGGACAACTTGTCCAAAACCTTTCCTAGATAAACACGGTCTAAGCTCGTGAAACCGCCATATTTAAGTGCTAATTTGATATAATCAGTCATAAAATTCTTCTAGTCTCCATTTATTCTTTTCTGCTATATGGCCAGAAATTGTTTCACTTTCTTCCAGATACTCTCTCTTATCAATGATTGCCAGACTTTCTAATTCATGTAACTTATAAGCCTTGCTAGGACTAACCTTGACACGAAAAGGGACAAAGAGTTCTCTCATCTTATTCAACAGAGCATTCTGCAAAATTGCTCTGCTATTTTCATTTTTCGCCGAAATCAGGGCATAGGGAGTTAAGGTTGGAGTGAAATTCTCTACTTTGTCTGCTTTATTATAGAGGGTCAAGCGAGGAATATCTAGCATATCCAAGTCCTTCATAATAGCCAAGACTGTTTTTTCATGCTCTTCGTGGTTAGGGTCGCTAGCGTCAATCACATGAACCAAAAGGTCCACATTTTTGCTCTCTTCTAAAGTAGATTTGAAGCTAGATACTAGCTCGGTCGGTAAGTCTTGAATAAAGCCGACTGTATCCGTCAAGGTCACATTGAGCCTGCCTGTCAGATTGACACTTTTGGTTGTCGCATCCAAAGTAGCAAAGAGTTCGTCCGCCTCATATTGGCTCTTGTTGGTCAAGATATTCATAATGGTAGATTTTCCAGCATTGGTGTAGCCAATCAGACCGACTTTAAAAACACTGGAGTCCAGACGTTTCTCCCGTACAGTTGCGCGGCTTTTCTCTACAATTTTGAGTTGGCGCTCAATATCGTGGATCTGATTGCGAACACTACGACGATTGAGTTCCAACTGACTTTCACCAGGACCGCGGGAACCAATTCCCCCTGCCTGACGGCTAAGCATAATCCCCTGTCCGACCAAGCGAGGCAAAAGATATTTAAGTTGAGCCAAGTGAACTTGAAGTTTTCCTTCGTGGCTTCTAGCCCGCATAGCAAAAATATCCAAAATTAATTGCATGCGATCAATAACCTTAACCCCTAGAATTTCTTCCAAATTGATATTCTGGCGAGGTGTCAGACGATTATTGACAATGACGGTGGAAATCTCATCTGCTTCTACCATACGCTTGATTTCTTCTAATTTTCCAGCACCAACAAAAGTCTTGCTGTCATACTTCTCTCGTTTCTGAGTGTAAGAGGAAACCACCTGAGCACCAGCAGTCTTGGCTAAACTGGCTAATTCTTCCATAGACATAGCAAAATTAGCCGCCCCCTGCAATTCTACTCCGATGAGGATCACTCGTTCCTGCTGTTTTTCTGTTTCAATCATTCAAAAATTCCTCTATATCCTGCATGATCCGTTTTTGGGCATTCGGATCTGAGACCTGATAAAAAGTAGCATTCATGCGATTTCTAAACCAGGTTAGCTGTCGTTTGGCAAAGCGACGAGTATTTTGTTTGAGTTTATTGATAGCTTCCTCCAAGGTCAACTCTCCAGCAAAGTAGGAGAAAAGTTCCTTGTAGCCAATTCCTTTGCTGGCTTGGACATGTGGATAGTTGTCATAGAGCCACTTTGCCTCTTCTAAAAGACCAGCCTTCAGCATTAGATCTACTCGCTGATTGATACGCTCATAAAGAACTTCTCTGTCATCGTTCAGACAAACCAGCAGGGCTTCATAGTCAGGCTGTTTGTTTTCAAGTTCATTCCCAAAATGAGCAATTTCCAGCGCTCGCATAGCTCTCCTACGGTTAATCTGGGAAATTTCCAATCCAAGCTCTGCTATTTTGCCAAATAGTTCCTCATCATTCAAAGTATCTAGCTCGGCTCGATAAGCTAAAATCTCCTCATGAGAAGCTGAACCACCCAGATGATATCCTTCCAGCAAACTTTGAATGTAAAGCCCCGTTCCGCCTGCAATAATCGGCAGTTTCCCTTTTGCTACAATCATCTCAATAGCAGCCTCGGACTCCTTTACAAAATCAAAAGCCGAATAAGACTCGGTCACTTCCCGTACATCTATCAAATAATGAGGAATCTCCTCCTGCTCATCTGGAGTGACTTTAGCCGTTCCGATGTCCAGTTTTCTATAAACTTGCTGACTATCACCACTAATAATCTCACCATTGAAACGTTTTGCGAGGTCTATGCTGAGAGCTGTTTTTCCGACAGCAGTTGGTCCTACAATTACAATTATCTTGGTTTTCATCTTTTCCCTTGAAAAAAATTTAATTTTTCGTTACTATATATTATAACATAAATAAAGTTCAGAAAAGGAGAAATCTCATGGCTAAAGGATTTGTTAAAGGTGTTGTAACTGGCGTAGCTGGTACTGTTGCTGCTGTTGCAGGTGCAGTTTATACATTCAAGAAAAAAGTGATTGAACCTGAAGAAAAGAAAGCAGCTTTCATCGAAGAAAACCGTAAAAAAGCAGCTCGCAAACGTGTATCACACTAAAAATCATTCATTTCATATAAAAACTCCAATGGATAACTCACTAGAAAAATGAGTATCTGTTGGAGTTTTTTTACACGTTCTTTCTCATACTATAAAAGATAGTTTTTTATTCATAACGCAAGGATTCGATTGGATCCAATTTAGAAGCCTTATTAGCCGGCAAAATACCGAAAACAATCCCGATAGTTGCAGAAAAGAGCACACTTCCGACAGCAGATACTGTCGTAATGGTAGGTGGAGCTCCGAAAAATGCATCCAAACTATGACCGATAAATGCCACGATAAGAGCTGCTAAAGCAAGCCCAATCAAACCGCCAATCGCTGTCAACACCATTGACTCAATGACAAATTGCATCAAGATATTACCACGTGTGGCTCCAAGGGCTTTCCGAAGACCGATTTCACGGGTTCGTTCTGTTACCGATACAAGCATAATATTCATGACACCGATACCACCAACGAGAAGTGCTATCCCGGCAATCGCTCCAAAAACCACTTGCACAATGGCAACCTGACTTTGGATCGCAGCCAATTGACTGGCTTGATCAAACATCTGGTACTCGCCTTCTCTCACACCAGACAATTTTGTCATCAAGCGCGCAGCTGCACTTCCGTCTTTCAGCACATCATCTAATTTTTTAACATGTACCACGACATTCATAATCTCAGCAACATTGTATTCAGCTGCCAACTGAGTGTTAGCCATTAGTAAATTTCCGTTGTTCATATTGGCTAAGCGATTTCGCGTTTCATTTGGATCTTTATAAACCCCAATCACACGGTAATTATTAGATCCTAGCTGGACAATCTGATTGAGCGCCTTATCTGCACCTCCAAAAAGAATATCAGCTAGTTTCGTATCCAGTAATACAACTCTTGCAAACGTTTGATAATCATTTGATTTCAATGTCCGTCCTGCAACGATTTGGTATTTCTTTACCGTAAAGTAAGTGGAATTGATACCTGTTATAGGAATATTATCCGCCTTTTTCTTACCATAATTTACTGTAGCGGTTGTGTTATTTGTAACATAATAATTGTCAATTCCGTTAATATCATTAACCGCCTGCTTGACCCAAACTTCTTGGATTTGAGGCTCTTCTTCTGTCGAAACTGTCTCATCACCATTTCCACTTTCAGCTTCGTCACGCATCTCTTGATACGTCATAACACCATCACCATTTTTACTTCTCTTGTGTGAGTAAAATAAGGAAACATCTTGCTGTGCACCACCCAGAACATCTGTGAAGGCATTGGACATACCACTTCCTAGAGCCACAATAACCACAACAGACATAACACCAATGATAATGCCCAACATCGTTAAGAAAGAGCGCATTTTATGCCCCATAATGGAGTTGATTGCAAATTTCCAATTCTGCATCATGCTTCTCCTTTCTTACTGTCTGACGAGATGACACCGTCTCGAATAACGATTTGTCGTTTTGCAAAGGCTGCAATCTCAGGCTCATGAGTGACCATGATAATGGTTTTTCCTTCACGATTTAGCTCCGTCAGCAATTCCATAATTTGCTCACCCGTCTTGGTATCCAAGGCTCCCGTCGGCTCATCTGCTAAGATAATGGAAGGATGATTGACCAAGGCACGCGCAATAGCCACCCGTTGCTTTTGCCCACCAGAAAGTTCTGATGGTAAATGGTGCATCCGCGTTTCTAACTCAACTTTTTTAAGATATTGCTCTGCTAAAGCTTTCCGTTTGGATTGAGAAACCCCTGCATAAATCAAAGGAAGTTCTACATTTTGAAGAGCATTTAATTTTGACAAAAGGAAGAATTGTTGGAAAACGAAGCCAATCTGCTGATTACGCACTTTGGCTAGCTTTTTCTCACTAAGCTTGGCAACTTCTTCACCTTCCAAGTAATATTCGCCACTCGTTGGGCGATCCAACATACCAATGATATTCATCAAGGTTGACTTTCCTGAGCCAGAAGGCCCCATAATCGCAACAAATTCACCTTCTTCAACTTCTAAATGAACATCTTTCAAAACTTGAAGCTCTTGATCTCCATTGCGGTAACTTTTGCTAACATTTTTTAAATCAATGAGTTTCTTCATACGATTTCACCTCTTGACCGTCTTTCAAGCTATCTGTTGGATTGGTGATAACTTTACTATCTTTTGTCAAACCAGATGAGATTTCTTGATTTTTAGCATCTGCATTTCCTAGTATCACTTGCACTTTTTTTGCAGTTCCTTTTTCTAGTGTCCAAACATAGTTTTTATTGTTTTCAGAAACAACGCTGCTGACCGGAACTAGAATCCCTCTTGTATTGTTTTTTACTTCAACATTGACGGAAAATCCTTGCTTCAAATCACCAATTTCGCTTGTAATATCTACTGTATAGGGGTATTTTGCTCCTGAATTTGCAGTACCTGTACCAGCTGCTGCTGTATTTTGACTGTCTTTTGGATAATTTGAGATATAGCTGATTTTCCCAGTCCATTTCTTATCTGGATAGACCTTGGACGTAATTGTTACTTCTTGCCCGACCGAAAGATTTGCCAGATTGTACTCAGATAATTCTCCCTTCACTTGGAGGTTGCCGTTATTGACAATATGAACGAGTGTTTGATTAGTACCTGTCGTAGATTTAGAAACATCACGATTGACTTCTACTACAGTTCCATTATTTGTACTGGTGACAGTCGTTGCATCTAGTAATGCCTGTGCTTTATTGATATTGTCCACAGCATCTGCGCGATTGTCCTGCAAATCGTTTAATTGAGAATCCACCGAACGTTTTGCAGACGCAGTTGTTTTATTATCTGCCGCTTCATCACCCGTCACATCAACAGTTGTTCCATACGTTTTCAAATCATAAATTTGGCGATCAATCTTGTTTAAAGCACGAACAGCAGCATCATATGCAGCTTGTGCTTCAACACTCTTGTATTGAACTAAAGCTTGTCCGGCTGTAACTTGATCTCCAACATTTACAAGAACATTATCCAAATCCCCCTTTGTCCCGTCATAGTAGACATATTGCTCATTGTTAGTCGCAACATTTCCTGACAGCAAAACAGATGAAGCAACTGACCCTTCTTTTGCTTTCTGCACTTGAATCGTTTCTTCTTTATCTTTATCAGTAGTACTATTACCATTAAACAATAACATCGTACCTATCGCTCCTAAAACGACGACCACAGTTACACCAATCAAGCTGTACAACTGCCACTTTTTCAATTTTTTCATCTCTTTCTCCTCCTGATGAAAACGGTCTATTTTTATATTATAACACATACGATTAAAAATAAGATAACATCTATAAGAAATCCTTTACTCTTTTAACATCCGTCTCCCTTCTTTCTAGTTATTTTATATTGTGTTAAATATATAATACAATAATACGATTGAATAATCAAGCCTTTCATCAATTTTTGTAGCAGATTTTTGCAATCATTTTCTAAAAACGTTACAATAATTTCATACTACAGATAAAAAGGAGACTCGTATGAGAACATTTGACATCATTGCCATTGGTGGCGGTAGCGGAGGAATAGCAACCATGAACCGTGCTGGAGAACATGGTGCAAAAGCTGCCGTTATTGAAGAAAAGAAATTAGGGGGCACCTGTGTCAACGTCGGCTGTGTTCCTAAAAAAATCATGTGGTATGGCGCCCAGATTGCCGAAGCCATTCGCGATTATGGACCAGACTATGGTTTTACTTCGGATAATCAGCAGTTTGACTTTAAGACGCTTCGGAAGAATCGCGAAGCCTATATTGATCGTGCCCATAATTCTTACAATAATAGTTTCAATCGAAATGGCGTTGAGTTGATTGAAGGTCGCGCCAAATTCATAGACCGCCATACAGTTGAAGTCAACGGCGAGCTTATCCAAGCCAAGCACATTGTCATTGCGACAGGCGCTCATCCGCATATTCCAGCTATTTCCGGAGCAGAATTAGGTGAAACCTCTGACGATGTTTTTGCATGGGAAGAACTCCCTCAATCTGTTGCCATTCTTGGTGCTGGTTATATTGCAGTTGAATTAGCCGGACTCCTTCATGCTCTGGGTGTAAAAACAGACCTTTTCGTTCGTCGAGATCGTCCTCTCCGCAACTTTGATTCTTATATCATTGATGGTCTTGTGGAAGAAATGAAGAAATCAGGTCCTACTCTACATACGCACAAAATACCAGAAAGGCTTGAAAAACTTGAAAACGGAGCGATTCGTATTACCTTCGAGGACAGAACGAGCCACACCGTTCAACACGTCATCTGGGCAACTGGGCGGACTGCAAACACCAAAGGGTTGAATTTAGAAGCGGCTGGTGTTACCCTAAATTCTCGTGGTTTTATAGCAGTTGACGAATTTCAAAATACAACAACATCGGGTATTTATGCTCTAGGAGATGTTACAGGCGAAAAAGAATTAACCCCTGTTGCTATCAAAGCAGGTCGTACCTTAGCCGAGCGCTTATTTAATGGAAAAACTGAAGCTAAAATGGATTATTCTAACATTCCAACTGTTGTCTTTTCTCACCCAGCGATTGGAACAGTTGGCTTGACCAAAGAGCAGGCAATTCAACAATACGGAGCAGAAAATATCCATATTTACACTTCTAACTTTGCTTCCATGTATTCAGCTGTCACCCAACACCGACAACAAGCCAAGTTCAAGCTCATTACAACTGGACCAGATGAGAAAGTCATTGGTCTCCACGCTATTGGCTACGGTGTTGATGAGATGATTCAAGGTTTTGCTGTTGCTATTAAAATGGGAGCTACCAAAGCAGATTTTGATGCGACTGTCGCCATTCACCCAACCGGTTCAGAAGAGTTTGTCACCATGCGTTGAGCATCATAAATGTCTTACTCCCAAAAATTTTCCCACTTTATCTCAATACTCAGAATTGCAATCAGCGCTTCTGACTATTTTAGTTTACACGATAACTTCTTCTCATTCCATAACTTATTCTTTCATACTATCTGCTAGGGAGTGGGACAATTTTTGCCCAACCTCTCCTTTTTCCTATGATTTTTTAGTTGATAAAGAGATACATTTTGTTATGATAATATTAAAGCGATTTTACGAGGAAGTGCTTTTATGCAAAAGACCAAAATAATTCTAACAACTGTCTTATTTATCTTTTTAAATGTCTTTGGACTAATTGCAATTTTGATATTATTCCTTCGCAGTAAAAATAAAAAAAAGTAATATCTCAGAAAAAGTAAACATTTTGAAAAAAGGTGAATTCAGTCTATGCTTTTGCCTTTTTATTTAACCCTTGACATTTTTTTTATTTGTTCTAT
Organism: Streptococcus sp. HMSC073A12; assembly: GCF_001812815.1. NCBI lineage: Bacteria > Bacillati > Bacillota > Bacilli > Lactobacillales > Streptococcaceae > Streptococcus > Streptococcus sp. HMSC073A12. The sequence goes on along the minus strand of NZ_KV810539.1, from coordinate 23,640 downwards.
AATAGTTACCATATTATAAAATAAAGGGTTACAATTATGAAAAAATCATTTACACTCGTTTTACCAGCAATTGGCGCAGCTTTGATAGCCGTTTTTGCTCAGATTACTATTCCTATCGGTCCAGTTCCTTTTGCTTTGCAAAATATGGCAATTGGCTTAGTGGCTACTATTTTTCATCGAAAAGAAGCTCTATTAGCAGTCGCTCTTTATCTTCTCTTAGGCGCTATTGGTCTTCCTGTCTTTGCAGGAGGAAACGGTGGATTTCAAGCACTTGTCGGTCCAAATGCAGGTTATCTCTGGTTTTATTTGTTCTACGCCCTAGTAACAGCTAGTCTAACTTCCAAAAATAGCAGCTTTTTAACGATACTCGTATCAAACCTACTCGGAGATGCTTTGGTTTTTGTCGGTGGTGTACTTGGTTTAATGTTTCTAGCAGTTTTTCAACTTGATAAAGCTATTACAGTCGGAGTCATCCCCTTCATTTTACCAGATCTCATAAAACTGATTGCAATTAGTTTTATCAGTAGACCTATTTTTAAAAGCTTAAAAGATCATCCCTACTTTAAAAATTGATAAAGTTGTCTCACTCCCATTATTAGAACTCACGTGTTGTGGGTTCTTTTTACATTGCTCAAAAAGATTTTTTCATTTTCTTCTTGACAAAAATGACCAACAGTCCTATTATATTTTAAAAGAAAATAACCGACGGTCACCAAAAGGAGCTCACCATGCCTATTAGAAAAGCAGTCCCAAGCGATATTCCAGCACTCAATAATCTCTTAGAGCAAATCTTGCTTGTTCATCACAACGTCCGACCAGACATTTTCCAAGAGAGTAGTCGCAAATTCAACGATGAACAATTGAAAACACTGATGTCTCAAGAACATACACCAATCTTTGTCTATGAAAATGAAGAAGGTAAAATCTTGGGTCACCTCTTTTGCATCATTAAAGAACCACACAGTCTCGTATTGACACCTATCAAAACACTTTTCATTGAAGACCTTTGCGTTGATGAAAGTGCTCGTGGTCAAAAAATTGGTGAGCAGCTTTGCCGTTTTGCAGAAGAATTTGCCCAAGAAATGGACTGTTACAACTTAACCCTTAATGTATGGAATGATAACGCTGGTGCCTTACGATTTTATGAACATCAAGGTTTTAAACCACAAGAAACCATCATGGAAAAAGTTTTTAAAAAATAGGAAAAGTTCATGAGTAAAAGAGAAGAGAAGAAAACGGCGACAAAGCAGAACATTACGGTGTTTTCTTCGGTATCAATATTATCGGGGTTTCAATCATCAGTATGCTTAATCGTCGGTTAGTTGATCGTTTTTCTCTACGAAATCTCTTGCACATTGCCACTAGCTGTGCTCTTGCTTTTGCTCTTTTACTACTACTGTTTAATATTAGAAATTTTCGTAGTCTTTGGGCAGTCGTCTTTCCTATGCTTCTCATTTTTAGTACCAATGATATCGTTGCAGCATGTTCAAATGCCGCAGCTCTCAATAGCGCAGAGGATTCGATGACAGGTTCAGCAGCCGCTCTACTTGGCTCTCTCCAATACGGAAGTGGGATTCTTTCTTCCTTGCTCCTCGCTCTTTTTTCAGATGGCACTCCTAAAGCCATGGTAGTCATTATTTTTCTAGCCATTCTAGCTTCTACTCTAATGGCTTGGATAGCACGAAAATAAACTATAAAATAATAAGACAGAGGTGGTATGATCTCTGTCTTATTATTTTATCAGCAAATCCAACAAATCCTGATAGGACTGAAAATTATAAGTCGGTTTCGCTTGCGTATGATTACTCAACCTTTTAGGATTATACCAAGCCGTATCAATGCCTGCATTGTTCCCGCCCGTTATGTCTGCTGTCAAAGAATCTCCAATCATTAGAGTTCGATTTTTGTCAAAATTTGGTATTAGCTCTGCTATTTTTTCAAAAAATAGAGCATCGGGTTTTTGCGTGTGGAGTTGCTCAGAGATGAAAATCTGATTAAAATAGGGGGAGATATCCGAACGAGCCAGTCGACCAGTCTGAATGAAGCCGATACCATTGGTAGCAGCGTAAAGTTCATAATCTGCCTCTGTCAAAACATCCAAGAGCTCACTAGCTCCAGTATAGGTCTGACCTTGCTGGGCAATATGTTGCTGGTAATGGAGAGCCAACTCAACACCGTCCTTATCCACACCAAAGTGGTTAAAGAGACGAGAAAAGCGTGTGTTAATCAGCTCAGATTTGGTCAGTTTTTCCTGTTCCAAGTCCCGCCAAAGAGCTTTATTCATAGGAATATAGTAGTCTTTATAAGCCTGAATATCAGCCACACCCTGCTCTTTTAGAAAAGCAGTCAAAGCCAAATCCTCCGCTAAATCAAAATCTAACAAGGTGTGGTCAAGATCGAATAGTAGAAATTTGTAATGCAATTTTGTCGTTTTCCTTTCTAGGGGATACAAACTATTTATAATTATTTGGAAAATATTCTTTTCCCAGCTGCCATAAATATTGGTCTATTTGTTTAAGATTGAATTGCTCTAGTCCGTAATAACTTCTAAAGGTTAGAATTAGATTTTTGAATTGCTGGTAATCCTTTAAATCAGCATTCTTAAACTTTGCAAAATGATCTGTTTTTCTAAAGTACTTCAAGACCTTTTCAACATAACTATCGTATATGGGATACGCTAAAGGATTGTGATGCGAGCAATACTTAGTTGCAAAAGAATAGAATTTTCGCTGCACACCTTCTTTTATGGTTATATTTTGAATTTCATTTACTAGAAAAATATCACCACTCTTTAACCTCTCATCAATGTCAAGTGATAAAATATGTTTTGCTACAGGAAATATTGAAAAAATATTAGTACTATAAAAGTCATTTAGTGTTGCAACCTTTAACAGAATATCTGAAATATCTGTATTTTTCGGTGATAGTTCAAAAAACAAGCGATCTAATGCCGTTTCTTGTAATTTATAGCTTTCAAGGTTAGCCCACTCTTGCAAATACTTTTCAACTTCCATGACAGTTGGTCTAGGCACAAGCATGGTACTTTGCGAAGTCTGTGAAACAGAAAGAGCAGAATCTGTTAAAGAATCATAGGTATGTCTATCGTCATGACGAATGATAATTTCTTCTGTCTCTAGTTTTTTTAATTCATCTAAGATAGCATTGTTAAAATTTGAAGCCACTAATTTTGTTGTATAAGGGAAAAATGATGAAAAGAAAAGCATGATTATAGCAGTCCAGACTGTTTTTTGACTAATTTTCTCCACTACCTGCGATGAAGAGTGAAAGTTTGTCCACATAGCCCCAAGCCAGAAAAAGGACAATCCATAGGCAAAAAAATTAGTTCGGAACTCCCATAGACCTTGTAAATCAAAGGTTTTCGGCTTTTCCAGTTCCAATACCAAAATGGTCATAATAATAGCAATCACCGCATCAATAAAAGCTCCCAAACGCTCTTTACCCATTACTTGACGATTCATTTTTCTCTCCCTTTAAATAGTTCTTTAAAATATGTGACATTATACTACTTTTACAGTTGTAAATCAAAAGCACTAAAAAACGGCTTGGGTCGTTTTTTAGTACTTAACAACTCAATTGGCAGAGAATTTTACGATAAAATTTCTTCTAAATTTGCAATAATTTCCCTTAATTGTTTTTCAAGAATTTCAGGGCTAGCAGTAATGCTCATTAGTAAAGTATTTAAAGATTGCTCAAATTGATTAGGAAGAAGGTTCGCATGTGCTGCTGCATATGATATCATTCTCTTCTCGCCGGGGTGGGTCAATTCATTAACTGCAAAAATTATGTCAAAATAGGATTCTAAAAAGGCTGCAATACGGTGATTGACACTGACAAGGTCTTTTCGTTTTGCTGCTTTTAAAATCTGCGTATCATAGGATGGCAAATGCCCGGTTAACAGACTGAAATTTCGTGAAATGATGTTGTCTTTTAATTTTGGAGGAAAAGGAACGTCAAACCGTTTTTTCAATTTTCCGAACTCTCCATTAGCATCATAAAGAATCTTGCAGGTTTTTAAATTGTGCCAAAAGCAAGTGGTGTAGCCATTTCCTGCTTGGTGCTTTTCGACGACATTTTCAATATCTCGCGCAAAATCACGAATATTCCGATAAAGAATATCAATATCAATGTCATTATTTAAGGTACAGTCGTCTTCCAATTCCCAAAATTGATTGCTTATTTCCATATAAGAACAATATTGGGTCAAAATCAACTTCCGACTGTCTTCATCTGGAATGCTCGTGCAGTAAATATATAAATCATAGTCCGAAGTCTCATCATAAGTTTCTCCGCTACGAGATCCGCCTAAGGCAATCGCTGTCACTTCTGGTAAATTGGAAAATGCTTTCCAAAGTTGTGTAAAAACTGTCATTTTCTCCTCCGATATAAAACTTTTCCTTATTATACATTATATTACTACAAGAAAAAACTCCTAAACTTCAATTTAGGAGCTTTTCATGTCTTACCGCACTTCTGCACCAATCGTTACTTCAAGAGACTTTTGGATTTTTTCCATATAACGAGCTACTTCCTCATCTTCCAGAGTATCCTCTGGATTTTGGAAAGTTAAGGTGTAAGCCATTGATTTCATGCCGAGTCCCAGTTTTTCACCTGAGAAGACGTCAAATAATTTGATATCTGTCAAGCGTTTCATACCAGCAGCCTCAATAGCTGCAACCACCTCTTTGTGACTGATTTCTGCTTTCAGAAGCAGTGCTATATCACGTGTTACAGCTGGGAATTTGGTAATTTCTACAAATAGTTTTGCTGGTTGCATTACTTGTTCAATCGCTGTCAAGTTGATTTCTGCTACATACGTTTCTGGGATATTATAATCCTTAGCAGTTACTGGATGAACTTGACCGACAAAACCAACGACTTGTCCGTCTAGTGAAATAGTCGCTGTACGACCTGGGTGCATACCAGCTAATGCTTGTGTCGCTGTGTACTCTACTTTTAGACCCAGACGGTCAAAAAGTGCTTCCAAAATTCCTTTTGCATAAAAGAAATCAACTGGTACAGCTGGAGTTTGAAAATCCTTTTCAGTAACCAAACCTGTCAAAGCAAAGGCAAAGCTGTTGATTTCAGTTGGCAATTCTTCCTGTGGATTCCCCGTTTGCTCGAAGACTTTTCCGATTTCATACAGAGCCAAATCCTTATTTTTACGTGCTACATTATAGGCAACAGTATCCAAAATGCCAGCTACCATATTTTGACGAAGAACGCTGCGATCTACTGTCATCGGCCACATCAGCTCTGTCAAGTTACTTGGATTAGTGCTAAATTGCACAGCTTTTTCAGGAGTAGTCAAAGCATAGGTGATAACTTCTGTCAATCCAGCACCTTCTGCAACTGTACGAACTTTGCGACGAAGTTTTTGGGTTTCTGTCAATTGACCAGCTGTTCCGTCACCTTTTGGAAGAGTTGCTGGTAATTTATCATAACCATAGATACGCGCAATTTCCTCATAAAGGTCTGCTTCAATGTGAATGTCCCAACGACGGCGTGGTACGCTGACTGTGAATTTCTCTGCATCGCCAGTAAGACCAAAACCAAGGCGACGGAAAACATCTTCAATATCTGTATAAGTTAATTCCGTCCCAAGTACACGATTGACATCTGATAATGTTGAAACAATTTCAACATCTGATGTGTCCACTTGACCCGCTGAGACGATACCGGCTTGTACCGTTGCACCTGCAAGGTCTGCAATCATGCTAGCCGCAGCATCTAGAGCTTCTGTTACTGTCGCTAGGTTAATTCCTTTTTCAAAACGAGAGGATGATTCTGAACGAAGATTGAGACGTCCGCTCGTCTTACGAATGGAAGTTCCGTCAAAAACTGCTGCTTCAAGCACTACACGGCTTGATTGAGAAGAAATTTCCGTTGCAGCTCCACCCATGACACCAGCAAGAGCGACTGGCTTATCTGCTACCGCAATCACAAGATCGCTCATTTCTAATTCGCGCTCTTCGTCATCAAGAGTTACTAATTTTTCGCCCGCACACGCTTCGCGCACTACAATTTGATTGCCCTCAAAAGTATCTAAATCAAAGGCGTGCATTGGTTGTCCAAAGTAAAGTAGAATATAATTTGTCACATCTACTACATTATTGATAGGACGAATCCCTGCATTCATAAGCAGATTTTGAAGCCATTGCGGACTTGGAGCAATGGTTACATTTTCCAAAATACGTGCTGCATAAAAAGGAGCCTTGTCCGTTTCAATCGCAACAGAAAGTTGTTCTCCAGCTTGCTCTTGTGTTTCCAACAACGGAAAATCTTTAAAATGAACCGACTTGTCGTAGATAGCTGCTACCTCATACGCTACTCCACGCATTGAAAGCGCATCTGCACGGTTCGGTGTGATAGAAAGCTCAATAATTTCATCATCCAAGTCAAGATAAGGAAAAACGGAATCCCCCGGTACAGCTTCTTCTGGCAAAATTTGAATACCATCGGAAAATTCTTTTGGAACAACCGAGTCCGAAATGCCTAATTCTCCAAGGGAACAAATCATTCCAAGGGATTCTAACCCACGGATTTTTCCCTTTTTAATCTTGTAATTATCTGCAATACGAGCTCCTGGAAGAGCTACCATAACCTTGATTCCTGCTCGTACATTTGGAGCGCCGCAAACGATTTGTCGAAGCGCTTCTTCTCCAACATTCACTTGACACACATGTAAGTGCGTCTCAGGAACCTCTTCACAGCTGACCACTTCACCAACTACAATTTTTGACAATCCATCAGCAGGAGAGCTAACCCCTTCTACTTCAATCCCTGTCGTTGACATTTTTTCAGCTAATTCTTCACTCAGAACAGTTACGTCAACTAGTTCTTTTAACCATTTATAACTTACTAGCATAATTCATCTATATGAGTGCATAGAAATCTTTGAGAGCTACTGTTTCTGCTCAAAAATTTTGTCTCATATTACTTCCTTTCTTTTTGAGGCTGGGACAAGTGCCCAAGCCAAGTGCTTTTTCGCTTAATTTAATTCTTTCCGAATGAGCCAGTCAATATCAACCGTTTCACCAGTCGCATATTCATGCTCACTAAAACGTTTAAAACTATATTTAAAGTAAAAGTTTTGTGCCTTAAAATTCTTTTCCCAAACACCTAACCAAACCCAGAAAAAGCCACGTTTGACAGCTTCTTGCATAGCAAAATCAAACATTTCCTTGCCAAAACCCTGTCCTTGATGAGATTTCAAAACATAAATCCGATGAACCTCAAAAGCATTCTCCATTGAGTGCTCTGCCTCTACGGGCTCAGTCTGTGCTTGCCCCCAGTTAAATTTGAGCAAACCAACAATCTTTTCTTTCTCATCTAGTGCAAAATAAGTCTCCGACTCTACTTGCGCCAAATCCTTCTGAATCTGCTCAAGGGAGAGTTCATGGGTAAAATAATCTTGCATATCTTCCGCTTTGATATAAGGGCCGAAAGTTTCTTGATAGGTTTGCACTTCCAGTTCTCGTAGAACTTCAGCCTGTTCTTCTTTTACTTTTACTAACATAGCATTTATTTAAATTGTTCTGAAAAACGAACATCACCTTGATAGAAGCCACGAATGTCATTGATACCGTAGCGCAACATAGCCACCCGTTCTTGACCCAGCCCAAAAGCAAAACCAGAATAAACATCAGCATCAATGCCACTCATTTCAAGGACGCGTGGGTGTACCATTCCAGCTCCCATAATTTCAATCCAGCCAGTCTTTTTGCAGACATTGCATCCTTGCCCACCGCATTTAAAGCAAGAAACATCCACCTCAACAGACGGCTCTGTAAATGGGAAATAAGACGGACGCAGACGAATACTGCGGTCTTCTCCAAACATTTTTTGCACAATGAGCTGCAATGTTCCTTGAAGGTCTGCCATAGAAATATTTTTCCCGACAACCAAACCTTCAATTTGATGAAATTGATGAGAATGCGTCGCATCGTCCGTATCCCGTCGGAACACACGCCCTGGCGAAATCATCTTCAAAGGTCCTTTAGAAAAATCATGTGCATCCATCGCTCGAGCTTGAACCGGACTAGTGTGAGTCCGCAGTAAAATTTCTTCTGTAATGTAGAAAGTATCCTGCATATCACGCGCGGGGTGGTCTTTTGGTAAATTCATCCGCTCAAAGTTGTAATAGTCTGTTTCGACTTCAAAACCATCTACGACTTGATAGCCCATGCCGATAAAAATATCTTCAATTTCTTCACTTGTTTGGCTAAGAACATGACGATTCCCAGCAGGAATTTTCCGACCAGGAAGGGTGACATCTACTGACTCATTCGCCAACTGATTGGTAATTTTTTGCTCTTCTAATAGCTTTGCAGATTCTTCAAAAGCAGCAGTCAAAATATCACGCACTTCATTGACATGCTTCCCGATAATCGGACGCATATCGGCAGAGACGTCTTTCATTCCTTTTAAAATCTCTGTTAAAGAGCCTTTTTTCCCAAGAACAGAAACTCGTAGATTTTGCATTTCTTTTTCATTTTCAGTCGAGATTTTTTTCAACGACGCCAGAGTTTCTTCTCTAAGCTTATTTAATTGTTCTTCAATGGTTGACATAATTCCTCCAAATATAAAGACCGCATGCCAAACTCCATAAGCGGAGCGTTGACACGCGGTACCATCCGTTTTTATCTGGTTTCCCAGACCTTAATTCTCAATCCTATTGCAAGTGAATTCACCTAGTTTTCATCTAAAGAGCTCTCAGTCTCTGGCTCTTCTCCCTGTCAAACTTCCCCTAAGCTACTAGTCTTGCGGATTCTTATTTAATTAGTTGATATTATACCAAATTTTATAGGACTTGTAAATAGACCTTGTTTAAAAATGCAATCATACTCGACACACATTATAAACAGTAGTCAATTCTATACTAACTCGCTCAAGTATTCATAGCGCTCATATTTCTCCAAAAGTAAATCGTTTTTGCTATCCAACTCTTTTTGGAGTTCAGCGAGCCGACCGAAGTCCGAAGCATATTCCTGCATTTCCCGCTCAATAGCTGCAATGTCCTCCTCAAGCTTCTCTATATCTCCCTCAATAGACTCCCACTCCTGTTTTTCAAAGTAGCTTAAGCGCTTCTTTTCCTCTCGCACTTTTGCTACTTTTTCCTTTTCCGACTTTTGGTAAATGGCAGAGCTCTCTAGCTCAAACGCCTTTTCATCCAGATAATCAGTATAATTACCGAAATATTCTCTGATAGTTCCCTCTTCAAAGGCTAAAATCTTATCTGCTACTTTATCAAGGAAATACCGATCGTGACTAACAGTCATAACTGGGCAGGCAAAGCTTTGCAAAAAGTTTTCCAGCACCGTTAATGTCGCAATATCTAAGTCATTAGTCGGCTCATCCAACAGCAAAACATTCGGCTTTTCCAACAATAACTTGAGAAGATAGAGCCGCTTTTTCTCTCCTCCGGATAATTTTTCAATCAAAGTTCCATGAGTGGAACGAGGAAAGAGAAATTGTTCCAAGAGTTCGGCAATTGATGTCGTCCCCGCAGATGTCTTAACTTCTTCTGCGACCTCCTGCAAGAAATTGATAACGCGTTTGGACTCATCCAACCCTTCAATTTGCTGTGAGAAATAAGCCACACGAACTGTCTCACCAATGGTCAGTTGACCAGATTGAGGTGCTAATTTCCCAGCAATTAGATTGAGCAAGGTGGATTTTCCAACACCATTATCCCCCACAATCCCAATCCGATCTTTATTTTGAACTAACAAATTGAAATGAGAAAGAATCTTCTTGTCACCATAAGCAAAGCCCACATCTTTAAATTCAATCACTTTCTTCCCAATACGACTGGTCTCGAAATTCATTTCTAAGTCTTTCTGAGTCGCTTGATCAGACAAATCCTTTTTCAAATCTTGAAAACGATTGATTCGAGCTTGCTGCTTGGTTGCTCTAGCCTGTGGCTGGCGATGCATCCAGGACAATTCCTGCTTATAAAGCTGTTGTTTTTTATGGAGAAGGGCAGCATCTCGCTCGTCTTGTTCTGCTTTCAAACGGACGTAATCTTGATAATTTCCTTGATATTCAAGCAAATCTCCGCTGTCCAATTCAAAAATCCGCGTCGAAACATGGTCTAAAAAATAACGGTCATGGGTAATGAAGAGAACCGTTTTTTTGGAATTCTTCAAAAAATTCGTCAGCCATTCGATACTATCAATATCCAAATGGTTGGTCGGCTCGTCAAGGAGCAATAAGTCATCGTCTCCTAACAAGACTTGCGCTAATTGCACGCGGCGTCGCAAACCACCTGACAGGTCGCCGACCTTAGCAGATAAGTCGGTCAAACCTAGCTTCGACAAAACCGTCTTAACTTGACTTTCAATTTCCCATGCTTGAAGAGCATCCATTTCAGCCATAATCTTCTCTAAACGAGATTGATTGCTTTCATCATAGTTAGACAGCAATAACTCATACTCACGAATGAGCTGCATTTCTCGCAGATTGCTTGATAAAACCGTATCTAGTACCGTTTTGTCGTCATCAAAGTGCGGTTCTTGGGTTAAGTAGCCAATCTTATAGCCCGATTTAGCTGAAAAAGGATTAACGTCCCCATCAAATCCAGATTTTCCAGACAGAACATTCAAAAGAGTCGTTTTTCCAGTTCCATTAGCCCCAATCAAGCCAACCCGATCCAAACCATGAATAATAAAGGAAATGTTTTTAAAAACAGTCTTATCTCCCACCGTTTTAGTCAACTTTTCAACAATAAAGTCACTCATCTTCTCTCCTCTACAAAAGCTAAGATAGCTTCAAGACGGTTGTCCAAAGCACCATTCACAATAGCCGACTCAATCTCAGTCAAGAGCTGTCCTAAAGCAGGACTCGGCTTAAAGCCAAATTCTTTGATTAACAGACCGCCATTGACGACAATTTCATGTTTATCATGAATCGTTAGTGAATCATAAGTAGAATGAATCTTTTCAAAATCAACAGCTAATCCCTGTGCTTGACGAATTTCTTCTGCTTGTATCATCAGTTCCAGTTCAAAACGATAGCATTCTTCCTTATCCAGAAAATGCCTTTGGCGAATATTATAAATCGTGACAATTTGCTCTATGCGCTTTTGAAATTCATTTGAAGTTTTCCAATGCCTGAGGAATTTTTTAACATTTTTTACTTGAAGAGTCATTAAAAGAGTAGCCCAAGCTTGCTCTGAACTCGTAAATTGAAAATCTGCTTTAACATCAAACATCGTTTCCAACTGAGATTGGCTGCTGCGCATGTCAGGCAAATAGTCTGTTGCACCACTGGCAAGCAGACTTTTCAATCCTTTACGCCAATAAGACGCTGTCAGTAATTTGTCAAATTCAATAAAAATCCGCTCTACAGAAATTTTTTCTAATAACGGAGCACACAGTTTCATAGCATTACATGTGTCTGTATCTAATGAAAAGCCTAAGGATGCCTGAAAACGAAATCCTCGCATAATGCGCAAAGCGTCTTCGTTGAAACGTTCCGAAGGTATTCCTACAGCACGTAAGATCTGATTTTCTAAATCAGCCAACCCTTCAAATAAATCAATCACATTCCCTGCTTCATCCAAAGCCAAAGCATTGATCGTGAAATCGCGCCGTTTTAAATCTTCTTCGAGAGAACGAACAAACGTGACATTGCTCGGTCTGCGATAATCTACATAGATATCCTCTGTCCGAAAAGTCGTCACTTCGTATTCATGATTATCTTCTAAGACTAAAACTGTCCCATGCTCAATACCGACATCAATCGTTCGCTCAAAAATACGTTTGGTTTCTTCTGGATAACTAGAACTCGCAATATCCACATCATGAATCGGTCGATTCAATAAAGCATCGCGGACTGAACCACCGACAAAGTACGCCTCAAAACCGGCATTCTTAATCTTCTTTAATACTGGTAAAGCCTCCTGAAATTCAGAAGGCAGATTTTTTAATCTCATAACAAATATTCCAATCCGTAGACAAGCTCTTTTTTCTTGACCACTTCCTTAATACCTAAATTCACCCCCGTCATGAAAGACTTACGATCGTACGAATCATGACGAAGTGTCAGTCCTTCACCTTGACCGCCAAAGATTACTTCTTGATGAGCCACCAATCCTGGTAAACGAACCGAATGAATGCGCATGCCGTCCATTTCTGCACCACGTGCTCCTTGTAATAACTCTTTTTCGTCCATTGCACCTTGATGCTTCTTGGGGCGAACCTTGCTGATCAATTCAGCTGTTTTAATCGCTGTGCCACTCGGCGCATCCTTTTTCTGATCATGATGTAATTCAATGATTTCCACATCTGGAAAATATTTAGCTGCTTGCGTTGCAAATTGCATCAAAAGAACCGCTCCCACAGCAAAATTAGGAGCAATCAAGCCTCCTAGCTCTTTTTGACGAGAAAACTCAACTAAGTCTTTGATTTCATCCGATGTAAATCCAGTCGTTCCGACCACAGGTGCAAAACCATGCTCTAATGCAAAACGAGTATTTTCATACGCCACTTTAGGAGTTGTAAAATCAACCCATACATCCGCTTCTATGCCACTCAAATCTTCTTTCTGATTAAAAACGGGAACACCAGCTACTTCTTTTTCTGGAGTAAGTGGGTCAAGCAATCCAACGAGCTCTAATGCAGGATCTTCTGTCACCATGTTATAAGCAGCTTGTCCCATTTTTCCTTTGAAACCAGCAATAATAACCTTTATACTCATGGAATCCTCCTTAAATAATCGGAATATAGGCTAAGGCAATACTTCCAGCACCCAAGTGAGTTCCAATCACACTACCAAATGTCGCAATCGGAATCTCTCCAGAAACACTATCTTCTAACAATAATTGATGTAAATGTTCTGCTTTTTCCAGTGCATTTCCATGAATAATCATCACTTGGTAATTTCCTTGTGCAGTTTGCTCTTTGACAATCTCAATCAGGCGTTTCGTAGCTTTTTTCTCGGTACGAATCTTTTCATAAACCTCAATGCCGCCCTCGTCATTAAAGTAAAGAATTGGTTTGATACTGAGCAAGTTTCCCAGAATTGCAGCGCCATTCGACAAACGACCGCCTTTCACCAAATGATTTAAGTCATCTACCATGATGAAGCCACCAATTCCCTTGATTTGAACGTCAAGATTGCTCAGAATTTGCTCAAACGCTAACCCTTGTTCAGCCCAGTTTAAAATATGCTCCACCATCATTCCAAGCGGCGCACTTGTGATTTTTGAATCTGGAAAAGCAATTTCTAAACTTGGAAATTCATCTTTCAAATACTGGATATTTTGATAAAAGCCAGAAATGCCGCTCGATAAAAACAGACCAATAACATGAGTATAACCTTGCCCTTCTACTAAAGACAGAGTGTTCACTAAGCTGGCGATACTCGGTTGGCTGGTCTTTGGTAATTCACTAGAGGCTGCCATTTTTTGATAAAATTCGCTAGCAGAAAGATTCTTTCCTTCGATGTACTCAACCCCGTCAATACTAACGGGAATATCTAAGATAAATAAATGCTCATTTTCGATGACTTTGCTATCCAAATATGCTGACGAATCAGTAATTACGGCTAATTTCATGCATTAAAACTCCAAATTGATACCTGGTAAATCCAAGGCGATTTCTGTTACTTCATAGGTCAAACGATTTAATATGGACAAACTTGGACGAGCAAGTTGTTCTACTTCGTCCTGCTCAAATTCACTTAGCTCATTGACAATTTGTCCCATGATATGGTTGACTTGTGAGATTGTTCCACTAATTACAAAAGCATCAAAGACAATCATAAAGTTCACAATTACAACGATAGAAGTTACTTGTCCTTCTTGATCTTGATTTAACAATTGAAAATTGACATCCACTTTTGTTTCTGGGGTTCCGTTTTCTTTTTCCCACTCTAAATTACGTGCGTCATAGTGATATTGACTGACAAATTCTTTTTCGCGTTGTAATTCCATTTCATTTCTCCTCAAAATATGCGTTATTAAAATTATAACATATTTTCCAGCGCCTGACTAATTTTATCAGTATGAAAATCATCTCCTTTCAATGTTTCTTTTAGATTAAAAAAGGAGCTAGAGAATTTTTCTCCAACTCCTAGAACGATGAAACTCATCATTATTTATTCAATGGTTTGCGAAGCGCTCCGAATAACACACCACTTACAATTGCGCCAATCAAGATGAAGATGATATAGAGAAGAGCATTTGAAGTAAGTGCAATAACGAAGATACCTCCGTGTGGTGCCATGAGTTTAATACCAGCCATGCCGACAAGTGCGCCTGCTAAGGCTGAACCAACCATAAAGCTTGGAATGGCACGGGCAGGGTCAGCAGCACCAAATGGAATAGCACCTTCAGTAATGAAGGATAGTCCCATAACAATGTTTGTCAAGCCTGAATTGCGTTCTTCTTCGGTAAATTTATCTTTGAATAAAAGCGTTGCAACAAAGACTGCTAGAGGAGGAACCATACCACCAGCCATAACCGCTGCCATTACAACTGTACCACCTGTTGAAACAGTTGCTGCAAGAGTTCCTGTACCAAAGATATAAGCCGCTTTGTTGAAGGGACCGCCCATATCAATAGCCATCATACCACCTACAACGAGTCCAAGGAGGACAGCTGAACTACCAGATAAGCCTTCTAGGAAACTATTCAAGCCAGTATTGATAGCGGCCATTGGAATATTCACCAACAACATCAAGAAGCCAGTTAGCAAGGTTCCCAACAGTGGATAAAGTAGAATGGACTTGATACCCTCAAGCGACTTTGGAAGACAACTCAAGGCTTTTTTAAGGAAGTTTACAACGTAACCTGCAAGGAAACCACCCACTAGGGCTCCAAGGAAACCAGAAGGTACACCAGCAAGTGCAAGAGTAGCTTTCCCACCTTCTGCAAATGGAATTTTACCAAAAGCAAGACCTGCGGAAGCCATACTACCTGCTACAAAACCTGGCGCTAAACCTGGTTTTTCAGCAATAGAATAAGCGATATAACCAGCAAGTACAGGAAGCATAAAGCCAAAGGCCAAGCCACCAATATTCTTAAACATAGCTGCCAACTCATGATAAGTACCGAGATTTGCCAATTGATCTTTTGGTACTCCCATTGCTTGGTCAATCAAGAATGCCACCGCAATCATGATACCACCGCCAATAACGAATGGAAGCATTTGGCTAACACCACTCATTAAGTGTTTGTAGAAACCGCCTGCTGCATTCGCTGAAGAGGACGCAGCTGCTTTATTGGCTGCATGATATACTTCTGCTTTTCCTGACAATGCCAAGTTAATCAACTCTTCTGTCTTACGAATACCGTCAGCAACTGGGCGGTTAATCAATGGCTTGCCGTCAAATCGATCCATTTCCACAGCTTTATCAGCCGCAATAATAACCGCTTTTGCTTTTTGAATATCTTCTGCGGTCAGTTTGTTTCCGATACCACTAGCACCGTTGGTCTCAACCTTGATACCAACTCCCATTTCATCCGCTACCTTTTGAAGAGCTTCTTGCGCCATATAAGTATGTGCAATTCCCGTTGTACATGCTGTTACCGCAACAAGGAAATCACCATCTTTGGTTGCCGGTGCTACCGTTGTAGGTTCTGCTGCTTTTTCAGACGCTTGGTCAAATAATGCAATCACTTCATCTGGCGAAGTTACTTGACGAAGTTTGTCTGCAAATCCATCTTTCATCAGGTACTGTGACAATTCTGCAAGTGCAGCCAAGTGAGTATCGTTCGCTCCTTCTGGTGCAGCAATCATGAAGAACAAATCTGTCGGTTGCCCGTCTAAACTTTCATAATCCACACCTTTGTTTGATTTTGCAAAAAGAACGGTTGCTTCTTTGACTGCCGCATTTTTACTGTGTGGCATGGCAATCCCGTCGCCCAAGCCTGTTGACGTTAAAGCTTCACGAGCCAAGATTCCTTCTTTGAATGTTTCAAAATCTGTCACATAACCGTGGTCAACTAAACTGTGAATCATTTCATCAATAGCAGCTGTTTTTTCAGTTGCTTGTAAATCAAGCAACATCACATCTTTTCTCAGTAAATCCTGAATTTTCATATTTTTTCTACCTCTACTTTTTCATATGTTTCGTTAATAAAAGCGGCTGTTGCCAAATCATCAGAGAAAGTCGTTGCCGTTCCGCAAGCCACTCCCCATTTGAAGGCTTCAACAGCATTTCCTGAACGAACAAATTCGCCAGTAAAGCCTGCAACCATTGAGTCACCAGCTCCAACAGAATTTTTCACGATTCCCTTGATTGGTTTTGCAAAATAAGCTCCGTCCTTTGTTACCAAAAGCGCTCCATCACCTGCCATAGAAATAATGACATGTTGCGCACCTTTGGCTAGAATTTCACGAGCATATTTCTCAATCTCATCCAGCTTTTCCAGCTTCACTCTGAAAATATCACCAAGTTCATGGTTATTCGGCTTAACCAATAATGGCTGAAACTCTAGTGAATCAATAAGTGTTTGTCCCTCGAAATCACAAACGACTTGTGCTCCAGTTTGCCTCGTCAGACTAATTAACTCTTTATAGACGACATTGCCTAGATTTTTATTGCTTGACCCTGCAAAGACAACTGTATCTTTCTCTGAAAGCCCTGAAAGAATATCTTTTAAGGCTGCCAATTGCTCTGGTGAGACAGTCGGACCCGTTCCATTGATTTCTGTCTCAGCGTCTGCTTTAATCTTAACGTTGATACGCGTATCCTCTGACACTTGGACAAATTTAGTCGCAATCGCTTCATTTTCCAAGGTATCAGTAATAAATTTTCCAGTAAAGCCACCGATAAAGCCAGTCGCTGTATTGTCAATTCCCAAACGTTTGAGCACACGACTGACGTTGATGCCTTTTCCACCAGCAAATTTATCATCGCTCTCCATACGATTCACGCTTCCAACATTGACCTTATCCAAACGGACAATATAGTCAATAGAAGGGTTAAGCGTAACAGTATAAATCATACTTCAATAACCTCCGTTTTTTCTTTTATCTTTTCCAATTGCTCATTGGCGCATGCACTCGTAATAATGCTAGCACGTTTGATAGGGGCGACTTTCACGAAAGAGGAATGACCGATTTTTGAAGCATCAGCTAAGATGTAGGTCTGCTTGGCGTTGTCAAGAATCGCTCGTTTGACTGCTCCTTCTTCCATATCAGGCGTTGTATAGAAATTTTCATCAATTCCATTCATACCAATAAAAGCTTTGTTGAAATTCAACTGACCAATTTGATTCAAAGCAACACCACCAATACTAGCATCTGTTGAGCTTTTGACAACTCCTCCGATAATAACCGTTGGAATGTTTTTCTCAACTAACTTTGTAGCATGGTGAATGGAGTTGGTCACAACCGTCATATGTTTGCTTGAAAGCTCATTGATTAACAATTCATTTGTCGTTCCAGCATCAATAAAAATAACATCCTGTTCTTGTATCAATTCCGCCGCTTTTTGAGCAATTCGTAATTTATCTTGAACGTTTTTGATAGATTTTTCTTGATTGCTTTCTTCCTCTTGAAGAAAATGAATGCTTTCTGCTCCACCGTGAATCCGGCGCAGTTTTCTTTCATCTTCCAATTCGTCTAGATCTCTACGAACTGTTGATTCAGACGTATTTAACAAACGAACTAAGCTATCCAGAGAAACAACTTGATGATGATTGATTTCCTCTAAAATTACCTGTTTGCGTTCTGATTTTAAGATAGACCTCACCTCTTCCTGCAATCGTTTACAGATTTATTATACACCAATTCATTTCAAAGTCAAACATTTTCTTTCAAAAACTATCACTTTTTTAATAAAACAGCAAAATGCAATAAGAAAAGGCTGAAATTCGCATTCAACCTTTTCTTTTCTATACTGTTATACTGTCGCTTTGATTGCTGCTTCAACAGCTACTTTTTCTTTGTCAATCAAATCAATACGAGCGCAAATTTCTTTGATTCCCATACTAATGTTACGGCTAATTGCCAAATCAGATAATTGTGGTTCAAAGAAGGCTTTGTATTCTGCTAAACGTTCATACGTCTTAAAGGTACTTGCTGGATAAATGACAAATTTGTCAAAACTCATATCTCCACCAAGAGCTGCCTTAATCCAATCCCAATTGTCACGCGCCCAGGTCCAGACAGTTCCTTGTGTGAAATCATGTTGTAAGAAAGTAAAATACCAACTCATTGCTAAATCCTGCGGTTTTACAACATCCTTATTTTTCCATTCTTCTAAAAGATGGGTGAGGGTTGTTTCGTCCTTGGTATAAGAAAGAGCCGAAGCCAATTGACGTTGGAAGTTACCGTCAACCGTTGTAATGTAGGTTGCTAGATATTGATCGGTCAATTCCTTTGTCTCATGGTGTTTGATTTGGTTAATCAAAATTTGCAAACGAGTGGCTGCTGGAAGTTTTTCCAAGTTTTCTTGATGCGCTTCAAAGATTTGGCTCGCTTTTTGGCTCGCTTGTTCATCATCAGCTGCAATCATATTTGCCACAACAATTTGACGTACCAATTCATCTTCATCTGTTTCACCGTCTTTCGCTTCAAAGCCAAGTCGGTCAAAGTTATCTTCATTCAGCTTAACGAGTAATTTTTTAAAGGCTGCCTCTGTTTCTGTCCCTTCGTCCACAAAAGTCTTCAAACCATTTAGAACAGCCTTCACAGCAGATACTACAAGATAAGATGTTTCATTGGTTAACTTTTCAACCACTGGAATCAAATCTGCAAATGAAACAAAACCAGCTTCCGCCACCAGACGACGTTCTTGTACTACTTGTAACTTACTTGTATTATCCAAGTCCGTAATAGTTGCTAAAATATTATCCAACAATTCCCCTTGATAATCAGTAATGTAATGCGCCGTATTTTCTGTATTGAAACGAAGTGCTCCTTCATTTTGCGCTGCCAGAGCTGCATAATTTGGAATCTCAAGCGTTTCGGTTTCTAAAGTATCTGGAATACCAGTCCAATTGCTATTCAATGGCACAACCCATAAACGGTCTTTTTCTTCTTTTTCTCCAACAAAGAATTGTTTTTGAGAAATTTTGAGAGTGTCATTTTCCACAACCGCTGTTAAAACTGGATAACCTGGTTGTTCTAACCACGAATCCATAAAGGCTGCCACATCACGTCCTGAAGCTGCACCGAGAACATTCCACAAGTCACGACCAATCGTATTACTGTATTGGTGTTTAGCAAAATAAGTATTCAAACCTTTTGCAAAGGCTTCATCTCCTAACCAACGACGAAGCATGTGCATGAGACGACTTCCTTTAGCATAGACAATTGCTGGGTCAAACAAGGTATTGATTTCGTCTGGATGCTTTACTTCCACATGGACAGATTGAACACCGTCAGTCGCATCCCGTTTTAGAGCCAGAGGAACGCCACTTGTTTGGAAGTCCTCAAAAATGTTCCAAGTCGGCTCAATAGCGTTCACACAGACATATTCCATCATATTGGCAAAACTTTCATTGAGCCAAAGGTCATCCCACCATTTCATTGTAACCAAATTACCAAACCATTGGTGAGCCAATTCGTGAGCAATCACAAGAGCTACTTGCTGACGGCTTGTAACAGTTGAATTTTCATCTACTAAAAGATAAACTTCACGATAAGTGACCAAGCCCCAATTTTCCATAGCTCCTGCAGAAAAGTCTGGCAAAGCTACATGCAGAGATTGAGGAATCGGATATTTTACTCCGTAGTATTCTTCATAAAAATCAATAGAGCGAACTGCAATATCTAAAGCAAATTCCAAATTTGAAGCAGGGTGAGCTTTGGTAGAGTACACGCCGACCAAGGTACCATTCTTCGTTTTTGCTGTAACACCCTGTAAATCACCAGCCGCGAACGCCAAAAGATAAGACGACATGCGAGGAGTCGTTGCAAACTTCCAGATGCCAGTTGCTTTTCGATTTTCTACATCAACTTCTGGCATGTTTGAAAGTGCGATTTCTCCTGCTTCTTGGTCAAATTTCAAAGAAAGGTCAAATGTAGCTTTTGCTTCTGGCTCATCTACACTTGGAAAGGCTTCACGTGCAAAATGACTTTCAAATTGAGTAGAAAGAACTTCTTTTTTGACTCCATCAACAGTATAGTAAGAAGGATAAATCCCTGTCATATTGTCTGTAATTTTACCTGTATAAGTCAGCGTTACTTCAACAACCCCTGCTTGACCAAGCTCAACGTAAACTGCTTCATTTTCATTATCTACAGAGAAAGGACGAGCTTCGCCAGCTACCTCAACGGACTGGATTGTCAAATCCTTCTGATGAAGAGAAATTTTTTCACCTTTTGCTTCTCCGCTAATGCTGACCTTACCTGTGAACGTTTTTTGCTCCCGATTCAAATCTAAAAAAATATCATAATGTTCTGGAACAAATGTTTCAATAAAATGTGCAACTGCTTGCATGTATGTCTCCTTAATAATATAATCTGTAACTATTGTAACATAATTCACGTGTCCTAACACAATTTCTCTATCGTTTTCCTCATTTTGTGATAAAATAGAAATACGTTACTATTTTAAGGAGAAATCATGTCTGAATTTTTTGATATTACGATTGTTGGTGGGGGGCCTGTGGGTCTTTTTGCTGCTTTTTATGCTCACATGCGTCAAGCAAAAGTGAATTTGATTGATTCGCTGCCTCAGCTCGGTGGACAGCCAGCTATTCTCTATCCTGAAAAGAAAATTCTGGATGTTCCTGGTTTTACTAATCTAACAGGTGAGGAATTGATTGAGCGTTTGATTGATCAAGTAAAAACATTTGAAACAAGCATACATCTCAATGAGACTGTATTAGATATTGAAAAAAACGATGAATTATTTACCTTAACAACTAGCAATGGGAAGCACATTTCAAGAGCCATTTTGATTGCTATGGGAGGTGGTGCTTTTAAACCTCGCTCACTTGATTTGGACAATGTAGAACAATTTGAAAACATTCATTATCACGTTTCCAATATCAATCAATACGCTGGACAAAACATTGTGGTTCTAGGAGGTGGTGATTCTGCAGTGGATTGGGCACTTGCTTTTGATAAAATCGCTCCGACACATATCATCCATCGTCGAGACACCTTCCGTGCTTTAGAACACAGTGTCAATGAACTAAAAGCTTCTACTGTCACGATTAAAACACCATTTATCCCAAGTCAACTTATAGGTGAAAGAAACAAACTCACTCATCTTGAAATCACTAAAGTGAAAAGCGATGAAACGGAGCTCTTGCCGCTTGATCAGCTTTTCGTCAATTATGGCTTTAAATCATCTGTTGGAAACTTAAAAAAATGGGGAATAGAACTCAATCGCCACAAGATTATCGTCAATAGCAAACAAGAAACTTCTGTCGCAGGTATCTATGCTGCTGGCGATTGCTGTAGCTATGACGGAAAGATTGATTTGATAGCCACAGGACTAGGCGAAGCTCCTACAGCTATCAACAACGCCATGAATTATATCTATCCCGACCAAAAAATACAGCCAAAACATTCGACCAGTCTTTAAAAAGCAAAAAGAAGCTGGGACAAAAGTCCGACCTCAAATATAAAAAGCGAACAAAACTAGTTTTCTGGTAATCAGAATTCTGCTTTGTTCGCTTTTCGCATTTAATTATAGATTTGAAGGGCTTAATAATTAAGATTTTTAAAAATTGAAATCTTTTTGTCCCAAACTCTTTTATATGTTCTTATTTCACACTATCCATTTTTTCTCGGCAAGCCTTTTCGATGAGGTCAAGTTTTTCAACACTTTCCTTTTCATCTTTACCAATTGAATAGATGTATAGTTTGATTTTAGGTTCGGTCCCTGACGGTCTGAGTGCATACCATGAACCATCTTTAAAGTAATATTTCAAACAGTTTTGTTTTGGAAAATCAAGGTAGCCATCTTTAAAGTCAATCACTTTTTCAAGTTCCATTGCTCCAATTGTTGTCAACGGATGTTCTCTAAATTCTTCCATCATTCGAGCGATTCTCTCTTGACCTTCTACACCTTCTAGCTCAAGCGAAACTTGTCTTTCATTATAGAAGCCAAACTCTGCATAAATATCATTTAAAACATCTAACAAAGTCTTACCTTGTTTTTTAAAGTAAGCAGCCATTTCTACAATCATCATAGAAGCACTAACAGCATCTTTGTCTCTGACAAAAGTTCCATAGCAAAAGCCAATACTTTCTTCATAACCGAACACATACGTTTTTTCTTTAGTACGATCATATTCGTTGGCTTTGCCACAAATATTTTTAAATCCAGTCAGGGTTTCTACTGTTTCAATACCATATTTCTTCGCAATCGCTCTAGATAAATCACCTGTAACAATAGATTTCACCATGACAGGATTTTCAGGTAAATTATTGAGAGCAGAACGTTGTGAGAAAATATAATAAGAAAGCAAAGCACCGATCTTATTTCCGTTTAAAAAGACATAATCACCGTTTGCATTTCTTACTTCCAGCGCAACACGATCGCAGTCTGGGTCATTAGCAATCAAAATATCACAATCATTTTCTTTTCCAAGTTTTTCAGAATAGGCAAATGCTTTTGGAAATTCTGGATTGGGATAACCAACTGTTGTAAAATCTGGATCAGGAAATTCTTGTTCCTTTACGACATAAATATTTTCAAATCCTCTTCTTTTCAGAATTTCTCTGACAGGAATATTTCCTGTACCATTCAAAGGCGTATAGCCAACCTTAATAGATTTATCAACATCTTCATTGATTGTTAAATTGAGAACTTCTTGGTAGTAATCTTCTTCGACAGATGCATCAATATAATTTGCAAGACCACTTTCCAAAGCTTCTTCAAAAGGAATAGATTTGATGTCTTCAAAGTTGACAATTTCATCCATGTGACCTGCAATTTGGCCTGCAATGTCATCTAAAATTTGTGACCCTTCTTCCCAATATGCTTTATAGCCATTGTATTCTTGTGGATTATGACTAGCTGTCACCATCACGCCAGCCTTACAGTGCAATTTTCTAATTGCATACGAGCACATTGGCGTAGGATGAATGCCATTGTAAATATAAGTTTTGATGCCATGAGCAGCCATGATGGAGCAGGTCAATTCAGCAAATTCTTTTGATTTATATCTGACATCATAGCTGATTGCAACGCCTCTTTTAATCGCTTCTTCACCATGGTCTTTCAAGGTTTCAGCCAATGCTTGGGCTGCTTTTCCCACCATGTATTTATTCATACGGTTGGTACCAGCACCCAATTTCCCACGAAGACCAGCGGTCCCAAACTCAAGACCCTTGTAGAATCGATCTTCGATTTCAGCTTCATCATCCTGAATAGACAGCAAATCAGCTTTTGTTTCTTCATCGAAGAAATCATTGTTTAGCCATTGTTCATAAACTTCTTTGTAGTTCATATAACGACTCCTTTTAATATATTATTTCTCAATAATTCCATTCTATACTACCTTTTCATTTTTATCAATCCTTTTCCCAATTTTTCTTTAAAACGCTTGCAGTTTTTTGTTTGAAACAGTTATTTATATGTAAGCCTCACAGATTTTATCTCTCTGTGGGTGATTGTTGATTAGGTAAATTTTAGGCTCTATAATATTTGTAGTGGGTAAACCCCCTATAGATCTTATAGAGCCTATTTTTGTGTAGAAAAAAG
>NZ_KV810538.1:0-1440 GCF_001812815.1 Streptococcus sp. HMSC073A12 | reverse complement strand
TGTACTGCCCCCAAAAAGTTAGACAAAAAATATTAGTGAAAGGATTTAGTTCTGTACTGCACAGGACTAAGTCCTTTTAGTTTTGTTTTAATCCGTTTATTGTTGTAATAAACAATATAAGTTGCAATAGCTTTCTCCAGCTCATCAAGCGATTGATAACTCTTCTCATAACCGTAGAACATCTCCGATTTGAGGATGCCAAAGAAGGACTCCATCATCCCATTGTCTGAACTATTGCCCTTGCGAGACATAGATGGGACAATTCCTTTCGCTTCTAAGAATTGATGATAAGACTGGTGCTGATACTGCCAGCCTTGGTCACTGTGGAGAATGGTTCCCTTGTAGGTTTCAGCAGGAAAAGCCTTGGCTAACATTGTTCTGACCTGGTTCAAGTCAGGTGAACGTGACAAGGTAAAGGCAATGATTTCACTATTATACCCATCTAAAATAGGAGACAGGTAGAGCTTTCCATTGACGTTTGGTAAGGCAAATTCGGTTACATCTGTATAGCACTTTTCGTAAGGCCTAGAGCCTTCAAACTGACGCTGAATGAGATTCTCTGCTTTCTTACCAATCTCCCCCTTGTAAGAAGAATATTTCCGTTGACGGCGAATTCGAGCTTGTAGCCCCATCACTTGCATCAATCGCTGAACTTTCTTGTGATTGATATGAAAACCACGATTTTTCAGTTCAAGATGAATTTGACGATAACCATAGTTTCCCTTGTGCTCATCATAAATCAATTGAATTTCAGCTTTTAACTCTTGATCCTTGTCTGGTTTATCTAGCTGTTTTAGCTGGTAATAGTAAGTTGCACGAGAGAGTTTAGCGGTAGCTAGTAGGAAACTTAATCGGAATCCTTCCTTGACCATCTCTCTAATTGTCTCTGCTTTTCGCGCTGTAAGGCTTCGTCCCTTAAGCGTAACTCCCTCAACTTTTTTAGATAGGCATTCTCCGTTCTAAGATGCTCGTTCTCTTCTTGAAGTCGCTCTAGTTCCGTCATTTCTTCCCAAGTTTTCTTTTTCTTACGTCCCATCTTTGGTGGTCTCCCTCTTTGTTTCTCAACAATAGTATAGCCGTTTTTCTTATATTGTGCCAGCCAATTTGGGAGAGTCCCCCTGTTAGGAAGGGCAAAATCGAGAGAGACTGACAATTGAGAACGCCCTTCAAGAAGAACTTGATGAAGGATTTTTTGCTTTAGTTCAGGAGAATAATAAGTCTTCTTACCTCTCTTGACAATGTCTACTCCATGCCTATCAATTAGTCGAATCAGATATTCGATCCCTGACTGATTGAGGTTAAACTGTTTTGATAATGACTTGAGAGTTGCGCCGCTTTTTCGCAAGTAATAGATTTGAACCTTGTCTTCATAACTTAATTTCATAAAAATAACATCCCAAAAGTTAGAGTTTTCTTGTCTAACTTTTGGGGTGCAGTTCA
>NZ_KV810537.1:57604-67291 GCF_001812815.1 Streptococcus sp. HMSC073A12 | reverse complement strand
GATACCAGAGATGGAGAGGAGAATCTCGTACTCTCTCAATCTTAGCTTTTCATTACCCCACTACAGTTGACAAAGAGCCACTTTTTTCTATCATTCTCCAAAAACACTTTGAATATCCTCATCCGTTATTCCAATCATAGGGTTGATTTTCAAGAAATTTTCCTCAGTCAAGATATATTTTTCCACAGTTGTTTCCAAATTATTCACAGAAGTGTGTATAACTTTTTCATCAGTTAGGAGGTCTGAAAAGCGTTGGATTAGATAGGTATTGCGAGCTGTACCAGTGTTTTTGACAGCAAAGTCAAAGGCAGACTTTTCCCCAAGAAGAATCAATTTGCTCTTGGCACGGGTGATAGCAGTATAGATAAGATTGCGTTGCAGCATACGGTGGCTGATGGATGTAATCGGTAAAATGACTACAGGAAATTCACTACCCTGAGATTTGTGGATACTCATAGCGTATGCCAGACGAATTTTATACCATTCACTGCGTTGATAAACAATCTCATTGCCGTCAAAGTTGATAGTCAATTCGTCCTGTTTAGAGTCCGTATATTTTGCTGGTAGCAAATCGGTGATATAGCCCAAGTCACCGTTGAACACATTGTTTTCAGCGTCGTTGACCAGATGAATGACCTTGTCGCCTTGTCGATATTGACAATCAGTTGCTTCAAAAATGATTTGTTCTGTTTCGGCAGGGTTGATTAGATTTTGCATGAGTTGATTGATGTGGTCAATCCCAGCCTGTCCGCGGTACATAGGCGCAAGCACCTGCACATCTTGAGCTGGAATGCCACTGCGGATAGCAGCTTCTACAATACGTTCAATCATCTGCGGAATATGTTCACTACGCGCTTCAAAATAAGAACGGTCAGCCTTTTTTTCTATAAAATCAGTTGGCAGGATGCCTTTTTGAATCTGACTGGCTAAGGTAACGATAGTGGAATCTTTGCTTTGTCGATAAATTTTTTCTAATTTGGTCTGTGGAAGAAGAGGGATTTTCAGTAAATCTGCCAGCACTTGTCCGGGGCTGACAGAAGGCAGCTGATCAGCATCTCCGACAATTAGGAGTTTGGTGTTTGATGAAATGTTGCTGAGGAGTTGATTGGCTAACCAAGTATCTACCATTGAAAATTCGTCGACAATAATAAAGTCTGCGTCCAAATAATCATCTAAATGGCTAGTGTCATCGTCTCCTGTCATGCCTAAATGCCGATGAATCGTAGCGCTTGGAAGCCCTGTTAATTCATTCATGCGTCTGGCAGCACGCCCAGTCGGAGCTGCTAGAAGAATAGGCAAATCGTGAGATTTGCGCAAATCCAAACCATGCAGCAGAGCGTAAACAGCAATGATTCCATTGATGACGGTCGTTTTTCCCGTTCCGGGACCACCCGTTAGGATAAAAATTTTGTGATTGATAGCGTCACAAATCGCTTGTTTTTGAATCACATCATAGGAAATGGCAAACTCAATTTCGATTTGGGTAATAGCAGCTTCGATTTTTGCCGGTTCAAATTTGTTTTGCTTCCCTTTTTCTAAAATGCGTAGGAGACTGATGCGAATCCCTTCTTCGGCAAAAAAGAGACTGTTTTCAAAAATCTTTGTATCAACATTTTGAACTTTATCTTCTTCAATCAAACATGTCAGCTCATCTGCAACAGAACTTGGGTCTAATTCAATCTGACGGGAACTTTCGAGGAGTTCAATCGTATGTTCCAGAAGTTCTTTTGCTTCAAGATAAGTGTCGCCCTTTTCCATAGACTGGGTTAGGAGTGTGTGAAGCAGCCCCGCACGAAAACGCTCTGGAGCAGTATTTTCAATTCCTAAGCTTTGTGCCAGTTGGTCGGCAATTTTAAACCCAACCCCTTGGATGTCTTCTACTAATTGGTAAGGAAATTGTTCGACAATTTCGAGAGTTTCTTCCTTGTAAAAATCTTGAATCTGAAAGGCAAGCTTGTTCGGGATACCGTATTCAGATAGCTTGGCAAGGATTCTCTCGGTGCCGTAATTTTGTCTTAGTTTTGTGAGAAAGGCTTCACGGTTTTTAGCAGAAAGACCTGCAATATTCTTTAATTTTTCTGGCTCTGCTAAGACTTTATCAATCGCGTTGTCACCATAGAGATCCACGATTTTTTGCGCTGTTTTTACACCAATCCCTTTAAAATGGTCGCTTGAAAAATATTTGACTAAGCCTTTGCTGGTTGGCTTTGCACGCTCATAGCGTGTTATTTTGAGTTGTTCACCATATTTAGGGTGTTGCACGAGATTTCCCCAAAAAGTGTAGTCTTCGCCCTCCATAATATCCGCCATGGTGCCCGTGATAATAATCTCAAAATCATCAAAATCTGCATCGGTGTCGTCAATATCTAACAGCAGAATCCGAAAGAAACTGCTGGGATTTTCAAAAATAATGCGTTCAATGGTGCCTGAAAAGTAAAATTCCATCATCTTCCTGTATCAATGTTAAAAGAATGGGAGTGGGACAGAACTAAAAATAGAAAATTTTTAGTTCGTAGTCCCACCCCTGCAAGGGTGCTTAAACAGTTATCAAACTGTTTAAGGTTGCAGATGAAGAAAACGAAGTTTTCGTCAAAGGTGCTCTTCCGATCTTGAAAAGCGAATGAAGAGTCCAATCACGGTGGCTTGCTGTGCAAGGCTGATTTCCCGCCTTCAACAATTCACTGAATGTTGAAGCTACGTTATTCGTTTATTCCTAAATCTGATAGAAGCTGGCACACTTTTTGCCCAGCTCCAACGAATCAAAATAGACTTGTTTGGGATTAGAAAGTGCCGATTCTATTCAAAGGCCAGAAACGGAATTTTGCTTCGCCCTGCAATTGAT
The DNA here is from genome assembly GCF_001812815.1 of Streptococcus sp. HMSC073A12. Classification (NCBI taxonomy): domain Bacteria; kingdom Bacillati; phylum Bacillota; class Bacilli; order Lactobacillales; family Streptococcaceae; genus Streptococcus; species Streptococcus sp. HMSC073A12. Next base: position 64,449 of record NZ_KV810537.1, on the reverse strand, counting down.
TGGCTTTAAAGGTTCCCACTTGACGGCTGTCTTTTGAGACAAGACGGTCATCTCCTAAAAGCAGGTATTCGTCTTTTGGAACTTCAATGGTAAAGCTAGTGTTCCCATTTGCATCCTGCGTAAAGGCTTGAGCTTTATCTGCTAAAGACTGAAAGAAACTGTTATAGAAATAGGTTGCCTGCAATTTATCGTCTTTGAATTTTGCTAGATAGTTTTTAAGGTAAGTCTCGTTGGTCTTTTTGCCGTTTACATATAATTGGTCGTTTTCGTAGCGGATAGTGTCTCCAGGAAGACCAATCACCCGCTTGACAATTTGCTTAGTTTTTCCATCTTCGTCTTTTTCACTTGCAACGACAATATCAAAGCGATTGACAGGCAGGTGTTTGACAACGAATAGATATTCTCCATTAGCTAAGGTTGGATCCATTGAATGCCCGTCAACCTTGACAGGAACCCAAAGAAAAGCGCGTGATAAGAAAAGAACGGCCATAAAGAGGATAAAAAATCCCCATTCTTTCATAAATTTTGAAAAAGTAGTTGATTTTGTTTGCATAACTTACCTTTCTAGAAGTTTCTTCGCTTTTTCAGTATTTTTAAAATGCAGTTTTGCACTCGCTTCTAAGCCTTTTATGCCGTAGGCTTGAAGAAGCTGACTTGCGATTTTATCGGACTTTGCTCCTGCTCCACTGGGCAATTCATAGCCGAGCTCTTGACTTAAATTTTCAAGATTTTCTAAAAAGAGGTCACGGGCAATCATGGAGCTGACTGCTACGGCTAAGTATTTTCCTTCCGCTTTTTCCTCTAAAGTGAGAGGATTTGAGAAATGATTGCGTTCCTGTTTAACGTATTTCTGATAATTTTTGTCACTTGTGAAAGCATCAATAACAATTTTTTCTGGCTGCACTCCCGTTTGCAAGAGCAGATAAATGGCTTGATTGTGAAGGGCAACCTTGACAGAGACTGCATTATAGCCAGCAGCGATGACTTGGTTGTATTTTTTCGGAGACAATAACAGAGCTTGGTGTTGAATTTTTTCTTTCAACAGAGGAACGATTTGCCTGATTTTTTGGTCTGTCAAAGTTTTAGAATCTCCAACTCTCAGCTTTCGTAAAAAATCATGCTGTTCTGGTGTAACAAAAGACGCTACAACAGTGAGCCCGCCAAAATAAGAGCCATTTCCGACTTCGTCTGTCCCAATCAGAGGACAATTCTGCCAATGAGATGTCGTTTTTTCTTTGGACGCTTGATAGCCCAAAAATTGTGCTGCCTGCTCGGCTTTTTCTCCTTGAAAGAGGACTTTTCCTGAAGTGTAGATGGAGGCAGTTGCCTTATCAAGCTTAAAAAGGTAACGAATATAAGGATTTTTACTAGAAACAAGCTGTGCCTGGTATTGGGCAACAAAATCTTGAATTTGTTTCTCACTGGGTTGTAAGGTAATACTTTCCATATTGTTATTGTACCATAAAAGTGATAAATTTCTTTAAAAACTGACAAAATGGCTTCCTTTTGGTATAATATTTTGAGGTGATTTTATGGCAAACTTAAATCGATACAAATTTATTTTCGGAAAGAAAAGCGTAACCTTAACAACAGAACACGATAATTTATTCATGGAAGAAGTTGAAAAGGTTGCAACAGAAAAATATCACGCAATTAAAGAGAAGATGCCTGCGGCAGATGATGAAACATTAGCTATTTTGCTAGCAGTCAATAGTTTAGCGACGCAATTGTCACGTGAGATTGAGTTCGATGACAAGGAGCAAGAGCTGGAAGAACTTCGTAAAAAAGTGTTAGAAGCCAACAAGCAAAAGGTTAGTGAGCAAGAGGGGCCCCTATGATTTCATTAGTAATTTTGCTGATTTTGGCTTGGAGTTTTTACATTGGCTATTCGCGTGGGATTGTTTTGCAGGCTTATTATACTGTTTCGGCGGTTATTTCAGCAATTATTGCAGGGCAACTGTACCAATCTCTAGGTGAACAAATCAATCTTTTAGTTCCCTACGCTAGTGCACAGGAAGGAACATTTACCTATTTCTTTCCCAGCAGCCAATTGTTCCAGTTGGACAAGGTTTTTTATGCCGGTCTGGCTTATCTAGTCATTTACACGATTGTTTATAGCATAGCCCGTTTTATTGGGATTTTTATTCACTTGGTGCCAAACAAGAAAGCCAATGAGCGTTGGTACAATGTTGCTAGTGGTGCTTTAGCTGTTTGCGTCACTTTATTTGGAATTCAAATGCTGCTGACCGTTTTAGCAACGATTCCCTTACCACTTGTTCAAAATCATCTCAATGCCAGTGGTTTAGCTCGATTTATCATCAGTCACACACCAATTACTTCAGGAATGTTGAAACAACTCTGGGTGACCAAAATCATCGGATAAATACAAAGACTCAGTTGGTGGTGCTAGCTGAGTTTCTTTTTCATCAGGAAAGATAAGAATATGAATAGAAAAATTTTAGAAACGTTAGAATTTGGGAAAATCAAGGCGCTCTTTGAACCCTATCTTCTGACAGAACAAGGGTGCTTGGAATTGCAACAGTTGTTCCCGTCCAATAAACAAGAAAGGCTGGAGACAGCATTTTTAGAAATGACGGACATGCAGCAGATTTTTGTGCAGCGTCCGCATTTCAGTCTGGCTGCGACCCAAGACATTACGGGCTTGACCAAGCGCTTGGAGCTGGAAGGCGACTTAAACATTGAAGAATTTCTCGCTCTGAAGCGGGTTTTGGCTGTCACGCAAGAATTGACTGATTTTTATGAGGATTTGGAAAATGTTGAGTTGCAAAGATTGAATCGGCTTTTTGAAAATTTGGTTTCTTTTCCGAGCTTGCAAGGAGCGTTGCAGGCTATCAATGAGGGCGGATTTGTTGAAAGTTTTGCTAGTGATAATTTGGCTCGCATTCGCCGAAAAATTCAAGAAAATGAAGTTCAAGTGAGAGATATTTTGCAAGATATTCTCAAAACCAAGGGCGATATGTTAGCAGATCAAGTAGTAGCTAGTCGAAACGGTCGCAATGTTTTGCCGGTCAAAAATACATTCCGCAATCGTATCTCAGGCGTGGTGCACGATATTTCTGCCAGTGGAAACACGGTGTATATTGAGCCGCGGGCGGTGGTCAATCTCAATGAAGAAATCACCAATGCGCGGGCAGACGAGCGCTATGAGATTTTGCGGATTTTACAAGAGTTGTCTGACCGCATACGTCCTCATATTGCTGAAATTGCTAATAATGCTTGGATTATCGGACATTTGGATCTAGTTCGGGCAAAAGTGTGTTTTATGCAGGAAAGAGGCGCGGTGGTGCCAATGCTGTCTGATAGTAAGGATATTCGCCTGCTCCATGTTGCTCATCCTCTGATAGAAAATGCAGTAGCCAATGACTTGTACTTTGCGGCGGATTTGACTGAGATTGTCATTACGGGCCCGAATACAGGCGGAAAGACCATTATGCTCAAAACCCTAGGCTTGGCTCAGCTTATGGCACAGTCTGGCCTGCCTATTTTGGCAGATGAAGGGAGTCGAGTGGGGATTTTTGACCAAATCTTTGCGGACATTGGAGACGAGCAGTCTATTGAGCAGAGTTTGTCGACTTTCTCCAGCCATATGACGAACATTGTCTCTATTTTAGAGCAGGCTGATGAGAATGCCTTGGTGCTTTTGGATGAGCTTGGAGCTGGAACCGACCCGCAGGAGGGTGCAGCTCTTGCTATGGCAATTCTTGAAGACTTGCGACTGCGACAGGTCAAGACAATGGCAACGACCCACTATCCAGAGCTTAAGGTCTATGGGATTGAGACTGAGGGAGTGCAAAATGCCAGCATGGAGTTTGATACAGAAAGCCTAAGGCCAACTTATCGTTTTATGCAGGGAGTGCCGGGTCGCTCCAATGCTTTTGAGATTGCAAGGCGTTTAGGTCTGTCTGATAGAGTGGTCAAGGATGCTCAAGAATTGACTGACACGGACAGCGATGTCAATCGCGTTATTGAGCGCTTGGAAGAACAGACATTGGAAAGTCGCAAGCGGTTGGATAATATCCGAGAAGTGGAGCAAGAAAATCTCAAATTTAACCGTGCTCTTAAAAAGCTCTACAATGAGTTCAATCGGGAAAAAGAAACTGAGCTAAATAAGGCAAGGCTGGAAGCGCAGGAAATCATTGATGTGGCGCTGACCGAGAGTGATACGATTCTCAAAAATCTACATGCTAAGTCCAGTCTCAAACCGCACGAAATTATCGAAGCCAAAAGCCAGCTGAAAAAATTGGCTCCTGAAACGGTGGATTTGTCACAGAATAAAGTGTTGAAACAAGCCAAAAAAGCACGGAAACCAAAAGTGGGAGACGATATTCTGGTGATTAGCTACGGTCAGAGAGGCACGCTTGTCAATCAGCTCAAAGACGGTCGCTGGGAAGCACAGGTGGGACTCATCAAGATGACCTTGGAGGAAGCAGAGTTTAACCTGCTCAAAGCTGAAAAAGAACAGCCTAAGCGCAAGCAGGTCAATGTGGTGAAACGAACAACCACAAGCGGACCAAGAGCCCGACTGGATTTGCGAGGAAAACGTTATGAAGAAGCCATGCAAGAGCTGGATACCTTTATCGACCAAGCCTTGCTCAACAATATGGCACAGGTGGATATTATTCACGGGATCGGGACGGGCATCATTCGCGAAGGCGTCACCAAATATCTCCGTCGCAATAAGCATGTCAAGAGTTTCGGCTATGCACCGCAAAATGCTGGGGGCAGCGGAGCAACGATTGTGGTGTTTAAGTAATGCAGAGTTGGTGAACAAAGCAAAACTGTTCAGGATAAAAAAGAAAGAATGAAGAGAGGAAACATTTATGAGACAAAAAGGAATACAAGATTCTTGTACAACGATTCTGGTTGGGAAAAAAGCAAGTTATGACGGTTCAACTATCATTGCACGTACAGAAGATTCACAAAATGGTGTGTTTACGCCCAAGAAATTTATTGTTGTTAGCCCAGAAGATCAGCCGCGGCATTACAAGTCTTTACTATCAAGCTTTGAGATAGATTTGCCGGACAATCCAGTTCGCTACACCAGTGTACCGGACGCTCTTGCAAAAGACGGGATTTGGGGTGAAGCTGGTATCAATGTTTACAATGTAGCCATGAGCGAGACAGAGACGATTACCACGAATAGCCGAGTGCTGGGAGCAGATCCTTTGGTGGCGACTGGTATCGGAGAAGAAGACATGCTGACCTTGGTGCTGCCTTATATCAAAACGGCGCGTGAGGGCGTGTTGCGCTTAGGGAAGATTCTTGAAGAATACGGCACCTATGAGTCAAACGGGATTGCCTTTTCTGACGTGAATGAAATCTGGTGGTTGGAGACAATCGGTGGACATCATTGGATAGCTCGCCGGGTGCCCGATGACGCCTATGTGACTAATCCAAACCAGCTGGGAATGGATTATTTTGAGTTTGACAATCCCGAATATTTCCTCTGTGATCCTGATTTGAAAGACTTTATTCATCGCAATCATTTGAATCTCAACTATGAGGGGGAATCTTTCAATCCGCGCTATGCTTTTGGTAGCCAGCGTGACAAAGACCGCCATTACAATACACCGCGTGCTTGGGATATTCAGCGTTTCCTAAATCCAGAAATTGAGCAAGACCCGCGCTCCTTTTTCCTTCCTTGGTGTCAAAAACCCTACCGTAAAATCACGATTGAAGATGTCAAGTATGTCCTTAGCAGCCATTACCAAGACTCTCCTTATGACCCTTATGGCTTAGAAGGCACTCCTCACAGTCGGCGGACCTTCCGCACGATTGGGATTAACCGCACAAGTCAAACATCTATCTTGCAGTTGAGACCCAATAAACCACAGGAAACGACGGGCATTCAATGGTTGTCCTATGGCTCTATGCCTTACAATACAGCCGTGCCTTTCTTTACTCAAATTTCCACCACACCGACTTATTTTGCTAATACAGGTGAGAAAGTCTCTACAGATTCGTTCTATTGGACCAATCGCTTAATCGCTGCTTTGGCTGATGCGCATTTTTCTAGTCATCTGGGAGATTTAGATGATTACCAAGAAACAACCATGGCTCTGGGGCATGAAATGTTAGGGCGCGTGGATTGTGCCTTGGAAAAGGGAGAAATAGTTGACTTTGAAGCAGAAAACCAAGCTCTAAGCGATAAGATTCAAGAAGCAACGGATCAACTTCTGAATAAAATCCTGCTAGATGCCAGCAATCTGATGACCAATCATTTTTCTTTGAGCGACTAACTCCATAGCACATTCTGCCCCTACAAATGCTTCGTCTCAAGTAATTGCTAACGAATAGAAGTTCGTTTTTGGAAAATTATTGAATACTAATCTGCGGAGGAGTTTTTCGCTCCGTAGTAAATATTTTGCAAATGCTTCCTTTTAGTGTAGAATGTTGTCAAGAAATGAAATAGAGCGATGACATCGGTCATCGTCAGAGGAGAACAATATGGTAACAGCAATTACAGATGCAAATTTTGCAGAAGAAACAAAAGACGGACTTGTCCTCATTGACTTTTGGGCAGCATGGTGTGGTCCTTGCCGCATGCAGGCACCGATTTTGGAAAAATTAGCCGAAGAGGTGCATGAAGACGAATTGAAAATCTTCAAAATGGACGTGGACGCCAACCCAAATACACCAAGTGAATTTGGAATCATGTCAATCCCGACCCTCATCTTCAAAAAATATGGGCAAGTGGTGAAGCAAGTTGTCGGTGTTCATACCAAAGAACAATTAAAAGCTATTATAGCCGAATTGAGCTAAAAGAGAACGAGGCTGGGACAAAAGTCCAACCTCAAATATAAAAAGCGAACAAAACTAGTTTT
>NZ_KV810537.1:0-57504 GCF_001812815.1 Streptococcus sp. HMSC073A12 | reverse complement strand
AGAATTCTGCTTTGTTCGCTTTTCGCATTTAATTTTAAAATTGAAGGGGTTAATAATTAAGATTTTTAAAAATTGAAGTCTTTTTGTCCCAAACTCTTTCTCTTTTCAAGATTAGAAGAGTACTTTTGACGAAAATTCGTTTTCATCAGTCACTACCTTTTTGCTAATAGATCAATACACTAATCGGTGCTATAATGAGAATGAAGAAAGATTGTTTCAATCAGAAAGGGCGATTAAATAATGGGAACATTTGGAATAGTAGCTGTATTCGCCATTGTTGTACTCTTACTCATTTGTATCTATCTTCTTTTCAAAGTTATCTTCAAAAAATAAAGTTAGAAGTTAAGTAGGAAATAATTACAAACGAGACAATTTCATTTCGTCCGCGCGGTTGATAAGGCAAACTGATTGTCGTTCACTCCGTCCGCCCGGCAGACGAAGCAAACAAAAAGTAGTTGAGGTCATCCGCCGCGCTGACGGAAAAAGGAGAAGTCATTGAAACAGTCGCTTTAAGTGACAAGTAAAAAAGGAAAGAAGGAATTTATGAAGCAAGAAAAGCTCATTGGATTTAAAATTAGTAACCTTCCTTTCCGTGTTCAATAACAGCCGCAAGCACTATGCGGATATCCTTGCCCGTCGCAAGGGCAAAGAGCCTAAAGCAGAATTGGGTTAATTAAAAAATGAGGTTGGGACTTTTCCAACCTCATTGTATTACGCTTTTTTCCTTTTTCCCCAAATACTTTTTTCTGCAACTGCAGTAAAGAGGGCATCCGTTGAGGAATTGAGCGCCGTTTCACAGGAATCTTGGATAACTCCAATGATGAATCCTACCCCAACGACTTGCATGGCAACATCATTTGAAATACCGAAGAGACTACAAGCAACAGGAATGAGCAAAAGAGAGCCACCTGCCACCCCGGAAGCGCCACAAGCAGAGATAGCGGCGACAATACTGAGGATTAATGCTGTCGCAAAGTCGATCGAAATGCTTAATGTATTGACTGCAGCAAGGGTGAGCACATTGATGGTAATAGCTGCTCCAGCCATGTTAATAGTGGCACCAAGAGGGATAGAAACGGAATAAGTATCTTTGTTGAGTCCTAGTTCTTCACAAAGTTTCATGTTGACAGGAATATTAGCAGCTGAACTACGTGTGAAGAAAGCTGTCACACCACTGACTTTTAAACACCGCAAAACAAGTGGGTAGGGATTTTTTCTCATCAGAACAAAGGCAATGAAAGGGTTGACGACCAGAGCTACAAAAAGCATGATAGCGATTAAAACTGCTAATAAGCTGCCATAGTTAGCCAACACCGCCAACCCTTTGTCAGAAATCGTCTTAAAGACCAAACCAAGAATCCCAAAAGGAGCCAGATTGATAATCCATTCAACGACCTTAGAGGTTACACTTGCCATAGTTTGCAAAAGCTCTTTACTGCTTTTGCTGGCTTCACGCATGGCAAGTCCAAATACCACCGCCCAAGATAATATTCCAATATAGTTTGCGGTGATGAGAGCATTGACTGGATTGTCCACTACTTTGAGCAATAAATTACTGAGGACTCGCCCAATCCCATCTGGTGGTGTAATCTTGGTCTTTGACGCTGTGAGTGTGATGTGTAAAGGAAAAAGGTAGTTAGCTAGCACTGCGACTAAAGCTGCTGAGAATGTTCCCAAAAGATACAAGATAATGATAGTTTTCATGTTGGTTTCTTGTCCTTTTCGATGTTGTGATAGAGCATTGGTCACCAAAGCAAAAACCAACAGTGGAGCAATGCCCTTTAAGCCACCAACAAATATATCTCCCAATAAGCCAATTGCTGACAGCTTAGGACAGGTCAAGCCGAGGACAGCCCCTAATGCAATCCCGATAGCAATACGCTTAATCAAACTAGATTTTTTCCAAGCCAAAACTATTCTTTTCATATCATATAATCCCTTCATGATCATAATGTCTCCCATTATAGTATAAATATTCTGAAAAATCAATCTGTTTTAGATAGAATACACTGGGGGAGTTCGCATTCCCCTGATTCAATTAGGCTCAGATATGGTATAATAGAAATAAGTAGGAGGTAGCTATGCTATTTGCGAACAAGAATGTATTCTCTCGTTATTTTGAAAAACTCAACTGGTCTCATTTGGTAGATGATGTCTTTAGCAAGCTCGTTTCACTTTTGCTCTTGCTAGCTCTCTTTTACCTCGCTAAAAAGCTGGTACATGTACTCGTAAGAAAGATTATCTCACCCTCTTTGAAACTCTCCAGTCAAGACGAAGGGCGGCAAAAGACCCTCACTCGTTTGATTGAAAATTTGCTGAATTACACCCTTTACTTTCTCTTGATTTATTGGATATTAGCGATTTTAGGTTTGCCGGTGTCTAGTTTACTAGCAGGAGCTGGGATTGCTGGGGTGGCAATCGGGATGGGAGCGCAAGGCTTCTTGTCTGATTTAGTCAATGGTTTCTTTATTTTGTTGGAGCGGCAGTTGGATGTCGGAGACAGCGTTCGTCTGACTAATGGATCGATTAAAATTGCAGGAACAGTTGTGAGTGTCGGAATTCGGACGACACAAGTGCGCGATGCAGATGGCGCTTTGCATTACGTTCCTAATCGCAACATTACCGTCGTCAGCAATTTCTCACGCGGTAATATGCGAGCGCTCATTGATATTCCATTATACGCTCAGACGGATTTGGAGAAGGTCACTCGGATTATCCAGCAGGTCAATCAAGAATATGCGGGCAATCAAGTAGAAATTTTGCAGGAACCGACGATTTTAGGTCCGCAAGTTAGCGAAAATGGTCAATTTTATTTTCGTATTAGTATCACCGTCCAAAGTGGTAGCCAAAGCATCGTTTACCATCAATTTTACAGGCTGTATCATGACGCTTTATTAAAGGAAGGAATTGATTTGCCAACGATTTATGCACCAGCGTAAGCAGAAAGGAGATTATTATGGAAGAACAAGTACCGCATGAAATAAAAACCCCTGCCGGTCACGTCTATCGCTTGAAACAGCCCCTGTATAAGCAGCCTTTGTTTTGGACGACCATCATTAGCTGTGTCATGCTTGTATTCATGACCCTCGTGGTGGCTGGTTTAAGTATTTTTAACTTTGCCGTTCTAGGGCATGGTGCTCGAACTGCAGTTTATCAAGATAGTTATAAACATCACCGTCTGGGAGACAGCGTGCGTTTTGAAAATGGAATAAAAATCACTGTTCAATACATTCATGTGGACTCCAAAGAGCGGATGAAAGGGCAAGCAACAGGAGCAACGATTACCGCCAAAGTCATTATCGAAAATACCTCTAGCGAATCTCTCCCTCTCAATGTCTATGACTTTGATTTACAAGACGAAATGGGAGAATCCTATGTCTTGGATGACGCTACTTTTGACACTGCCAACATAAAAGAGGAGCTTGCGGTGGGCGAAAAGGTGGAATGGAAGCTGATGTATGACGGTGAGGACGGCTCGCAGCAGCCCTATACTCTCGCTTATGACAATGTCAGGTGGGGAGAAGCCAAAAGCGTGAAGTTTTAGAAATTTTCAGCAGAAGAACAGTAAAAGACTGTGGACGAATCTGTCCACAGCCTTTTATCATGCATGTTCGTTTAAACAATCCCTTGAGCAATCATAGCATTGGCGACATTTTCAAAAGCAGCGATGTTTGCTCCTGCTAGATAGTCTTTGCCAAGATTGTAGTTTTCAGCAGTTGTTTTAGCAGTGTTGAAGATGTTGGTCATAATGTCTTTCAGACGAGTGTCTACTTCTTCACGCGTCCATGAGAGACGGAGACTATTTTGGCTCATTTCGAGTGCAGATACAGCAACTCCACCAGCATTGGCGGCTTTAGCAGGACCATAAAGGAGATTATGTTCTTTGTAAACAGCAATGGCGTCAAGATTACTTGGCATGTTAGCACCTTCTGATACACAGAATACGCCTTGCGCTACCAAGCGTTTCGCTGCTTCACCATCGATTTCATTTTGAGTGGCACATGGCAGGGCAATGTCGAATGTACCGTCGTAAGTCCAGACAGAGCCTTCGTGATAAGTAGCACTTGCTCTTTCAGCAGCGTATTCTGTCAGACGAGCACGACGTTTTACTTTCACATCTACCAGAAGATCAAAGTCAATTCCGTCCTTGTCAATGATATAGCCATTTGAATCAGACACAGAAATGACTTTGGCACCGAGGGCAGTTGCTTTTTGCACAGCATATTGAGCTACATTTCCAGCACCGGATACGACAACGGTCTTTCCGTCAAAACTTTCACCGTTTGCTTTGAGCATTTCTTGCGTATAGTAAACAAGACCGTAACCAGTTGCTTCTGGACGGATTAGAGAACCTCCAAATCCAAGTGGTTTACCAGTCAAGACACCAGCATCAAATTGGCGTAGGCGTTTATACTGACCGTAAAGATAGCCAATCTCGCGTCCGCCAACCCCAATATCACCAGCAGGAACGTCAAGAGAAGGACCGATGTATTTTTGCAATTCTGTCATGAAGCTTTGGCAGAAACGCATCACTTCAGCATCTGTCTTGCCTTTCGGATCAAAGTCAGACCCACCTTTACCACCACCGATTGGCAGTCCAGTCAAAACATTTTTAAAGATTTGTTCAAATCCGAGAAATTTCAAAATCCCTTGATTAACCGTTGGGTGGAAACGAAGACCGCCCTTATATGGTCCAACTGAGGAATTAAATTGCACGCGGTAACCGCGATTGACTTGAACTTTGCCGTCGCGATCAACCCAAGGAACACGGAAACTAATCACACGTTCTGGCTCGGTAATGCGTGCCAGAATGTTTTCTTCAATGTATTCAGGATGTTTTTCAAAAACGGGTTCAAGCGTGTTTAAAAATTCTTCCACCGCTTGCAGAAATTCTGCTTCGTGAGCATTGCGAGCTTTCACCAATTCAAAAGTGTTTTGGATATATTCTTTAGCAGTTGTCATAGACTTCTCCTTAAATAAGATACGAGGACGAGTAAAAATCGTACAAAATAGGAGGCTGACGCCGTGTTCGATGAACACAAGGGAGCCTATCTTTTTTGCTAGACTTTCGTCCGAGTTCAGTGTATGTTATATTTTGTTACGTGTGTCATTATAGCAGAAAATTTTTGTGCTGTAAAGAAAAAGTTGAATTTTCTGAAAATTCCGACATAACATTTACAACAAAATCCTGCTCAGCAAAAATTCATTTGCTTATCCCGAACATTTTTTCCTTCTATTCCGTTAAAAGAGTCAGATTTTTGCTTTTAATGGTACAATAGAAAAATGAAAGGAGTATTTCATGTCATCAACTCAAACACAAATCGCTGGTTTTTCTTTTGACAACTGCCTGATGAATGCGGCTGGAGTGGCCTGCATGACGATTGAAGAGTTAGAAGAAGTTAAAGACTCAGCTGCGGGAACCTTTGTCACCAAAACAGCTACTTTGCAAGCGCGAGCAGGAAATCCCGAACCGCGCTACCAAGATGTGCCGCTTGGCTCGATCAATTCAATGGGGCTGCCCAATCATGGACTGGACTATTATTTGAATTACTTGTTAGAATTACAACAGACAGAACCAAACCGAACCTTCTTTTTGTCGCTGGTAGGTCTGTCGCTAGAAGAAACCCATGCTCTTTTGAAAAAGGTGCAAGCTAGTGATTTTAAAGGCTTAACCGAGCTCAATCTATCTTGTCCCAATGTTCCCGGCAAACCACAAATCGCTTATGATTTTGAGACGACGGAAAAGATCTTGAGTGAAGTGTTTGCCTATTTCACCAAGCCACTAGGCATTAAATTGCCACCATATTTTGATATGGCACATTTTGATCAAGCGACAGCTATTTTTAACAAATTTCCTCTTTCTTTTGTCAACTGTGTCAATTCAATTGGTAACGGGCTGTATATTAACGATGAAACAGTTGTCATTCGTCCGAAAAAAGGCTTTGGTGGTATTGGTGGTGAATACATCAAACCAACTGCACTTGCTAATGTTCATGCTTTTTATCAACGACTTAATCCTTCGATTCAAATCATCGGTACGGGCGGTGTATTGACAGGGCGGGACGCTTTTGAGCACATTCTTTGTGGAGCCAGTATGGTGCAAGTTGGAACAATGCTGCATAAAGAAGGTGTAGGGGCTTTTGAGCGCATTACAAATGAGCTGAAAGCGATTATGGAAGAAAAAGGCTATGAAAGCATAGAAGATTTTCGTGGGGAATTGCACTATCTGGACTAACCACAAGTGGTATTTGGCAGTTCATTGCCACATCATTCTCAAGAAAGTTCTAATCAAATCCTTATAACATTTTAGGAATTTGTGAGAAAATAAGAACAAAGAAATGAGGTATTTTTATGGCTGAAATTTATCTAGCAGGTGGCTGCTTTTGGGGTTTGGAAGAATATTTTTCCCGTATTACAGGTGTGACTGATACGACTGTCGGCTATGCCAATGGGCAGGTGGAATCTACCAATTACCAGTTGATTCATCAGACCGACCATGCTGAAACCGTTCATGTGACTTATGATGAAAATTTGGTTAGCTTGCGAGAAATTCTGCTCTATTATTTTCGGGTGATTAATCCGCTGTCCATCAATAAGCAAGGAAATGATGTCGGACGTCAGTACCGCACAGGGATTTATTATACAAAAGATATTGATGTATCAGTCATTAACGAAGTCGTGAAAGAGCAAAAGCGTCAATTCGGTCAGAAGATTGCGGTGGAAGTAGAACCGCTGCGCCATTATGTATTGGCAGAGGATTATCATCAAGATTACCTCAAGAAAAATCCTGGTGGTTATTGCCATATCAATGTTAATGACGCCTATCAGCCTTTAGTGGATCCGGGACAGTATGAGAAACCGAGTGAAAATGCTTTAAAGGAAAACTTGTCCGAGGAAGCCTATCAGGTCACTCAACATGCCGCAACCGAACGACCATTTCATAACGAATATTTTGCAACGTTTGAAGAAGGCATTTATGTGGATGTGACGACGGGAGAACCGCTTTTCTTTGCCAGTGATAAGTTTGATGCTGGTTGTGGCTGGCCGAGTTTTACAAGACCGATTGCCAAAGATGTGATCAAGTATTATCAAGATAAAAGTCACGGTATGGAGCGGATTGAGGTGCGGTCGCGTTCAGGAAATGCACACTTAGGTCATGTTTTCACAGATGGTCCACAGGATCAAGGTGGACTTCGCTACTGTATCAATTCTGCGGCATTGCGCTTTATTAAAAAAGAAGACATGGAAGCTGCAGGATATGGCTATTTACTTTCCTATATGAAGTAAAGTCGGTAGAATAAACAAGAAACGAAGTTAGACAATCCTAGTTGCTTCGCAATCACCTCTATAAGCGCAGGGCTGGACAATAATCGCCAGTTTGAAAACTGATTATGTACGAAACAAACGTTGTAGTGATTGATTGCTCAAAGTATTGCAGATAGGATTTGCGGAGTAAATTTCAATGTTTTTCCTATTTTTTAAAGCTTGCTATTTAGGGCAGATTTTGCTACAATAACTAAAAAATTCAATGAAAACATATAATCTCCATAATAAGGTTGGAGAGTTTCTACCGTCTTACCGTAAATAAGCGTGGCTTTGTCCTTAGTTATGTTGGCAGATACAAATAGAGCATAGGGTAATGTGAAATGATTGTCCCACACGATTTTTGTTTTTGCGATTGCTACGCTGACGAATGCGCAGTAATTGAATGCCTTGTGACTCTTATTTAAAGGAGAAGCGATGAAAGCATTTAAACAGGTGAATTTGGTGACATGTGACGCAGATTTTCATGTCTATCGAAATGGGCTGCTAGTGGTAAACGAGGACAAGATTGTTTATTGTGGGAATGAGGACGCCACTTGGGAAGCGCGGGCAGATGAGACAGTAGATTGTGAGGGAGCCTGGCTTATGCCTGGTCTAGTCAATTGCCATACCCACTCTGCTATGACCACCCTTCGTGGCATTCGAGATGACAGCAATCTCCATGAATGGCTAGAAGATTATATCTGGCCGGCAGAAAGCGAGTTTACACCAGAGGTCACAACAAAAGCTGTCAAGCTGGCGCTTACAGAAATGCTTCAGACTGGGACGACGACCTTTAATGATATGTACAATCCCAACGGTGTTGAAATTGGGCAGATTCATGAAGTGGTGGAACGCTCTAAAATGCGTTGTTATTTTTCACCGACTTTGTTTAGCTCCGATATGGAGACGACGGAAGAAACCTTAGCGCGTACTCGGACTATTATTGAGGAAATTCTGTCCTACAACGATGATCGCTTTAAAGTAATGGTAGCACCACATGCGCCATATAGTTGCAGTAAGGATTTGCTAAAAGGAAGCTTGGAGCTGGCGCGTGAATTACAACTGAAATTGCATATCCACGTGGCAGAAACACAAGCAGAAAATGGCATAATTTTAGAGCGCTATGGAAAACGCCCACTTGCTTTCTTGAAAGAATTAGGCTATCTGGAACATGAGGGGATTTTTGCCCACGGTGTGGAATTAAATGAGCGAGAAATTGAAGAACTAACAGCCTCTAAGATTCATATCGCCCACAATCCCATCAGCAATCTCAAATTAGCATCTGGCATCGCTCCCGTAACAGACTTGATTCAAGCTGGCGTGACAGTCGGACTTGCAACGGGCTCGGTCGCTTCCAATAATAATTTGGATATGTTTGAAGAAAGTCGTACTGCTGCTCTTTTACAAAAAATGCGCACAGGTGGCGCCACTCAATTTACCATTGAGCAGGCTTTGAAAACAATGACAATTGAAGGTGCCAAAGCGCTCGGCATGGATGATCAAATCGGCAGTCTAGAAGTTGGCAAACAAGCAGATTTTTTAATCATTCAGCCAAAAGGTAAAGTACATTTGTATCCAGAAGAAAAGATGCTTTCCCATCTCATCTATGCTGTCAAGGGAAATGATGTTAAAGATGTCTATATAGCAGGTGAGCAAGTTGTAAAAGACGGACAAGTCCTGACGATGGATGTAGTTATGTAAAAATGAAAGTTCTAAAGGAATCTTTGAAGAACCTCTTTGACACAATAGAGGTTCTTTCTTTATAAATATTTCAGACAAATTAGTAAGTCCATCTTGTATTGTATAGTAAAAATTAGAGGTTCGTAACAATTGTTCTAACCTCTAATTTTTGTAATAAGTATAACAAGCTTATGAGCCATAATGAAGCTAAATGGATAAAAACTCCTTTTGCAGACAAAGCGCAACACCAGCTGTTGCACCAGTGAAGTCATTGTAAGGCTCGATAATGAGTTCAGGCAAGTCTTTGAAGAGTAGTTTTGGTTGTTGTGAGATTTCTTGATAGAAAGCTGCAATGACTTTGTCATCAGTCAAGATGGGACTGTGCAGATAAATTTTCTTTGCATCAATCATCATGCTAAGGTTTAGCAGGGATTGTGCCAAATACTTAAATGCCAAATGAAGGAGATTGAGAATAGCTTGGTCTCCTAAGTTATATGCTGTGAGGATAGTTTGAATCGTGATCTCTTCTTTATCTGTGACAAGTGATTTTAAATGTGTCAACTCCGCAGTTTCAAAGATGATTTTTGCTTTTTTTATCAGCCAGCTTTCACTAGCATAAGTCTGCAAACAGCCTCTGCGTCCACAACCACAGACTTCTCCGTCAGGACAAACGACGGTATGACCAATTTCGCCGATGACAATATTGCTTTTGCCGTAGATTTTGCCATTGTACATATAAGAGCAGTGCATACCCCGTGCAAAATGAAAATAGATAAAATTCTCATCCAGTTGGTAAGCAGAAAAAAGGCGTTTTGCTAGTGCCATGCAATTGACATTATTAGAAAAGTAAATTGGAAAAGAAAACTCGTTTTTAATCTTCGCTAGATCAAATTGTTTCCATGTTTGATTGTTTGTTGTAATCAAATCATTGTGCAAATAGCGTCCAGGGATAGCTACTCCCACGGCTTGAATTGTATAGGAATTGTTCCGAAAAATAAATTGTTCAAGTAAATGACAAAATAAATCAGCGTCTTCTGCTAGAATTTTTTCCGAGGTGACGGTTGCTTTATCTTTATCAATCACATTTCCTGTATTATCACTCAACACAAAAGAAAAGTATTTTTCAGACAGTTCACAACCGATGAAATAAGAGTACTGTTTTTTTATACCCAAGAGGATTTTCTTTCGCCCGACTTTTGTGTGTTCTTCATCTTCCCCCAGCTCATACAGCAGTTTTTCTTGGATCAAACTTCCTGTAATCGCACTAACTGTAGCAGGAGTAATGCCCGTCTCTTTTGAAATATCAATGCGAGAAATTGGCCCCTTGGCGTAAATTTTATCTAAAATAATTGTTCGTAATTCAGCTTGTTTTTTCGTTTGATTCATTATCTACCATCCTTCCCTGCATCTATTATATATTGATTATAAAAAATTATCAAATATAAGTGAAAGCGCTTGACTTTTTGGGATAATTGTTTTAAAATATAATTAAAAAGCGAGATAAAGTTGATTTTGTCTGCTATTTAATAATATATTATAATCAAAGGAGATTGTAAAGATGGACAAATTTTTACAAGCAAAACTAATGCCTATTGCTATTAAGTTGGGGAACAATAAAGGCTTAGTAGCAATTCGAGACGGCATTACGCTTGCGGTACCATTACTGTTGATTGGTTCTTTGTTTATGGTCATTGCTAGTTTTCCTGTTCCAGGATGGGAAGCTTATTTGACAAAAATTGGGGTTTCTGCCTATCTATGGAAAGGCGTGGATAGTAGTTTTGGTCTGATTGGTTTGGTAGCCAGTTTTGGAATTGCCTACTATATGAGCCGTCAATACAAAGTGGATGGGATTCCTTCTGGGATTATCTCGCTTGCTGCCTTTATCACAGTGACACCATTTCTTGCTACTAAAACAGGAAATGGTGTTCCCACAGCATTTTTAGCTTCACAAGGCCTTTTTGTAGCAATCATTCTTGGTTTGGTAAATGGTTATATCTATCAATGGTTCATCAATCATAATGTCCAAATTAAAATGCCTGATGGTGTTCCACCGGCAGTTTCAAAAAGTTTCAGCGCCATTATTCCAGGTGCAGTGATTATCACAGGCTGGTTGTTGGTTTATGCCCTTTTAGCCAGTTTAAAACTACCAAATTTGCATGCGGTAGCTCAAACTGTTTTAGGAAAACCGCTAGGCCTACTAGGTAATAATTTATTTGGTTTGATGATTCTAGTTGCTTTAAATAGTTCATTCTGGTTTGTTGGACTTCACGGAGGAAATGTCGTCAATGCAGTTATGAAACCATTATGGCTTTCGAACCTCGATGCCAATAAAGTTGCTTATCAAGCAGGAGAAAAATTGCCGCATATTTTTACCAGTGTCTTTATGGATAACTTTGTCTTTATTGGTGGCGGAGGTGCTACCATTGGACTTGTATTGGCACTTGGTTATTTAGCGAAAAAGAAAAAATCAAGCAAACAAATCAAAGCACTGGCACCTATTACGGTAGTTCCAGGCTTGTTCAATATCAATGAGCCAACCATGTTTGGTGTGCCAATTGTCTTAAATATCTTGCTTCTGTTTCCATTCATTTTGGCACCGATTGCGAATCTCATCGTTGCGTGGTCATCCATGGCGAGTGGTCTGGTACCGTTAACATATACTGACCCAGGTTGGACAACTCCTCCGATTATTAGTGGCTTGCTGGCAACGGGAAGTTTTAAAGCGTCTATTTTACAAGCTGTTCTTATTGTGATGGATATTTTAATCTATATCCCATTTGTGATTGCTATTGAAAAACGCTTTAAAGCAGAAGAAAATCAGTAGGGAGATGAGAGTATGAAACGACTCATTAGTGCAAACCCTTCGGAAATTCTAAGCATGACTGCCCAAGAGCTTAAGCAAAGCATTCAAGCGAGTGAAGGGCGGGTTGTCTTATCTGAAAATGTGGTCATTCGTGAAACCTTTATCGGAGATATCACCAATGCTGAAATTGCAAGAGCTTTCGGCGCAGATATGATTTTACTGAATTGTTTAGATGTTTTTCAGCCAGAAATATTTGGTTTGGATTGTGAAAAAGAGAAAATTGTTCACGAATTGCATCGTTTGGTAGGCGCTCCAATCGGTGTGAATTTGGAGCCTATTGATCTACAAGCGGATATGTTGGAAGAAGTGCAAGTGATTGCTGCCGGTCGGCAAGCTAGTCAGGCTTCTTTTGAACAAATTGAAAAATTAGGTTTTGATTTTGTTTGTTTGACAGGTAATCCAGGAACAGGAGTTAGCAATAAAGAAATTATTGATGCAGTAAAATTAGCTAAGCAGCATTTTTCAGGTTTGATTATAGCTGGGAAAATGCACGGTGCAGGGGTATCTGAGCCGGTTGCAGACATTCAGATAGCTGAACAATTATTAGAAGCTGGTGCAGATGTGATTTTGGTGCCAGCGGTTGGTACAGTTCCTGCTTTTAGTGATGAAGAAATGAGAGCTGTCGTAGATCTAGTACATAGCAAAAGAGGTTTAGTCTTAAGCGCTATTGGCACTAGCCAAGAGACGTCAGATATTGAAACAATTAAACAAATCGCACTTCGTAATAAAATTTGTGGTGTTGATATTCAACATATTGGGGATGCAGGCTATGGTGGTTTGGCAGTAGTGGATAATATTTATGCACTGAGCAATACTATTCGTGGCATTCGACATACTGTGTCACGTTTAGCAAGATCCGTTAATCGGTAGAAAGGATCGTTGACTTTAATGAATAGAAAGGAACAATTATGACTAAAGTTACCATTATGTTGGCATGTGCTGCGGGTATGAGTACCAGCTTGCTTGTGACAAAAATGCAAGCTGCAGCCGATGAAAAAGGATTAGATGCAGAAATTTTTGCAGTTCCAGCACCAGAAGTAGATGATATCCTTTCTGAGAAGAAAGTAGATGTTTTGTTATTAGGTCCACAGGTGCGCTATCTTTTAGATCAATTCACAGAAAAGTTAGCTCAAAAGAATATCCCAGTTGGAGTTATCCCAATGGTGGATTATGGCATGATGAACGGTCCACAGGTGCTAGCGTTAGCTGAGGAACTGATCGGAGGCTAGAAGATTGATATGGAAAATTCAAATTTAGAAAGTATCATGTCCCTCATTATGTATGGTGGCGAGGCGAAGAGCAATGCTTTTGAAGCGATTCAAAAAGCTAAGAACGGTCTCTTTGAAGAAGCACATGAAAAGTTAAAAGCAGCAGATGAGGCATTAGTTTTAGCACACAAGTCACAGACAGTGATGCTGACACAAGAAGCTCAAGGTGAAAAAATTGAGCTCAGTCTTTTGATGGTGCATGCTCAAGATCACTTGATGACGAGCTTAACGTTTATTGATTTAGCAAAAGAAGTTGTTGCAGTGTATGAACGACTAAATCAAATGGTTAAATAATCTAATAACATTCTCTTTAAGAACTTTGATAGGTTGAACGACTTGTCAAAGTTTTTTTAAATAATTAACAGACGATTATTTTATTTATCACCTGATAATTATTTAAAAAAGTTTTAGAAACCGCTTGCAATAAAATAAATTTGTGCTATACTTAATTTACGGATTGTTACTGGTCATGCAGGCAAAACCTAGACAAATACGAGATATAAGGTAGGAAAGCTACTTTCTATTTGGTATGTGTTTAGGTTTTTTTGTTACCGTTGTTCTATATTTATATGTGCAACAACACAGCTGACCTAAAAAATAAAGGAGGTCCATTATGGCAAAAGATTATACTGACTTAGCTCAGGATATTGTTGCTCACGTTGGTGGTAAGGAAAATATTACCAAGTTAGTGCACTGTGTGACGCGTTTGCGTTTTTCTCTGAAAGATGAGAGCAAGGCAGATACGGAATACTTGAAAAATAGAGACGGTATTGTAACGGTTGTAAAAGCTGGTGGACAATACCAAGTGGTGATTGGGAACCACGTGCCAGATGTGTATGCGGCGGTCATTAAGGAAGCAGGTATTTCTGGTGAGGATAGTATTGATGTGGATGAAGGAGATGTTCCGCAAGGCAATCTCTTTGACCGATTTATCGCCTTGATCTCAGGACTTTTCCAACCAATGCTGGGAGCTCTTTCTGCAGCTGGTATGATCAAAGGTGTAGTTGCCATTATGGCAGTTTGTGGCGTTAAGACGACTGACGGAGCTTATGTCATCTTAAATGCCGCTGGTGATGGATTCTTCCAATTCTTACCATTGATTCTGGCTTTGACTGCTGCTAAGCGGTTTAAAATGGAAAAATTCACAGCGCTTGCGATTGGCTTTGCCTTGGTTTATCCCAATATCGCAGCTAGCTTTACAGGTGCCAAACCACTCTATACGCTATTTGCAGGAACTTTTATTGAGTCAAAAATCTACGCAACTTTCTTAGGTTTGCCGATTATCTTCCCTGCTTCTAGTTATCTATCAACTGTATTGCCAATCATTCTAGCAATTTGTGTCGGCTCAAAAATTGAAAAATTCTTTAAACAAATCATTCCAGATGTTGTCAAAGTCTTTATTGTTCCATTCTTTGTAATTTTAATTACTGTACCGTTATCATTTCTTGTCATTGGACCAGTCATGACATGGGCTTCTGATATAGTCGGTGCTATTTTCACAGGTATTTATAGCTTCAGCCCAATTATTTATGGAATTATTCTGGGTGCTTTGTGGCAAGTGCTGGTTATGTTCGGTCTCCACTGGGGATTGGTGCCGCTTGCAATTTTGGAATTACAAAAAGGACCAGGTGTCATTCTTGTAGCTTCTATTGCTATTTGCTTTGCGCAAGCAGGAGCATTGCTCAATATCTTCTTGCGTACAAAAGAAGAAAAAGTCAAACAATTGGCTATTCCAGCCTTTATCTCAGCTTTGTTTGGGGTAACAGAACCAGCCATTTACGGGATTACCTTGCCAATGCGAACACCATTTATTATGACTTGTATTGCCGGTGCGGTTCAAGGGGCTTATCTCGCTTTCTTTAATGCCAAAATGCAAGTAATGGGTGGAATGGGGCTCTTTGCGATTCCGTCTTTCATTGATCCAAAAGATTCACTATTGCTCATTCACTTCCTTGTAGCAATTGCAATCAGTTTTGTTCTTGGATTTGTATTGACCCAATTTACAAAGATTCCAACTCTCTATGGTGGAGCACAAGAAGTCGCTGCTGAAGAAATCAGTCTGCCAGTTGAAGAGATTGCTCCTGAGCAAGTCATCACAGCTCCGCTTAGCGGGAAAGTGGTCGCACTCGAAGATACGCCTGATGCTGTTTTTGCAAGTGGTGCAATGGGTCAAGGTATAGCAATTGAGCCTAGCGTTGGCGAAGTTGTCGCTCCTGCTGACGGTGTGATTCGTCTGCTTTTCCCAACCAACCATGCGATTGGCTTAGCGACTGATGATGGCGCTGAAATCTTGATTCACGTGGGCATGGATACAGTCGCTCTTGAAGGAGAAGGCTTTATGGCACATGTTACTCAAGGCTCAAAGGTCAAGGCGGGTCAATTATTGCTAAGCTTTGATATAGATGCTATCAAAAAAGCAGGTTATCTTGTTACAACTCCAATCATTGTGACCAATATAGCTGATTATAAGACAGTTGAAACATTAGCTGACGGCGATGTGAAACTAGGCGATGATTTGCTGAAAGTAAGTGAATAATCTAAGAAAAGGACAAGCAAAACTTGTAGAGTTCTAAACAGTTGGTCGAAAAAATCAACTAGAGCTACAAGCATGCTTCGTCCTTTTTATTATTTATCATTTCCTGCGTCATGTTCGCTTCTTTATGCTACAATGTAGATAGAGGAGAATAGAACATGAAAAGATCAGAACGGGAAATACAGTCAGCAACTAATTGGCAGTTTATTTTAGGCTTGCTTTGCGTAGTGTTTTTAGTAGCAAGTGGGATTTTATTAGCTGAGAAAATAAACGATAGCGTTAAGATTAAGGCAAAGTCGACAAAAACAGGTGTTGTACAAAAGAAAAAAATGTCTTCTACCCCAAATGGTGTACAGACGGCTCGTATCATGGCAAATGGAGATCTGCTATATCATGATCTTCTATATATGAGCGCCTTACAGTCAGATGGGACGTATGATTTCACAGAAAATTATCAATATGTCAAACCTTGGCTGAAAAATGCGGACTTGGTATTAGGAGATTTCGAGGGGACTATCCGACCAAATTATCCTTTGGCGGGTTACCCACTGTTCAATGCGCCAGAGTCGGTGGTGTCAGCTATCAAAGATGCTGGTTATCAAGTTGTGGATTTGGCACACAATCACATTTTGGATTCCCAATTGGAAGGTGTTTTTTCAACAGCAAAAGCATTTGAGCAGCACGGAATTACACCGATTGGGGTTTATACACATAAAAACAGGGATAAAGCCTCGCTTGTGATTAAAAAAGTGAATGGGATTAAAATTGCGCTCTTAGCTTATTCCTATGGGTTTAACGGCTTGGAGGAAAATATCTCTCATGCAGACTACAATCATCATTTGTCGGATTTAAATGAAGAAAAGATGAAAAAAGAAATTAAGCAAGCCGAAAAAGAAGCTGATATAACCGTTGTCATGCCCCAGATGGGGGTTGAATATCAATTGGAACCGACACAGGAGCAAAAAAATCTTTATCATAAGATGATTGAGTGGGGAGCAGATATTATTTTCGGCGGACATCCGCATGTCGTTGAGCCGTCAGAAGTCGTCACACAAAATGGACAAAAGAAATTCATTATCTATTCTATGGGTAATTTCATCTCCAATCAGCGAATTGAGACGATGGACGGTGTGGAAAATAAGAAATGGACAGAACGCGGCGTGCTCATGGACGTGACGGTTGAAAAATCAAAGAAAGGGACGATTATCAAGGAGGTACAGGCACATCCGAGTTGGGTGAGTCGTGTGGCGAAAGGGACGTATTCACCGGAAGGCTATCCTCTCTACACCTACCAGACCTATATTTTAGAAGATTTCATTGAAGGTGGAAAATACCGTAATCAATTAGACCAAGCTACCAAAGAACGAATTGATACGGCTTATCAGGAAATGAATGAGCATGTAAATTTGAAATGGGATAAATAGTTAAGATTAAAATAAAAAGCGCTTAAATGAGTCTTGCTGTAGACAACGTTTAAGCGTTTTTGAATATTTTAAAGTGGTTCTAGCTCATCAACTTGGAAAACTGTTTACCTAACCAGAGTGCAAAAAAGAGATTGCTGATAATGATGAGAACGCCAATGAGACTGAAAACAAGAAGTTCAATTGTGTTGATATGAAGTAAAGTGGTGGTTTTCCAAATGATAATACTGCTAACTGGTAAGCATAGGATAGAGGTCGCAAGAGCTGGGATATAGCGCCTAAGCCAGATAGCTTGCAGGATATGAGTCACCAAATGAAGAGCAAAAGCCACAAATCCTCCCAGCCAGATGAGATAAAGTAGGCGGGTGTGGTAAAAAAGAGCAAAGAAAGAAATGAGGGATACCACGACAAATTCCTCTGCCACGGCTAGTGCGAAACCTTCTGTGGATAAGCTTTTGTGGGTATTTAAAATGAAGACAGCTTTTTTCTCCAGTAGTTTTTCATTCCGCTCTATCCATGGCATGAAGCCGATGATTTCTTCTAAATCATGAAAAATGAATAGCAGCGGAAACAACCAGATAGTATCTTTCATTGAATGCCTCCTTGTTATTTTTTCCGATATTGACTAGGAGTTATTTGGTAATACTTTTTAAACTGACGATTGAAGTTGGAGAGATTGTTAAAGCCAGACTGTGTAGCAATTTCTAGGACGGGCAAGGTAGAGTGTTGCAAGAGTTCAGCCGCTTTTCGCAAGCGAAATTGAATCACGTATTCCATGCAAGATACCCCAAGATGTTTCTTAAAGAAATTCATGAAATGGGTATCGCTGTAACCACAAATTTGAGCAAGCTGATCAATCGTGAGTTCCTCTTGATAATGACTACCGATATAGTCAATGATGGTACGGATTTTTTCTTCCTTGCGATAGCCTTCTAAGGATTGCTCTTTTGAAATCACATAGCCATTTTCAAATAAGAGAAAAAAGAGTTGGTTGAGCTGGGCTTTGAGCTGAAATTCAAAATACTCTGTACGATAATAGCCTGTTTTCATGGCATCAAGTAGACACTGCCGAATGTCTGCATAGGCTGGCTGATTGGGCTTGATGACACGAACAAAATCCAGCTGACCATTATAAAGCGGCTGCAAATATTCAATACTAGCTTGATCCATCGCAGAATAGCCCATTAAGTCTAAATGAAAGTTGATTGCATCCATATAGTGGCGACGATTTTCAATCGGGTGAATGGAGTGAAGAGCATTGGGACGAATGAGGATAATATCACCTGCTTCACTATTAAAGTAATCATAATCAATGTGAAACTGCGCAGTTCCCTCATGAACATAAACCAGTTCAACATCCGTATGCCAATGAAAGAGAATGTCCGGCTGACCGTTTTTTGTAATGGTTCGTGTGAGAGAATAAGGAGTGCCTTGAGTTTTGTAAACGATATCTTTGTGTAATGTTCTCAGATCCATAAGTGTTGCCTCTTTCGTAGAATAATACCAATTTATAAGAGAATTGTGTTAGAAAATACTCTTGTCTAAGATTATAATATAATTAAGTAAAAAATAAAAGAGGTAAAAGTCATGAGTAAATTTCCAGCAGATTTTC
Source organism: Streptococcus sp. HMSC073A12 (assembly GCF_001812815.1). NCBI lineage: Bacteria > Bacillati > Bacillota > Bacilli > Lactobacillales > Streptococcaceae > Streptococcus > Streptococcus sp. HMSC073A12. Next base: position 38,822 of record NZ_KV810537.1, on the reverse strand, counting down.
TTTGGGGCGGTGCAACAGCTGCCAATCAATACGAAGGAGCTTACAATGTGGACGGGAAAGGTCTTTCAGTTCAAGATGTGACACCAAAAGGCGGCATGCCAGCTAAAGCAGGTGATCTCAATCCTTTGATTACAGATGAGCCAACACTAGACAATCTTAAATTAGAAGGGATTGACTTTTATCATCGTTACAAAGAAGACATTGCCCTTTTTGCAGAAATGGGCTTCAAGGTCTATCGTACTTCCATTGCATGGTCACGGATTTTCCCAAATGGTGATGAAACGGAGCCAAATGAAGCAGGTCTAAAGTTTTATGATGATCTCTTTGATGAATTGGCAAAATATGGTATTGAGCCTTTAGTGACTTTGTCGCACTATGAAACACCGCTACACTTGGCACGCAAGTACAATGGTTGGGCAAATCGTGATTTGATTGGTTTTTATGAGCGCTATGTTCGCACTGTCTTTACTCGCTACAAAGACAAGGTGAAATATTGGTTGACCTTTAATGAAATCAACTCCGTTCTTCATGCGCCATTTATGAGCGGAGGGATTGCAACACCCGTAGAAGAATTGTCCAAGCAAGATCTTTATCAAGCAGTTCATCACGAACTAGTGGCATCAGCTCTTGCAACGAAGATTGGGCATGAAATCAATCCAAACTTTAAGATTGGTTGTATGGTACTGGCCATGCCGGCTTATCCGATGACGCCAAAACCAGAGGACGTACTGGCTGCCCGTGAGTTTGAAAATCAAAACTATCTCTTTTCAGATATTCATGTGCGTGGAAAATACCCAGCATATATGAACCGTTTCTTCAAGGAAAATGGAATTGAGATTCAATTTGCGCCGGGTGATAAGAAATTGATGGCAGAACATACCGTGGACTTCATCTCCTTCTCTTATTATATGAGTGTGGTTCAAGCTCATGATCCAGAAAGTTATTCTTCTGGTCGTGGAAATGTTCTAGGTGGTCTGCAAAACCCTTATCTAACTGCTTCAGAATGGGGGTGGCAAGTTGACCCAATCGGTCTGCGTCTGGTCCTCAATGCTTTCTATGACCGCTACCAATTGCCGCTCTTTATCGTAGAAAATGGTCTCGGTGCTAAAGATGTCTTGGTGGATGGCCCTAATGGTCCAACTGTTGAAGATGATTATCGTATTGATTATCTTAAACAACATTTGCAACAGGTCGGCGAAGCGATTGAAGATGGTGTTGAGCTCTGGGGCTATACCACTTGGGGCTGTATTGACCTCGTGTCTGCTTCAACAGCTCAGATGAGCAAGCGTTACGGATTTATCTATGTTGACCGCAACGACGATGGAACAGGGTCTTTGGATCGCTACAAGAAAAAATCATTTGATTGGTATAAAGAAGTTATTGCAACGAACGGAGAAAAACTCTATGAAGATTGAACATACAGCCCTTTATGTTCGAGATTTAGAAGGGGCTAAACGCTTCTTTGAAACGTATTTTGAGGCAAAAAGTAACCAGCTTTACTATAATCAGAAAACAGGTTTTCAATCTTACTTCCTCAGCTTTGACGAAGGAGCAAGATTGGAAATCATGACCCGAAAGGAAGGTTTAGCGGATAACAACCAACCACTGCATTTTGCAAGCTAAACGATAAAATACATGAGGCTGGGAACTTTTGTCCCAACCTCCTTTTTCGTGTTAAACAAATGAACTGAAAGTTGTAACATAGATATCAGGAGGAAAATGTCCAAGTGCCGCTCTCTGTTGTTTTTACCTTAAAAATTTGCCAAATAGAGAAATCATTTTGATTTTACTTTTTTTCAGTCGTATTTATTTTTGAAAGTTAAAAAGACAAACCTCAAAAAGAAGTTTGTCTAGCGTTTTATAAGGATTTACTAAACAGTCATAAGATGTCGTCACGTACAACTTAATCCCAAAACTTTTTAGCGATTTCTTGACCTTGTTTGATTTTGGCCCATTGTTGTGGAATAGCTAGTTCATTGCCTGAATCGCAGGAAGCAAAACCGCATTGATGTGACAGCAGGAGACGATCCTTAGGAAGGATAGTGCTGGCTTGTTCTAATAAACGAAGTACACGTTCTTCATCATCTAGATCAGTTGTCTTACTAGAAAGAAGTCCAAGAACAACTTCGGCATCTTTATCTTTAAGAGAAGCAAGAGCCTTCAAATCACCAGATACATCACTGTCCCATTCTAAGAAAAAGCGGTCATAGTGTTGATCACGTAAGAATTTTTCCGCAATGGCTTCATAAGTTCCGCCTGATGCCGAACGGCTTTCATAATTTCCGCGGCAGTTGTGTGTCCAAACTTTCAGTCCTAATTGATGTCCATAATCAGCCACTTCGTTATTGATTGCAATGAATTCATCAGCTAAATCAGCCAGCGCAGCATTGCCATCGGCAAAAAATGAAGCAGGATTTGATTCGTCAAAAAGTTCCCAGAGGCAGTCGTCAAACTGGATAATTTCACCGCCAGCTTCTTTATATTCTGTCAAGAATTCTTTGTAAGCCTTGATGAGACTGGCCTTTAATTCTTCATTTGTTTTGTAAACTTGATCATCGCCAGCTAGCCCATCAAAGATAGCCAGTTCTGTGTAAGCATGAGCAGGACCCCAAATGGTTAATTTGGTTTGCGTATTACCAGCTTCTTCCTTGAGCAATTTGTAAATGTCTAAGAAATGATGATTCTTCCCTGAAAGAGGTTCAGTGATACGGATACCAATGTCTTTGCGGGTCTCGTACTGTCCGCCATCATGGTCTTGGAAAGTGTAACCATGGTCAGCAATGTAGCGCTCAATGCCTTTAAGACCCCAAACAAAGTCTAAGTGCCACATTGATTTCGAGTATTCGCCGTCTGTCAGAATATCAATATCGTTTGCCTTTTCATCAGCAATCACTTTTTTTATCGCTGCTGTCTCTGTTTCAAGATAGCCGGGAAAACTGTCGTAAAATGGATAGTGAATATCATCACGATGTTCGATTTTATTTTTGTAGGCAAGGAGATTGGCTGGGCGAAGAAGAGAGCCAACAAGTTGAAATTTTGATTGTGTCATGTCAAAAGCCTCTTTCTAAATTTCTTACTTTTTATTGTACACAAGCTAAGCACTTTTGAAAAATAGTTAATTTAGAGGAAGGGATATAGCTTAAAACTATATCTAAAACGACCAATCCTTGCTTGAATACAATTGTTTCTTTTTCACCCCTCTTTTTGATAAAATAGAAGAAAAAGGTTTATTTACTATTTTTTAAATGTGCTATAATCCTTTTGAAATAGGATGTAAATGTAGCCAATCCTGTACTGTATTATCCGAGCAAAATTACAGAAATAGCAAAAGGATAGTTGTCATCATGAAATAAATGAACGACGAGATTTGAATTTGAAATGGATGATTGTTAGAGGTGATAACATGACAATTAAGATGGTTGTGACCGATATGGACGGCACGCTCTTAGATGAAAAAGGGGAATTCGATCGAAGTCGGTTGAAAAATATATTGGATGAGCTGGACAAGCGGGAGATTCGGTTTGTGGTGGCAACGGGCAACGAAATTCACCGAATGCACTTGTTATTTGGTGATTTGTTGGAGCGCGTGACCTTGATTGTTGCAAATGGTGCGCGGATTTTTGATAAAAACGAGGTACTGCTGGGGACATGTTGGTCTCAAGACCTAGTGGCACAGGTCTTGTCTTACTTTGAAGGGAGAGAACGTGATGTGCACCTCGTTGTCACAGCTGAAAATGGCGCTTTTGTCAAAACGGGAACGATTTTCCCTATGATTGAAAAAGTCATGACAGCAGAAATGGCGCAAGAATTTTACCGAAAGATAAACTTTGTCGAAACATTACGTCCAGACGATTTTCCGCAAGTTCTGAAAATGAGTATGGTGGTAAACGAGCAAGTAGCAGTTCAGGCTACTCGACAGCTCAATCAGGATTTTGCAGACACATTAAATGCAGTCACAAGCGGCTATGGAGCGATTGACATTTTGCAAAAAGGAATCCATAAAGCTTGGGGGGTAGAGCAATTGATGCAAAAAATTGATAGAACTGTCTCAAAAATTGTAAATTCCGATTGCTGTAGCGGGTCTGGCTAAGGGCAAAATTCCAGATGACTTTGAAGCCAACTTAGGAACATTGAATCGTGCCGCCTCTAAGGTTGGTGATGAAGCTTTTGCGGCAGCTGATCTGGTGATTGCTCTTGGGACAAACTTCCCATTTGCCAACTTAGTTTATCGTTCTCATGATTTTAAGTTTGTTTCTATTGATATTGATGCTGCTAATTTTGGTCGTCATCACTACTTGGATTTAGGAATTTTATCAGATTCTGGAAGTTTTCTGAAAAAAGCCTTGGAACGTAGTGAAGCAGTCGCTCCACAACCATTTTATCAAGCAAGTGTGGCAGCTATGAAAGATTGGAAAGCTTATCTGGAACGTTTAATGCAAAAAGCAGACGGACCACTAGAGTTTGAGCAAGTTTATCGCGAAATCAACCACATTTCAGATGCCAATGCTGTCTATGGTATTGATGTTGGGGACAATATTATCAATAGCTTCCGCTTCTTAAACTTTACATCAGAGAAGAAATGGACAATTTCAGCTCTCTTTGCTACGATGGGGTATGGCTTACCAGCTTCTATCGCAGGTCAATTTGGTTTTCCAAATCGTCAAGTTTTCAATATTGCTGGAGATGGTGCGTTTTCAATGGTCATGCAAGATCTGACGACCCAAGTCAAATACCAGTTGCCAATTATCAATATTATCACTTCTAATAATTCACTCAACTTTATCAAGTCTGAACAGGAAGATTTGGTCATGAACTTTTCAGGCGTAGATCTCTACGAAGTAGATTTTGCGAAAGTCGCAGAAGGAATGGGAGTAGAGGGAATAACAGTTAAAACTTTAGAGGAATTGCCAGCTGCATTTGACCGCGCACTTGAAGTTTCAAAATCTGGAAAGCCTGTTTTGATTGATGCTAAAATCACAGACAAATGTGGTATCCCTGTGGAAGAGTTGGAATTGGATATTGTTGATGGTGACTTTGTAGAAAAAATTTCTACTGGTTATCAAGAAACACATGGTCAAATGAGTCCAGAAGAATTCTTTGCGGCTTATGATGGGCAAGAGCTGCGACCTATTACAGCTTATTTCAAAGAATATGGTGTCAAGCCATAACGTGATCCACAGCTTATCTTAATTTACCACTGTCTATAGTAGTTAGAGCGGGAGGGCATCCCTCTCTAACTCTACTATAAATTGTAGAAGCTGTTTCACTTTATTAAATTGGTATAAATTTTATACAAATTCTTATTATTCTGATCTGTTAGATAGACTGATTGAATTTTTTGTTTCGAAAAAATGAAAGCGTTTGCTTCTCGAAAGTTCAATCTGACTTTCTCTGCAGATATGCATTAGATAGGAGGAAACATTATGTCTTACCAAACTAGTAGTGCTGAAGGTCCAGTTGATTTCATTAACACTTATGATTTAGAGCCCATGGCTCAGAAGGTCATTCCCAAAGCTGCATTTGGCTATATTGCAAGTGGAGCCGAAGATACTTTTACTCTGCGGGAAAATATTCGTGCCTTTAACCATAAGCTAATCGTACCTCATACGCTTCGCAATGTGGAAAATCCAAGTACAGAGATTGAATTTGACGGAGATAAACTATCGTCTCCAATTATTCTAGCTCCGGTAGCGGATCATAAGCTGGCGAATGTACAAGGAGAAGTGGCTTCCTGATGGTGCAGGCAAGACAATGGACTTCGTTTACAAATCAGCTAAGCAAAAATTATCCCCTCGTGATGTGGAATTTATCGGGTCTTACTCAGACCTTCCTGTCTATGTCAAGGGTCCACAATGTCGTGAAGATGTAGAGCGCTCGCTTGATGCCGGTGCTTCTGGTATTTGGGTGACCAACCACGGTGGACGGAAAATTGACGGCGGTCCGACAGCATTTGATTCATTGCAAGAAGTGGCTGAAACAGTTGATAAACGTGTACCAATTGTTTTTGATTCAGGTGTCCGTCGTGGTCAGCATATCTTTAAGGCACTCGCTTCTGGGGCAGATTTAGTGGCCATTGGACGACCTGTGATTTATGGTCTAGCTCTTGGTGGTAGTGTTGGTGTCCGCCAAGTCTTTGAGCATATCAATGATGAATTAAAAACAGTGATGCAATTATCTGGTACTCAAACGATTGAAGAAGTAAAACACTTCAAACTTCGTCATAATCCTTATAATCCAACTTTCCCAATAGACCCACGGGATTTGAAATTGTACTAAAATGGATAAATTATCATCCAACTCTCTTTGGCGTTTCAAAGGGAGTTTTGTTATGCTAAGCGATAGAGAAATGAAGTCAGATATCCGATTTTAATAAAAATGTTCAGTTCTAAATGACAAAAGTTAGCAAAAGTCATTAATGCACTTGGAAAATAGAATAGTATCACTATTTGACAGTTTTTTATAAGAAAATTTCTTATTTGTTTGTTATAATATAAAATGTAGAAAACGTTTTATATTATAAGGAGGAAAAAATGACAGAAAAATTGACTTTTCCAGATGGATTTTTATGGGGCGGAGCGACCGCTGCCAACCAATGTGAAGGGGCCTATGATGTTGATGGTAGAGGCCTTGCAAATGTCGATGTGGTGCCGATTGGTGCGGATCGTTTCCCGATTATTGCTGGTAAGAAAAAGATGTTTGACTTTGAGGAAGGCTATTTCTATCCGGCAAAAGAGTCCATTGATATGTATCATCATTTTAAAGAAGATATTGCGCTTTTTGGCGAAATGGGCTTTAAGACTTATCGACTCTCTATCGCATGGTCTCGGATTTTTCCAAAAGGAGATGAGCTGGAGCCCAATGAAGCAGGCTTGAAATTTTACGAAGACCTCTTTAAGGAATGCCACAAGTATGGCATTGAGCCCTTGGTGACTATCACCCACTTTGACTGTCCTATGCACTTGATTGAGGAATACGGGGGCTGGCGCAGCCGCAAAATGCTGGAATTTTACGAGCGCCTCTGCCGCACTCTTTTTACCCGCTACAAGGGGCTAGTCAAATACTGGCTGACTTTCAATGAAATCAACATGATTCTCCATGCGCCTTTTATGGGAGCAGGACTTTACTTTGAAGAAGGGGAAAATGAAGAGCAGGTCAAATACCAAGCAGCTCATCATGAATTGGTGGCCTCAGCTATTGCGACCAAGTTGGCTCATGAGATTGATCCTGAAAACAAGGTTGGCTGCATGCTGGCAGCTGGTCAGTATTATCCAAATACAGCCAATCCGGCAGATTACTGGGCAGCTTTGCAGGAAGATCGGGAAAGCTATTTCTTCATCGATGTCCAATCCAGAGGAGAATATCCAAACTATGCCAAGAAGAAATGGGAGCGTTTGGGTATTGAGGTTGAAATGACAAAAGAAGACCTAGACTTGCTCAAGACCTATACGGTGGATTTTATTTCCTTCTCTTATTATTCTAGCCGTGTGGCTTCTGGTGATCCAAAGGTCAATGAAAAAACTGCCGGAAATATCTTTGCCTCGCTTAAGAATCCTTACCTAAAATCTTCTGAGTGGGGCTGGCAGATTGATCCGCTGGGCTTGCGAATTACCCTTAACGTCATCTGGGATCGCTATCAAAAGCCGATGTTTATCGTGGAAAACGGGCTGGGAGCAGTTGATACGCCAGATGAAAATGGCTATGTCGAAGATGACTACCGTATTGACTATCTAGCAGCCCATATCAAGGCTATGCGCGATGCGATTAATGTAGACGGTGTAGAACTTCTAGGATACACCACTTGGGGCTGTATTGACCTCGTTTCCGCTGGAACCGGTGAGATGAAAAAACGCTATGGCTTCATCTATGTAGACCGGGATAACGATGGGAAGGGCACACTTAAACGTTCCAAGAAAAAATCGTTCAATTGGTATAAGGAAGTCATTGCGACTAACGGGGCAAGTGTGAAATAGAGCAATTGGGGCGTGAGACAAAATTTAAAATCATTTTAATCGGCTCTCTTATTTCAAGAATTCGGTGAGAGTGGGGCAGAAATCAGTAGCTTCGTAGAAACTTGATTTCGTCATCCCACTCTCTTTTTTTGCTTTCCGTTGACTTCCGTCTTTTTCCTTGTTACACTATGGATAAGAGATTTTACTGGAAATGGATGTAATATGGCTACTATTTTAATCATCGAAGATAACAACGATATTCATGACATTTTAAAAGATTTATTTGAAACTGAGCACAGAGTTTTCTCGGCTTATTCTGGAACGGAAGGGTTGCTGCTTTTTGCGCAGGAAGCAATTGATTTGGTATTGCTGGACATTATGCTGCCAGGGAAAAACGGTGATCAGGTCTTGGCAGAAATTCGCAAAAACAGTCAGATTCCAGTGGTCATGCTGACAGCTTTGGGTGAGAAATCGCTGGTTAGTCAGTATCTGTTGGACGGCGCTAATGATTATATTGTCAAACCGTTCGATCTAGACGAGGTTTTTGCGCGTGTGACGGTGCAGCTGCGCAATCATCTTTCACAAAAGCAAGCGACGGAAATTCAAGGGATAAAAAATATCCGTCTTTCATCAGAAACATTTGAAGTAGTCAATGGCGAGAAACGGGTTCGTTTAGGCAAGAAAGAGTATCAGATACTTCAAACCTTGCTTCATCATCCGAAGAAAATTTACACAAAGGAAGAACTGTTTGAGTTGATTTGGGAAGAGGCATATTTGCCGGGAGACAACACGCTCAACACTCATCTCAGCAATCTTCGTAAGAAATTGGCACAAGTAGATGATTCGGAAGAATATATAGAAACAATTTGGGGATTAGGTGTACGGCTCAAGGAGGGCTGAGAATGCTTGATGTTATACTAATTATGTTCATCAGTCTGCTTGGAATTTTGCTGTTACGTTATCATTTGGCAGTGAGAAATCTGGCGGCACAGATTCGAGAAAAACGAAAAACAAGCAGTGAAATTCGTTTGGCACCTCAAAACCACAGCCAAACGATTGTTGAGTTGGCAAATGAAGTTGAAAAGCTCTTTCAAGAAGTAGAGCAGACACGTTTTATAGCTCGTCAGGAAAAGAAAACCTTAGATATGGCGATTAGCAATATTGCTCATGATATTCGCACACCCTTGACCATTGCTAGTGGCTATACCCAAAAGCTTATAAAGGGAAAAGAAGAAAATGAACAGCTGTTGAAAATTGCGACCAATCTGTCCGTTGTTTCCAATCGTTTAGAAGCGCTCATGGAATACCGTCGTCTTATGGAAGGTGCTGTTCGACCACAATTTCGACAAATAGATATTTCCAAGCTGATTGCAAAGCAAATGCTTCCTTTTTATGATGCCTTTCAAAAGCAAGGAATTGAATTGCAAGTAAATTTGCAGGAGGGGTTAGTAATAAAGTCAGATCCAGAAATTTTAGAGCGGATTGTCCAAAATATGTTGAGCAATGTCCTCAAGCATGGAAAGGAAACTGCCCAGCTATCTTTAATCCGAAAAGATGCGGCTATTCTTTTAAGTGTAAAAAATATTGTCAGTCAACCAATTCAGCATTTGGAAAAATTAACCAATCGCTTTTATTCTGAAAATCTCTCTAACATGGAAGAATCCTCTGGTTTAGGACTTTATATCACTCAACAACTGGTAGATATTCTTGGCGGTGATTTAACCATGAAAACTGAAGGAGAATGGTTTGGATTGCTTATCCGTTTGTGAATATTTTATACAGAAAAACAGCTAATCATTTGACTAGCTGTTTTCTTTTGTTATAAATCTTTTCTTTTAAACACTTGCAAACCACTAAATGCAAAAAGAAGTGTGATGAGAAGAGCGATGGTTATGGTTTTGAAGACCATATCCTGTTTAGAAACCATGTCAAAATAGAATTGCATGTTCAAGTATTTTAACCAGTCAATATCTGGGTAAAAGGCAGTTGGCAAACCTAGCAGGGAAGCGCCGACAAAATAGGTGAAAATAGCAGCTATAATAGAATTTGTAGCATACAGTACGAAAGAAATAAGACTAACCCAAGCAAGCGTACAAATAAATTGAACCCCTATCGTAATGAGAAAATTAGAAAGGAAATGTTTGGGTGCGGTTCCAATACCATTGATGAGTGTAGCAGGAATAAATGAGGAATAGGTTAGAATCAATTGGAGTACGATGAGACTTGCCAGAACAAAGAACTTAGACAAATAGAATTCTGTCCGTGAGATACCACTAGTGATAGAATTTTTATATAATTTCTGAGTGAGATCAATTCCAATCAATAAAACAACAAGGATAATAGTAAAAATAATGGTATTACTAAAATTATCAGAAGTTTTGGTGATAGCCTCAAAACCAGTCCAGCCTCCGTTGTCGCCCAGTTTTTCTAAAGCTTTTGTATCTGTATGGACCCCGACATTGCCTATGACACCATAGAACACACCTAATAAGAGCGTGGTGATAAAAAGGGTTTCTGTAATCCAAAAACCTTTTGAACGGAAAAGACGATAAAAGTCTGCTTGAATAGTATGAAACATGATAAACCTCCCTCTATTCTACTAAATCTGTAAAGTATTTTTCTAAATCTTGGCGAGCATAGTAGATTTCATTGATAGTAATATTCGCCTTTCCTAGCTCTTGAATAATCTTGTTAATTTCGTGTGAGTGAGTGAAAATATGCAGCTCGTCTGTTGCGTTTACAACTTTGAGGCGGTAACCTAGTTGATCGTGAAGAATTTTGCTTGCTTCAGCAAGATTATTTGTTTTCAAAACGATATAATCTTCATTTTGCTCTTCAAATTCTGCTTTCGTAATTTCTTTGATGAGATGACCATTTTCAATGATGCCGAATTTTGTAGCGACCAAGTATAGTTCACTTAAAATATGACTGGAAATGATGAAGGTCATATTTAATTCTTCATTGAGACGTTGCACCAACTGGCGGAATTCTTTGATTCCGACAGGGTCAAGCCCGTTAATCGGTTCATCCAAAATTATCAAATCTGGTTTTGACAGAAGAGCAATAGCAATGCCCAAGCGCTGTTTCATTCCAAGAGAAAAGTCTCGGAATTTTTTCTTGCCAGTATTGGTTAGTCCGACGTAAGAGAGAGTTTCTCGGATAACCTTGTCCGCATTTGGGATATGCCGTATCTTGCAGCAATAGTTTAAGTTTTCATAAGCCGTCAAGTGATTGTAAGCAGCGGGTGCTTCAATGACAGAACCAACTCGTTTGAGAGCGTGCGTCCATTCGGATTTATTAGAAGAGCCAAAGAGAGCGACCGTACCGCTATTGGGCTGAATCAACTGGGTAATCACTTTGATAAGCGTTGTCTTACCAGCTCCATTTTTCCCAATTAGCCCGTAAATTTCTCCTTGCTTCACGGTGAGACTGACATCATTCAAAGCGAGTTGTTGTCCAAATCTCTTGCTGATGTGTTTCACATTTACAACAGTTTCCATAACGTGACCTCCATTTTTTCTATCGTAGAGTTCCCCTTTTTTCGCTATTTAGTATACAAAATGCTTGTCAAATAAGTCTCAAGCAATTCTCAAATATTTCTAAAATTGACAGAGTCAAAATTTTTACATACCAAAAAGAAATTAAAATTCAACGCAAACGCTTGCAAAGAAGTGAAAGATTATATAGTATGGAAGGTGAAAAAGATGAAAGTGAGATGCATAATGCAAAGAAAATGGTGGCATGATGCCGTGATTTATCAGATTTATCCAAAGAGTTTTATGGATAGTAATGGAGATGGAATTGGTGATTTAAAAGGAATTACAAGTAAATTGGATTACTTGAAGAAACTTGGGATTACTGCTATTTGGCTTTCTCCGGTTTACAAGAGTCCGATGGATGATAATGGCTATGATATTGCGGACTATGAAGCAATTGCGGATATTTTCGGATCTATGGAAGATATGGAGAACTTGATTGCGGAAGGGCAGAAGCGCGATATTAAAATTATCATGGACTTGGTGGTCAATCATACTTCTGATGAGCATGCTTGGTTTGTAGAGGCGCGTGAAAATCCAGATAGCCTGGAGCGCAATTATTACATCTGGCGAGATGAGCCGAATGACTTGGACTCTATTTTTGGTGGCTCTGCTTGGCAATATGATGAAAAAGCTGGACAATATTACCTGCACTTCTTTAGCAAAAAACAACCTGATCTCAACTGGGAAAATGAAGCCCTACGTCAAAAAATCTACAAGATGATGAATTTCTGGATTGACAAGGGAATTGGTGGTTTTCGTATGGACGTGATTGACATGATTGGCAAAGTACCCGGCCAGAAAATTGTCAATAACGGACCAATGTTGCACCCTTACTTGCAGGAGATGAACCGTGCAACATTTGGGGAGAAGGATTTACTGACAGTTGGCGAAACTTGGGGTGCCACTCCTGAAATTGCAAAGCAGTATTCCGATCCAAAGAATCATGAATTATCCATGGTGTTCCAATTTGAACACATTGGTCTTCAATACAAACCGAATCAACCCAAATGGGATGTGGCAGATGAATTGGACGTTCCTAAGCTCAAAGAGATTTTTGCTAAGTGGCAAAATGAACTAGGCGTAGAAGAGGGTTGGAATTCGCTCTTTTGGAATAATCATGACCTTCCGCGTGTTGTCTCTATCTGGGGAAATGCTACGAAATACCGCGAGAAGTCAGCCAAGGCTTTGGCAATTTTACTTCATCTGATGCGTGGCACTCCTTACATTTATCAAGGAGAAGAAATTGGTATGACTAATTATCCCTTTAAGACCTTGGAAGAAGTGGAAGATATTGAATCTCTCAATTATGCTCGTGAAGCCCTTGAAAAGGGGGTACCGCTGGATAATATTATGGCAAGTATTCGCGCGATTGGGCGGGACAATGCTCGCACACCCATGCAGTGGAATGCCCATCAACAGGCAGGTTTTTCAACCGGTCAATCTTGGCTAGCTGTCAATCCTAACTATTCAACGATCAATGTAGAAGCAGCTCTGGAAGATTCAAATTCTATTTTTTATACTTATCAAAAATTAATTCAATTGAGAAAAGACAATGATTGGTTGGTGACAGCAGATTTTAAACTACTTGAAACGGCTGATAAGGTGTTTGCTTATTTACGAGAAACGACAACAAAGAAATATCTGATCGTGATGAACTTCTCAAATGAAGAGCAAAGTTTTGTCTTGGAAAATACTGTAAAGGAAGTTTTGATTGCTAACACAGATGTAACTAAGATACTTCAAACCCATAAATTACAGGGCTGGGATGCTTTTTGTGTGGAAATTGAGTAGAAAGATTGGCAAGAACAAAGACATAAAAAATACTGTGAGAAATTCCACAGTATTTTTTATGTCGAGTTCTATCTTGGGATCAAAAGAGTCAAATTGATAAGGAGGAAAATCAAGAAGCAAGCAAGGGTGGTGCTTTTTTGTGTTTCTAAATGTCGGTAATAGCTTCGCTTGATAGTCTCATCAAATCCGTGGGCGTACATAGCTTCTACATAGGAATCTCGCCAGTTGAAAGCGATAAAAATTGCTTTGATATAAAAGATTGGCGACCAGAAATGTAAGGTTTTACCTCGCAAGAGACTAGCTTCGCGAACAGCTTGGATTTCTTTTTGAATGACTGGAATGGCGTTTAAGACAACGAGCAGTCCGTAGGTAAAATGACTCGGAAGCCCTTTTTGATGTCCATAGCGCAAGAGTTGATTGAGATTGACGCCGTATAAAAAGGTCATTCCCAGAGCCGCTAAAGCAAAGGAGCGCGTAAAAAGAACAATCGCTTGATTTTTGTCGCCGTGAAGCTGGATAGCCCAGAAATTTGCCAACGCTGGAAGCAATGGAAGAAGGAACATCCAAAGAATGCCCCACCATTTGCTAAGGTAAGTAAGGTAGATAAGTGTTCCTGCGACAATAGCGCAGTTGAGCCATGTTGAGCGGACAAAGGAAATTTCTAGCGTCAATACAATGAGAAGGAGCAAGAGTGCTAGGACATTTGTTTCTTCTTTTTTCATAGCGCTCTCCTCTCTGTCAGCCCGTGAGACGTCAGCTCTACCAAATGATCACTAATGCCGTCCAAGGGCTCCAAACGATGAGAAATGATAATAAAGCTCTGTTGTGCAGCTTTTTCCTTAATCCAATTAGCAAAAAAATCACAGGCTTTTTTATCTAAGCCAGTAAAGGGCTCATCCATGAGTATGACAGGAGTTTCCAAGGTCAAGATAGCCAATAATTGAATGATTTTTTTCTGTCCACCACTCAAGTGAAAAAGACTAGAATCCATTTTGTCCTCTAAGCCAAATAAATCCAGGGCTTCTTGTACCTTTGCTTGGTTTTCACTGGAAAGAGAGGGCAGGTTTAATTCCTCTGCGGGGGTCGTCTGAATGAATTGCTTTTCAGCATCTTGAACAACGGCAGTAATATGGCGGTACAATTGTTTGCTTTTCTTGAGTTTTTGCCCCTGATAACTCATATTGCCTTTGTATTTTTGCAATTGCAAAATAGCACGAAAGAGAGTGGACTTGCCGACACCGTTAGCTCCGATGAGAGTTGTAATACCTTGTTGAAAAGTAAAGTCCTCAATTGTAAAAAGTATTTTTTTGTCAAATTGACAGGAAACGTGCTGTAATTGTAAGAGAGGATTCCGCTGGGTATTTTCGCATGCCAGCTGATAGCTTGGGAGTTCCTTTTTTAAAAGAGCTACATCTCGTTCAAAAAGTTCCCCATTTTTTAATTCAACAAGGTGGTCAACGCAGTCCGCATAGAGACTGCGGTCGTGGTCGCACAGAATCACCATTTTCCCCATTTTTGTCAAATCTGATAGTAAATGAATCAAGCGCTTGCGTGCTTCTTGATCGACAGAAGCAAAGGGCTCGTCCAATAGAATAATCTGCGAATCCATAGCCAACAGAACCGCCAGAGAGACTTGTTGCTTTTCTCCACCAGATAAGGTCAGAAAGTCTCGATGAAGCAGGTGCTCTACTTTGCCAAGTGCAATCGCATGCTGGATTTTTTCATCAATCTGGTCAGAGGGTGTTTGGAGATTTTCTAAGGTAAAAATCAATTCCTCATAGAGAGTTGGCATGGTGAATTGACGGCTTGGATTTTGAAACATCATGCTGAGGTAGGTGACTCGTTTATGAATAGGTAAATGAGATAGTAGTGTATCACCTAGTTTGACCTCTCCAGAGAAGTCTAGTTCATTGAAATTCGTTAAAATCCGAAAAAGGGTTGATTTGCCAGCACCGGTATCGCCAATTAAGAGTGTCATTTTGCCTGTTTCAAAGGCGAAGGTTAAATCTTTAAAGACATCTCTAAAATAAATGTGTTCTAATGTTAGTTTCATCTTATTTACCAGCAGCTTGGTTAATCTTGTCGTAAAGATTCATAATGATTTTAACCAGAACAGCACAGAAGAAGAATACCGAAAGAAAACGAACAACAAACAATGCTAAAACAAACTCAGGTTTGAAAGCATAGTAACCAATCTTGAAATATTCATAGGCAAAGCTCAAAAGGGTCGTACCAATTGCGCTGTAAGTAAGTGACAACCAATCATAGCGTTTGTATCTGGTCGCAGCAAACCCAAGCTCGCTACCAAATCCTTGTATGAAGCCAGAAATCAAGGTGCTCATGCCAAATTGGCTACCATATAGTACCTCTGCGAGGGCTGCAAGCACTTCTCCAATCGTGGCGCTACCAGTTTTGCGAATGAGTATAGCTGACATAGGAGCTGCCATGCACCAAAGTCCGAACAAGACTTCATTGGCGAAAGGCTCCAAACCTGCTGGCGCTAAAATAGCTGTCAAAATATTGTAAAGAAAACCTGAACCGACAAAAATCCCACCGAAAAGAATAGCTAAAAGAGCTAAGAGGATAACATCTCGTAAACTCCATTTTTCAAACATAAAAAACTCCTTCTAACAAAGCAGATGAGGAGTTTTAGCACGACAAAATAAAATCTAATCACATAAATGATTAGAACGGTTTGGTCTTTCTTATACATTTCCCTGCGGCAGCATTAACTGCATCAGGTTCCATGGGTATAATCTCAGCCTTAGCACCCCAAATGTTCTTTGCTTTTTATTATGTTGCTATTCTAACATCTATTTTCAAAAATAGCAAGAAAAGGATTTTCAAAAATTTTGATGTATGCGGCTGTCATAGCCTTAAACTATATCAAATCATAAAATGTTAAACGACATGCGATGAAATCAATGTTTAATATATATTTGGAATCTCATTATAGTTAAAAACTATAATGAGATTCCTAGAAATTCCAATTATACAGAGCTTAGATTTTCTGTTAAGATAGTGTCGACAAAAAATTTTGGAGGATGACTATGTCAACTACGATTATCGGCTTCCCGCGTTTGAGAGAATTCCGAGAATTAAAATTCACTGCTAAAAAATACTTTAGGAATGAAATTTCAACTCAAGAGCTCCTGACTGCTGCCAAGGACCTGCGCGCCAAGCACTGGAATATCGTCAAAGAGCACGGGATTACAGAAGTACCGTCCAACGACTTTTCTCACTATGATAATGTTTTGGATGTCGCCTTCCTCTTTAACGTAGTGCCGTCCTCTGTTCAGGGCCTGGACCTGTCTGATCTGGAGCGTTATTTTGCTCTGGCCCGCGGTTACCAAGGGGAAAAAGGGGATGTTCGAGCCCTGCCGATGAAAAAATGGTTCAACACCAACTACCACTACATTGTGCCTAAGTTTGAAAAGGATACTCAGGTTAAATTGTCCGACAGCAAGATCTTTGATGAATTTGCGGAAGCCAAGGAGCTAGGTCTGGATACCCGTCCGGTCCTGGTAGGTCCCTTCACACTCCTGCAGCTGTCCGACTTTGAAGAAGGGGTAGAACCTGCCCAGTTTGTGGATGCCCTGGTCAAGACCTATCAGGAAGTCTTTGCCAAATTGGCCGACCTTGGTGCCGGCCGCATCCAGCTGGATGAGCCTGCTCTGGTCAAGGACCTGTCTGCCGAAGAGAAGGTCTTCTTCCTTGATCTCTACAGGAAAATCCTGGCGGACAAGAAAGGACTGGAAGTCCTAATCCAAACCTACTTCGGCGATGTTCGGGATATCTACTCCGATTTGATCGAACTGCCGGTTGATGCCATCGGTCTGGACTTCGTTGAAGGCAAGAAAACTCTGGAGTTGGTCAAGTCCGGCTTCCCGGCCGACAAGACCCTCTATGCCGGGATTGTCAACGGTAAGAATATCTGGCGCAATAATTATGAAAAGAGCCTAGCTGTCCTGGAGCAGATTCCGGCTGAAAAGCTTGTGCTGACCAGCTCCTGCTCCCTGCTGCATGTGCCTTTCACCACAGCCAATGAAGACTTTGAAGAAGCCATCCTCAAGCACTTTGCCTTTGCGGTGGAAAAGCTGGATGAGATCCGGGATCTGGATGCCATCCGCAATGGCGGCGGAGCAGAAGCTCTGGCTGCCGACAAGGAACTCTTTGGGACAGAGCGTGTCGGTAGAAATGCTGAATTGGCGGCCCGCCTGGCCGGTCTGACCGATGCCGACTACACCCGCCTGCCGGCCTTCGCAGAACGCGAGGCCATCCAGGAAGAAGCCTTCAAACTGTCGGTTCTGCCGACGACAACCATCGGTTCCTTCCCTCAGACCAAGGAAGTTCGGACCAAGCGCCTAACCTTTCGTAAGGGAGAACTGTCCCAGAAAGACTATGACAAGTTCCTAGCTGAGCAGATCGACGAATGGATCAAGTGGCAGGAAGAAGTTGGTTTTGATGTTCTGGTTCACGGGGAATTTGAGCGTAATGACATGATAGAATACTTCGGTCAAAACCTGTCCGGCCATCTCTTCTCCAAGAACGGCTGGGTGCAGTCCTACGGTATGCGTGGGGTAAAACCGCAGATTATCTGGGGAGATGTAACCCGCCTCAACCCGATTACTGTTAAATGGTCCAGCTATGCTCAAAGTCGGACTGACAAGCCGGTTAAGGGAATGCTGACGGGACCTGTAACCATCCTCAACTGGTCCTTCCCACGGGAAGATATTCCCATCAAGGACTCTACCCTGCAGATTGCCCTGGCCGTTAAGGACGAAGTTCTGGACCTGGAAGCTACCGGCGTTAAGATTATCCAAATCGATGAAGCCGCCCTGCGTGAAAAGCTGCCGCTCCGCCGCAGCGACTGGTATGAGGATTATCTGGATTGGACCATTCCGGCCTTCCGTCTGGTCCACTCTACCGTTGCACCGGATACGCAGATCCATACCCACATGTGCTACTCAGAGTTTACCGATATCATCCCAGCCATTGATAACATGGATGCGGATGTCATCTCCTTTGAGGCTAGCCGCTCAAATCTGGAAATTCTGGATGAGCTCAAGGCCAAAAACTTCCAGACAGAAGTGGGACTTGGAGTTTACGATATCCACTCTCCTCGTGTACCGAATGAAGGGGAAATCGACCACACCATCGAGGCCATCCTGGTCCGCCTGGTAGAGGCAGCCAAGGCAGCACGCCAAGGTTTGAAATAAAAAATAGAGACTGACAATCTTGCAAAGGTTCTGATACTCAATGAAAATCAAATTTCTTTGACAGTCGCTTTGCGACTTCTATCCACAACCTTCAACAATCTCCTAGATTGTTGAAGGTTGACAAAGTTTGAAGAGATTTTCGAAGAGTATAACTTGCGGGATTGTCACATACTCTCGTAAATATCGAAAGGAATTGTAAAACATGTCTATCCAAAGCCCGTCTCTCTCTTTTGAAGTATTTCCTCCAAATCCAGCAGTAGGCAATGAAAATATTATGGTGGCCCTGAAGGAAATGCAGGACCTGGCGCCTCATTTCATCAGTGTCACAGCTAGTAATAATAAGTTCAATATCGAAGAAACGACGGTGCGTCTGGCGGACTTCATCTGCAATGGTCTGCACATCCCGACCATTGCTCACCTGCCTGCGGTTTATCTGACTAAGGAAATGGTTACAGAAACTCTGACAGTACTTGATAAGATAGGTGTTCATAAAGTATTGGCGCTCAGAGGGGATATCCTTCGAGATGTGGAACCCCAAAAGGACTTCGTCTACGCAACAGATTTGATTGAGTATATTAAGAAAGAAGCTCCTCACTTTGAGATTATCGGGGCCTGCTATCTAGAAGGTCATCCTGATTCACCAGACCGAGTTTCAAATATCAAGAATCTCAAAAAGAAAGTAGATGCAGGCTGTTCGAGTTTGGTCACTCAACTCTTCTTTGATAATGAGCGTTTTTATGATTTTCAAGAAAGATGTACTCTGGCTGGGATTGAAGTTCCGATTCATGCGGGGATTATACCGATTTTAAACCGTAATCAGGTTCTTCGTTTGCTCAAAACCTGTGAAAACATTTATTTACCACGAAAATTTTGCTCTATTCTAGATAAATATGAACACGATCCAGAGTCACTCAGAGCAGCAGGATTAGCCTATGCGATTGACCAAATTGTTGACTTAGTCACTCAAGATGTGGCAGGTGTTCATCTATATACAATGAACAATTCCAGTACTGCTCATCAAATTTATCAGGCGACACATACATTCTTTAATAATAAAGTGTCAAGCTAGGGCGTGAGACAGTCTGGGAGACTAAGAAAACAAAGTTTTCGTCAAAGGTAGTCTTCCGAGTTTAAAAAGCGAACAACATTGAGTCTTGCTTCGTATGCTCTATCTGTAAGTTCAAAGCAGTGTTTTAAGCAATCAGCCACTACCTTGTGTACTTTGAAGCTGGAGACTTTTGTCCCAGCTTTTTTCATGATTGTGTAAAATGCTCATTCTTCTAGGAAAGAATAGTATCAGTATTTATGACTATTTTACAAGAAAGGGGTCACAAAAAAGAGTATAATAGAAGTAACGAAAGAACGAGGTGAATGAAATGACAGAAAAACAGTTTCCGAATGGCTTTTTGTGAGGTGGCGTGGTCCGGCTACGTCTGATACAGCCAAAGCTGTACGCCCTGAGGAGCGTCAAAATATGGAAGGTTTTGCCGCACCCATGACCAGAGAAAAAGTAGAAGCTGCTCTTAATGATAAGGAAGGACTCTATCCTAAGCGCTGGGGCTCTAACTTTTATCATCGTTACAAGGAAGATATTGCTCTTTTTGCAGAAATGGGCTTTAAAACTTTCCGCCTCTCTGTCGCTTGGAGTCGAATTTTCCCTAATGGAGACGATGTAGATCCTAATGAAGAAGGGCTGGCTTTTTACGATGCGGTCTTTGACGAACTCTTGAAATATGGCATTGAGCCTTTAGTGACGTTGTCACACTATGAGACACCGATTCATTTGGCATTAGAGTACGGTGGCTGGAAGAATCGCCGAGTTATTGGTTTTTTGAGCGTTATGGATTTATCTATGTAGATGCAGACGATGAGGAAAATGGAAGCTATGACCGCTCCCGTAAGGATTCTTTCTTCTGGTATCAGAAAGTGATTGAAACCAACGGGGCAGCGGCCTTAGAAGAATAGAGAGGTCAACAGATGAGCAGAAAAATTATCTTTTTAGATGTAGACGGAACTTTGGTGGATTATGACAATCGCATTCCAGAATCCGCTATCCAGGCTATTCGTCAGGCGCGGGGAAATGGGCATTTAGTCTATGTTTGTACAGGGCGTAGTAAGGCGGAAATACCAGAGGAAATCTGGGCTATCGGTCTAGACGGTATGATTGGCGGGAATGGTTCTTGTGTGGAGCATGAAGGTCAGGTTATCATGCATCAGCTGATTCCTTTAGAAGTGGAAAAGAGAGTTGTAGACTGGTTGCATGAGAGAGGATTGGAATTTTATTTAGAAAGTAACAACGGTCTCTTTGCTAGTGAGTATTTTCGTGACGCAGCGCGTCCGGTCATGAAACTTTATGCCAAGAAAAAAGGAAAAACAGATGCGGAAGTTGAACATCAAGAGGTTGAGGATGTGATGCATGGCATGGTCTTTGGTGGCAAGCTTTACCGAGATGATCTAAATAAAATCAGCTTTATTCTCACTTCTTATCAGGATCACTTGGACTCTAAGGAAGCTTTTCCAGAGCTCAAGGCTGGTACATGGGGTGGTCGTGGAGAGGAATCTCTCTTTGGCGACTTAGGAGTTAAGGATATTACGAAAGCTCATGCGATTGATGTGCTGTTAGAACATTTAGGGGCGAAAAAAGAAGATACGATTGCTTTTGGAGATGCCAAAATTGACATTCCGATGTTGGAATATTGTCAAGTTGGGGTTTCTATGGGAAATGGTGGTCCAGAAATATTAGCCATGGCGGATATGGTGACAGATGACGTGGCTGAGGACGGTCTCTACAATGCTTTTGAAAAATTAGGACTTCTTTAGAGGAACGGTTTATGACAAAAACACTTTATTTGATGCGACACGGGCAAACTTTATTCAATAAACGGCATAGGATTCAAGGTTGGTGTGATGCCCCTTTAACGGACTTAGGAGTGTATCAAGCTCAGGTGGCTGGGTACTATTTCAAAAATGCCGGGATTACGTTTGATGCAGCCTACAGTTCAACATCTGAACGAGCCTGTGACACTTTAGAAATTGTCACAAATTGCAGCCTTCCTTATCAACGAGTGAAAGGTCTCAAGGAGTGGAACTTCGGGACCTTTGAAGGGGAAAGCGAGGATCTTAATCCGCCCCTGCCCTATAAAGATTTTTTTGTGACCTATGGGGGTGAATCGCAGGAACAGGTGCAGGCGCGTATGGCAGCGACCATTCTTCAGCTCATGCAAGAGACAGATGGTCAGTCCGTGCTCATGGTCTCTCATGGCGCAGCTATGGCCAATTTTGCCAGAGCTTGGAAGAAAAATTGGCGTCTGGAAAGTCTAGGTCACATGACCAATTGTGGTATTTTGAAGTTTTCTTTCGAAGATGATCAATTCTATCTGGAAGAAGTCATCAATCACGATTTTAGCAACTGGGAGGAAAAATAAATGAAAGATTTATATTTGATGCGGCATGGTCAGACTTTTTTCAACCAAGAAGGCTTGGTGCAAGGAGTGTGTGATTCACCGCTGACTGATTTAGGTATAGAGCAAGCCGAGCAAGCGCGAGATTTTTTCGAGAAAAATGGCATTGAATTTGGCGGTATCTACTCTTCCACTCAAGAGAGGGCTTCTGATACCTTGGAAATTGTGACGGGTCGAACAGATTACACCCGTCTCAAGGGGGTGAAAGAGTGGAATTTTGGACTTTTTGAAGCTCAGCCAGAAAGATTGCAGCCAAAGTTTCGAGCCGGTGCGGTGTCTTTTGAAGATTTATACGTGCCTTATGGGGGTGAAGATGTGATTCAAGTAGGAGAACGCATGCTGACCACTCTGACAGAAATCATGAAAAAAACGCCTACTGTTGAAAATCCAATATTGGTCGTCAGCCACGGTGGCGCTATGTGGGCTTTTTATCTAAAAGTAGGTTATTTGCCTGATCCTAATATTTATTTCAGTAACTGTGCCATTTGTCATTACCAATATGAAAACGACCAGTTTCTGCTTCGACAAGTTATTGACCCATTGGCTAAAACGGTCTATGACTTGTAACGGCGACTTACTTGTTCTCGCTTGATTTCTTATAGAGAAAATAGTATAGAGTGGCTGTTTAATAGTTGAATAAAAGAAAGAAAATGATGACCAAAACCATCATTTTATATCTTTTTATATGTAATTTTCTCAAATTTCCTTTTTCTGCAGGTGATTGCATTAGTAAACTATCCTGGGCTCAAGTATTTTATGAAAAATCTCGAAGAATTTTTCGAGATTTGCAAGATTATAAAAACTGTTCTTCTGTCATCCACACGCTTCTGGTGAAGATCATGGAGAGCAGGGCTAATCCAGCAAGTCCAATTCCCATGTACTAGTAGGGGAGATCCATTGTGGTGGAGCGTCCAGACAGGTTGACAATACCACGAAAGAGCACACCCGTAGCAATGGTTGCAACCGCAGAATTCCAAAGATTGAGACTGAGCCGTGAAAGATTAGGAATCATTTTTTGAAAAATCAGAAGCACCATCCCTCCAATTAGTGGCACTCCAAAGAGATAATGCATATAGACCGAAGTCTCACCAAAGCTGAAGTGCTCGTAAATACGGCTGAAAATGAAGAAAAATACTGTGATTAAGGCATAGACAACGGCTGTCTTTTTGAGCCGTTTCTTGCTTGCTTTAGTAACCGATGTAGACAATGTCACTCACCGCCCTTTCTGAAATCGTTCCGTTCGTCGTTGGTTTATTGACGACTTTTCCATTGAAGTAAAGAGTAGACGAACCACCACCATCCAGATTGTAGGCTGTTTTCACACCGTAAGACTTCATAACTTCTGCGAGTTCGTAAAGAGAAAGTCCCGCACTTTCTGAAGTTCGACCGTCTGATACGACGATAATATAGTGGTTTTTATCAATAATCCCAATAGCTGTACGTGGATTAGAAGACATGGATTGCCCCACTTCCGAATTGCTTGAAACAGCAATCTTACCATTTTCAACCAAAGTCGGACCAAAGGCAAGAAGGTTTACAACACCATTTTTAACCAAGTCTTCAGCAGAAACATCATGTTCGTAAACAAGTCCGAAACTCCCATCTTTATAGATTGCTAAATCACCATTGCTAGCATCTTCACGAACGGTATTTCGATGGACGACACCGTTACGTATGACATAGCCAGTCGTGTTGGCTCCGTAGTAGTCTCCGTTGATAGCAAGAATGGCATTGTTATTGGCAGCTGTGACAGAAGTCTTAGCTGTCACATTATTTCCATATGTATTTTGTGCTAGAGCGGTTTTTAGATATTCAGATGAGCTGACCGTAATATCTGCAATGTACACTTTTGTGTTGCTGACGTTTTTTGTAGTTAGGTTAATAGAAATGTTATTATCCTTATAGCTTGTATCAGTCGTTGTTGCATTTGTTGCGGTTTTAGCAGTTGTTGTGCTCGTTGAGTTAGAAGAACTTTTGACCGTTGTAATAGCCTCTGACAGGACAAAGGTTTTTAACATTGAGTAGGTAAACGACCCTGTCAGCAAAATACCAAAGAGACTAGCATAAGCATAGGATTTTTTTAAAAATTTCATGATAAGGTGTGAGTCCTTTCTTTGAAAATAATTTTTTTTGAACGAGCCAAGATAGGCAAAAGAGCAGCGCTCCGACGAGGATTTTAATAATCAGCAAATTGAGACCGAAAACGGCGTAAAATAGTCTGATTAGAAGAGTATCGAGGATAAATAAGCCCAAAGCTAGCCCGAAATAACCAGTACCCGTTTTAACAACACTGTCTTTATTTTTAAAGACCAATCTTTTGTTTGTGGAGTAATTAAAAATCGAGCTAGTGACACGAGCCACTCCGTTTGCCAGTAAAATTTTGAGACTAGTTGGTACCGCAGCAAGTACCAAGAGGGCGAGAGCATAGACGATATAGTCAATCAAAAAACTACTAATTGAAGAGGGAGCGAACTTAAACATATCTTTATAAATCATGAGCCCGTCTCGTACCGGTCTAAAGTGAGAAGCTTGATTATCATTAATATAAACTGTCTCAATTGGAACTTCAATGATAGGGTATTCTTTGGAAGCAGCTAGTAGCATATTCATTTCATATTCATAACGCTGCCCTTCAACCTTCAACATAAATGGGATCATGTTGGTTGTAAATCCGCGAAGTCCTGTTTGGGTATCTGTCACGGAAACACCAGTCTGTTGCTTAAACAGAAATCGTGTTAATTTATTTCCAAAAGCCGAACGCAAAGGAACGTTGCCAGAAAAAGAACGCGCTCCTATAATCAAGTGATTGGGGTTTTCTTGAGCCTTTTTGCTCACTCGGAAAATATCCCATACGTTGTGTTGACCATCTGCATCAGCTGTGACCACTGTCCCATATTACCCTAAGGAATCAATATAAGAAAAAACTGTTTTCAGCGCTTGCCCTTTCCCTTGATTTGTTGTATGGCATAGAATAGTAGCATATTTCTGTGTTTCTCGAAAAATGGAATCATCGTTAGCTGGACTGCCGTCATTTACCACGATGATTTGCAGCGAACTCTTTTCCTTCACCTTTTGCAACAAATGAATAAGATGAAGGTCGGGTCTGTATGCGGGAATGACTAAATAGTTCATGTGTTTACTCCTTTCTTAGAAAAGTGATAGAAAATTTACACAACAGTATATAGAGCATAGCTTAAAACTAACTGATATCAGCTTTTTTTAAGGTTTTGGAATGGAATGGGTAATGGAGTATAGGGAAAAACTGTGCTTTTTACAAAAACAAAAATCGAATTTTTCTTGCTATTTTCCAAAAAGTTTAGTATAATAGTTATTCGTGAGAAAACCTCACTTACCCCTTGCAATGGCTGGGGGTCATTAGACCAAAAGGAGGAAAAATCAATGGCTAAATACGAAATTCTTTATATTATTCGTCCAAACATTGAAGAAGAAGCAAAAAACGCTTTGGTAGCACGCTTTGACTCTATCTTGACTGACAACGGTGCAACTGTTGTTGAATCAAAAGACTGGGAAAAACGTCGTCTTGCATACGAAATCCAAGATTTCCGTGAAGGACTTTACCACATCGTAAACGTTGAAGCTGAAGACGCAGTCGCTTTGAATGAATTTGACCGTCTTTCAAAAATCAACGCTGACATTCTTCGTCA
The DNA here is from genome assembly GCF_001812815.1 of Streptococcus sp. HMSC073A12. NCBI lineage: Bacteria > Bacillati > Bacillota > Bacilli > Lactobacillales > Streptococcaceae > Streptococcus > Streptococcus sp. HMSC073A12. The sequence continues at coordinate 13,198 of NZ_KV810537.1, read as the reverse complement.
CATGATCGTCAAACTTGACGCATAAGAAGGGTTGCTATGATAAATAACGTTGTACTTGTGGGTCGGATGACCCGAGATGCCGAACTTCGCTATACTCCGCAAAATCAAGCGGTCGCAACTTTTACTCTTGCTGTCAATCGCAACTTTAAAAATCAAAGTGGCGAGAGAGAAGCAGATTTCATTAACGTTGTAATTTGGCGCCAGCAGGCAGAAAATCTTGCAAATTGGGCTAAAAAAGGAGCTCTCATCGGAATTACTGGTCGGATTCAGACACGTAACTACGAAAACCAGCAAGGTCAACGTGTCTATGTGACAGAAGTGGTAGCTGACAATTTCCAACTGCTAGAAAGTCGTGCCAGCCGTGAGGGTCAATCTTCTGGTGGCTACACTTCTAATAATTTCGGAAATTCATCATCCAACTTTGGGAACTCAACTTCTGCCAATCAAGTACCCAACTTTTCTCGTGATGAAAATCCATTTGGTAATACCAATCCAATGGACATCTCAGATGACGATCTACCATTTTAATGGACAAACAGAATAATGATATAAAGGAGAAAGAACATGGCTCAACAACGTCGTGGCGGATTTAAACGCCGTAAAAAAGTTGATTACATCGCAGCAAACAAGATTGAATATGTTGATTACAAAGATACTGAGCTTCTTAGCCGTTTCGTTTCAGAACGTGGGAAAATCCTTCCTCGTCGTGTAACAGGAACTTCAGCTAAAAACCAACGTAAAGTAACAACAGCAATAAAACGCGCTCGCGTAATGGCTTTAATGCCTTTCGTAAACGAAGACTAAAATATAAAAATGAGCATGAATTTCATAAAATCATGCTCATTTTTTAAAACTCAATCAGCAACTAAATAGATTGCTTTTCTTATGCTCAAAATTGTTTGAAACGGTTGTCAAAAATACTTATTAGATCTTATTAAAACATCCACCTGTTGAAACAAGCGGATGTTCAAATAAAAATATGACTAAAGTTGTCTTGGTGCGGTTAAAGCACTGCGGATATTGAATTTCTTTTTGAGATAGAAACGAAGTGCCAAAGTTCCTCCACCAAACACAAGGATAAATAAGTTCGGCAGTTTTGGATTTAAAACTGCTGGCAACAGGAAGGTTGTGCCGTAAAGAACAACAGCCCACAAAATCGTAGCAGCTGAAATGATAAGAAGCGATTTGAAAAATGGTGGTTTCTGACTTTGGTCCTGGTCGGCATAATAAAAACGGTAAATAAAGTAATACATACCATAAAATACGAGTGCCCCTACTGCGCTACCAAGTACAATCGTCACAATACCATAATTGCTAGGATTTTTGGAGAATAAGTTAACACTACTATTTAAGATAGCAAATAAACTAAAGACAAATAAGAAAGCATCCATAATCATGAGATACGGATTGGTATTTTCTTTGATAGTTTGAGCTTCTTTTTGTTTTGCTTCTGAAAAATTCGCTGCCCAAACAGTAGGTGCTCCATAAAGTCCGCGAGCGGTAATTCCTTTTGCTTGATTTTTAAGAATCGTTGGGATGATTTCCTCTAGCAGGGCTTTGATTTCTTCGTCTGTCTTTCCATCTTTGATGAGTTGGTGGGTTGCGATATGGACAAATTCTTGATTTTTTTTGCTGAGTTTATCCAAAGAAACTTGTGTCATAAGATCTCCTTTTAATTAAAATAATTTTTTGTGAATGAGGTAAACTGTCAGTGAAACACTGATCGCAAAGGCGATGAAAATAATAATCCAAAAAGCATGTGGCTCCCCATTGAGTGGTAAGTCATTGTTTTTGAAGTTCATTCCATAGGCTGAGAAAATCATAGTTGGAATGGACATGACAATCGTCACTAAAGCTAGAGCTTTCATGATGTTATTTTGATTATTTGAAATGATAGAAGCAAACGTATCTGTCATACTGTGCAAGATATTTCCATAAATATCTGCCATCTCAATCGCCTGCTGGGTCTCGATGAGTGTATCTTCCAACAAATCTTCATCTTCCAAATATTTCTTAATATTGCTGGTGGCACTGGTCAGCTTTTTAATCACGCGCTCATTGGTTTTCAAGGAAGCCTTGAAATAAACAATCGTTTTTTCAAGCTCCATGAGTTCAATCAATTCTTCATTGCGAGTGGACTTGTGCAGTTGACTTTCAATCTGCTCACTCTTGCGGTCAATGGAGCGCAACGCTGTCAGATAAAGCTCGGCATTGCGGTAAAGAATTTGGAAAATAAAGCGCGAACGCATGAAAGTATAGAAATTACGCAGCCGTCGATTGATAAAAATATCCAATAAAGGGAGTTTTTCCAAACAGGTGGTAATAATCGCCTCTTCGGTAATAATAATCCCTAGAGGAATAGTCACATAATAAGTCTGATTATTTCGTTCTTCTGTAATTGGAACATCCACGATAATCAAAGTATACTCATCTTCAATAGTGACACGAGACATTTCTTCTGCATCGAGCGGCGCCCTCAAGTCCGTAATGTCAATATCAAAAGCGTTGGCAATTTCAGTAGACTCGCTTTGAGAAGGGTTGACCAAATTGATCCAAGTCCCCGACTCAAGTGTATCAATTTCTTTAAATTCAGTTGTTGTCGATAGAAAGACTTGTTTCATATTTTCCTCCTTCAGTTATTTGCACACCGTATTATTATACTACAAAATTCCGAGTTTTTGGGTAAAAGATTGCAGAAAATTTTGTTATAATAAAAAGAAGTTTAAAATAAAGTGTGGTAAGGATGCAGGATAAAATTATCATTCATGGAGCGCGAGCTCATAATTTAAAAAATATTGATGTCACAATTCCGCGAGACAAGCTGGTTGTCGTGACTGGTTTGTCTGGTTCAGGCAAATCTAGCTTAGCTTTTGACACTCTCTATGCAGAGGGGCAACGTCGCTATGTAGAAAGTTTGTCTGCTTATGCTCGCCAATTTTTGGGCAATATGGAAAAACCAGACGTGGATTCAATTGACGGACTTAGTCCAGCCATTTCTATTGATCAAAAAACGACCAGCAAGAATCCGCGGTCAACGGTTGGAACAGCTACGGAAATCAATGATTACCTTCGTTTGCTTTATGCACGTGTGGGAACTCCTTACTGTATCAATGGGCATGGAGCTATTACCGCTTCTTCTGTGGAGCAGATTGTCAATCAGGTTTTGGAATTGCCAGAGCGTCAGCGGTTGCAAATCCTAGCGCCTATTGTTCGCAAGAAAAAAGGGCAACACAAGACAATTTTTGAGAAAATTCAAAAAGACGGATACGTGCGTGTGCGCGTGGACGGAGATATTTATGATGTCACAGAAGTTCCAGAGCTTTCTAAAACAAAAAAGCACGATATCGAAGTAGTGGTAGACCGGATTGTCATTAAGGACGGTGTACGCAGTCGGTTATTTGATTCGATTGAAGCAGCCTTAAGAATTGCAGACGGTTATGTGGTGATTGACACGAGGGATGACAAGGAATTACTCTTTTCCGAGCATTATGCTTGTCCAGTCTGCGGCTTTACGGTACCTGAGTTGGAACCTCGTCTCTTTTCTTTTAATGCACCATTTGGCTCTTGTCCTGATTGTGACGGTCTGGGTGTGAAGCTGGAAGTGGACTTGGATATGGTGGTTCCTGACAGTAGTAAGACCTTGCGGGAAGGCGCCTTAGCTCCATGGAATCCTATTTCTTCAAATTATTATCCTCAAATGCTAGAACAGGCAATGACGGAATTTGGTATCGATATGGATAAGCCATTTGAGGAACTGACCGAAGATGAACAACAACTAATCTTCTTTGGTTCTGAAGGACGAGAATTTCATTTTCATTATGAAAATGAATTCGGTGGCGTGCGAGATATCGACATCCCTTTTGAAGGAGTGGTAACCAATATAAACCGTCGCTACCATGAGACCAATAGTGATTTCACTCGTACCCAGATGCGAACCTATATGAATGAGCTGACCTGTGCAAGTTGCCATGGTTATCGATTGAATCCACAAGCCTTGTCTGTTAAAGTGGGGGGTGAAGGTGGTCTTAATATTGGGCAAGTATCTGATTTATCTATTGCAGATCATTTAGAATTACTTTCTCATCTGACTTTGACTGAAAATGAAGTAGCCATTGCAACACCAATTATCAAAGAAATCCGAGATCGCTTGACATTTCTTAATAATGTCGGACTTAATTATCTAACTCTATCTCGTTCTGCAGGCACGCTGTCTGGTGGTGAGAGTCAGCGGATTCGCTTGGCGACTCAAATCGGCTCTAATCTCAGCGGTGTTCTTTATATCTTAGATGAGCCTTCTATCGGTCTTCATCAGCGCGATAATAATCGCTTGATTGCCAGTCTCAAAAAAATGCGTGATTTGGGCAATACTCTCATTGTGGTTGAACATGATGAAGATACTATGCGCGAAGCTGATTGGTTGATTGATGTTGGACCTGGAGCAGGTGTTTTTGGTGGTGAAATTGTTGCGGCAGGCACTCCAGAGCAAGTTGCAAAAAGCAAGAAATCAATTACAGGTCAGTATTTATCGGGCAAACGTGAAATTCCAGTGCCATTGGAGCGCCGCGTAGGAAACGGCCGCTTTATTGAAGTAATAGGTGCGCGAGAGCACAATTTGCAAAACATCACGGCCCGCTTCCCGTTAGGAAAATTTATAGCCGTGACGGGGGTTTCTGGTTCTGGTAAATCCACCTTGGTTAATTCCATTTTGAAAAAAGCAATCGCTCAAAAACTCAATCGTAATTCAGACAAACCGGGTAAATTCAAAAATATTTCAGGAATTGAGCATATTGATCGTTTGATTGATATTGACCAGAGCCCGATTGGCCGAACACCAAGATCCAATTCAGCGACGTATACTGGCGTCTTTGATGATATTCGCGATCTCTTTGCTAAGACCAACGAAGCTAAGATTCGTGGGTATAAAAAGGGGCGTTTCTCTTTCAATGTGAAGGGGGGACGCTGCGAGGCCTGCTCTGGGGATGGAATTATCAAGATTGAGATGCACTTTTTACCAGATGTTTATGTCCCTTGTGAGGTTTGCCATGGAACACGGTACAATAGTGAAACCTTGGAAGTGCACTACAAGGAGAAAAACATTGCTCAAGTTTTGGATATGACGGTCAATGATGCAGTAGAATTTTTTAAGCATATTCCAAAAATCGAGCGGAAGTTGCAGACGATTAAAGATGTTGGGTTAGACTATGTGACCTTGGGGCAACCTGCCACAACTCTGTCTGGTGGGGAGGCTCAGCGGATGAAACTAGCCAGCGAACTTCATAAGCGCTCAACAGGTAAGTCTTTCTATATTCTGGATGAACCAACTACAGGTCTGCACACGGAGGATATTGCGAAACTTCTCCAAGTGCTATCACGTTTTGTAGATGATGGCAACACGGTTCTCGTCATCGAGCATAATTTGGACGTTATTAAGACGGCCGATCACATTATTGACCTTGGACCAGAAGGTGGTATTGGTGGAGGTACTATTATCGCAACTGGCACACCAGAAGAAGTAGCTGGAAATCCAGAAAGCTATACAGGTCAGTATCTAAAAGAAAAATTGAGCTGAAAAGTTTAACACGTTGCTGACCTATCTAGCAATAAAGAAAAATTAAACCGCACCCAAAAGTTGGATAAAGGAATCTAACTTTTGGGCGCGGTTTAATAATTTTATAGATTTTTAAGGCTACGAAAGAATAACTTTTGTTTGTTTCCCAATATTTAGACACTTAGCTTCATCCGCATCTGAATCTGTAATCAGAGCAGTGATATCTGACCAATCACAGATTTTATAGAGACTTTTTCTTTCAAATTTACTAGAGTCGGATAGGATGTAAGCTTTGTCGGCTTGTTTTATTATTTCTCGGTCAATAAACACATCTGAAGAAGACGGACTTGAAGGGCCGTCAATATTTGAAAAACCATCTGAACCGAGGAAGCAAATATCAACGAAAACTTGTTTTATCTGTGAAATAGTCCACCCTCCAAAGACTGATGAGCTTTTAGGGCGGAATTCTCCACCAAAAAAGAATAGTTGATTATCTGAATTAACTAAAGCATTTGTGACAGGTAAAGAATCTGTAAAAATCTTATAGCCAGATTTTTGAGCTAGTAAATAGGCTAATTCGACAGTTGTACTACCTGTTCCAATGATTATTGAAGCATTTTCTGGAATGAGTTCAAGAGCTTTTTCGGCAATTCTTTTTTTATTAGAAGTATTTTCTTTTTCGCGTGTATTATAAGATAATTCAATAGCATTTTGTTTTAAAATAGCTCCACCGTGACTTTTTATGAGCAATCCTTTTGTTTCAAGATATGATAAGTCTTTGCGAATCGTTTCGTAGCTAACTTCAAACTGTTCAGACAGTTTGCTGACATAGACAGTTCCATTATTTTTTAATTCATCAAGAATGAGTTGGCGTCTTTTTTCCAATAACATTATGTTCACCTCACTTGTTTCTAAATATAATTATATATCAAAACTAACAAAAAACAAGTTTTTTTGTGTGAAAACCAATAAAAAATAATAAAAACCATCAAAAAACTATTAATAACAACCAAAACCAATGATATAATATAGACATAAAAAGAAAACGATTACAAGGAGACGGAAAATGAAAACAAAAATCGCAATTGCCTGTGATGATTTGGGCTTTGAAACAAAAGAAGCTCTCAAACACTATCTTATTGAAGAAAAAAATGCTGAGATAGTTTATGATCCTGTAAAAGTGCCAGAAGATGATGTTAATACTTTTGCAGTTCTGGCGGATGAAATGGCTGAGACTATTCAACGTGATAAATGTCGATTAGGAATTTACATCTGTGGTACTGGAATTGGATTTACTTGTCAAATCAATAAGCATTGGGGAATTAGAGCGGTAGCTGTAACGAATCCTTACTCAGCAAAACGTGCAAGACTTAGTAATAATACACAGGTTATTGGTCTTGGTTGCCGTGTCAATGGTCTTGAATATCTTAAACAGATTGTAGATGCTTGGTATGATGAACCATTTTGTTTTAGTACAGCTCGTGAAAATTCAAAGAAAAATTTATTGGAAGCAGAAGCTGATGATAATCGTCTATTGAAAAAGCCTGATTATGTCGCGTGGAACATGGGCTTTAGACCTGAATAGTAAAGGAGGAGGCTAGTTATAAGCTGGCTAGTAGAAAAATGGAAGTTATTACAAATTTTATTAATAATTTAGGAAATTTTATTTTTATTCCACTAATTTTCTTGGTTTTCATGCTGATTTTACGCAGACCGCTTTCTGAAGCGATTCAATCAGCAATGAAAGTTGGGATTGGTTTTATTGCTTTATCTCTTGTCATTAATTTTATGTTAGATAAAATGGAGCCAGCCATCACCGGGCTAGCAGAAAAGACAGGCTCTTCTTTAAGTGCTATTGATGTTGGTGGTGCTGCGACTGCGGTTATGGGATTTGGTTCAAATATGGGAGCAATTATTATTCCACTATGTGTTGGTATTAATATTCTTCTTCTTGTTTTGAAACTGACGGACTGTGTTAATGTTGATGTTTTTAACCTTCATCAAAATGCATCAATGGGAGCAATTGTTGCTGTTTATTCTGGTAATTTTCTTTATGGTGTTTTAACAGCAGGACTTTTCCATGTCTGGGCACTTATTGCATCTGATTTAGGTGCAAAACGTAATAATGAATTTTTTGGATTACCAAAAGGAGTTTCAATTTCACACCCTGTTGCTAATACTTATCTTTTATTTGCCTATCCGTTTAACTGGATTTATGATCATATCCCTGGTTTGCGTCATTGGAATGTTACCGCAGAGTCTATTCAAAAACGTTTTGGAGTATTGGGTGATCCAACAGTTGTAGGTTTTATTCTTGGTGTGCTTTTAGGGTTATTTGGTTATGATTGGAGTAACCCTTATACAACAATTATCTCAAGCTTACAACTTGGTATGTATTTGGCAGCTGTTATGCTTCTTCTTCCTAAGATGACTTCAATCATGATGGAAGGACTTGTTTCGCTTTCAAATGCTGCGCGTAAGAAATTGGTTAAAAAATTCCCAGACCGAGAAATTACAGTTGGTATGGATACGGCACTTATTGTTGGTAATCCATCAGTTATCGCTCCAGCCTTACTTCTTATTCCTGTAATGGTGATTCTAGCAGTAATTTTACCTGGGAATAAAGTCATGCCGTTAGGTGATTTATCACAGTTTGTCTTCTTCATTGCGTGTATGGTTCCTGTTTTTAATGGAAATATTATTCGTACTTGGTTGACTTCAGTGATTCTATTTGGTGGTGGTCTCTATATTGCATCATGGATGACACCAGCAACTAACGAGGTCTTCCAAAAATTTGGTGCAGGTGCTAAAGAAGGTGTTATGTATTCTTCTTTAAACCCATCCGCTAATCCTTTTACAGGTCTCTTTGCGGCAGTATCACATATTGGATTAATTGGTTATATTTTAGTTGGAGCAATTCTTGTTGCAGTAGGCTATCTACTTAAGAAAAAAGAACATGCTCAAATCGAAAATGCTTAATAAATAGAAATAGAGGTAATCATTATGGCTAAAAAAATTCTTGTTGTTTGTGGAAATGGTATTGCTTCATCATCAATTATGGTGTCAGTTTTACAAGATTTCTTAAAAGATGAAAAAATTGCTGATGTTCAAGTTGATAAAGCTTCTCTCATGGATTGTTCAACTGAAAAGTTCAATAGCTATGATTTAGTTGTTTCATCTACAAAACTTGAAAATGAAGGTTTAACAGTTCCAGTTATAGTTGGAGCAGGTTTACTTACTGGTATTGGTGAGGATGAAATCTTTGATGCTGTTAAAGGTGAAATGACTAAATAGGGGTTTATTATGGTTTATGTTGTAGTGAATGATGCAGACGAAACTGTAAAAGATTATCAATCGGCAATTCGTTTTGCGGGAGAAGCTCTTCTTAAAGTAAATAATATTAAAAGTGACTATATCCAAGCATGTATTGACCGTGAGGTTGATTTTCCTACAGGTTTATCGTTGGCAAGTGGACAAGGCGTAGCAATGCCACACGGTAATTCTGATTTTGTGACTGAAGATAGCGTAAGCGTTGTACGTTTATCAGAGCCAGTTGTTTTCGGATTAATGGAAGATAAGAATCAGAAAGTTGGTGTTACATTAGTTTTTAATCTAGCTTTGTCATCAGGAAAACAGCATATTGCAGTTTTACGTAAAGTGATTGCTCTTTTTCAAGATGACGTGTTTATTAAGAAATGCTAAAAAAATAGTGTTGAAGAAGTAGCTAGTAACATTAAAGCAAAACTAGATTCTTAAAAGTTGAGGTAGACAAAATGGAAGAATCTCAAATTATTCTATCTGATATTGAAAAAGCGGTAAATCAGATTGACGATGAGAAATTGGATGATTTGGCGAATAAAATTGTAAATTCACATCATATTTTTTTAGCAGGTATGGGAAGGTCAGGTTTGATGATTCGTGCATTTGCTAATCGGTTAATGCATTTAGGATTATCAGTAAGCCTTGTTGGAGACATTAATTCCCCCCACACACAGCTAAATGATTTAGTGATTATTGGCTCTGGTTCTGGAGAAACAGATAGTTTAGTTTCATTGATAAAAAAAGCTAACACGTTATCGTTAGATTCAGCTCTTATTACAACAAATTTATCATCTACAATTGGGAGATTATCAAATTTAGTTTTGGTGATTCCTGCTCAAAATAAAGCTAGTGAGCAAGTTGGAAAACAACCTATGGGTTCAGTATTTGAACAGTCTAGTCTGGTTTTATATGATATTCTTATTTTAAAATTAATGAAGATTTTAAATGAATCTAATGAAACTATGGCAAAACGTCATGCAAATTTAGAATAGTCATCTCTTCTCTAAGCTAAAAATACTTCTTTTAAGTTTGTATAGTCCCCAAAAGCTAGATAAAAACTCAAGAAAACCGTAAAAACTCAGAATCAGTATTTTTACTAACCTGATTCTGAGTTTTTTGGATTATCATTTTAAAAGTTATTGGATAGTTTCTCCTTTTTTAACAAACTTTTCTGATTTTTACTTAGAAAACCTTAAAAAAGATAGATACATAGAGAATTCAATCCTTTATATTTTGCTATCTCCATAAAAGATATCAGTAAAGATTGTTTTTAAAAATCATTTTCAACAGTTAAATGTATTTTGTAACTATAAAGGTTATACCATTTACAACTTTTTTTGATATAATAATTTTAATCATTTTACGGAGGGATTTTTATGTTATCAAGAGTAAATAAATTAGAAGCAGCACTTGCGCAAACGGATTGTGATGCTGTTTTAGTAACCAATCTGAAGAATATTTACTATCTAACGGGTTTTAGCGGAACAGAAGCGACAGTTTTCATTAGCAAAACGCGACGGATTTTTTTGACAGATTCCCGCTATACCTTGATTGCCAAAGGTGTGGTAAAAGGTTTTGATATTGTCGAAACACGTGATGCTTTGTCAGAAATTGCGAAGATCATTGCAAATGATAAAATAGAAACTATTGGATTTGATGACGAAATTTCTTATCATTATTTCAAAACTCTTGAAGAGCTTTTTTCAGGTTATAAGCTGACAGCAATGACTGCTTTCATTGAAAATCTACGCATGATCAAAGATGAAGGAGAAATTGCCACGATTCGAAAAGCTTGTCAAATTTCTGACCAAGCCTTTCTAGATGTCTTGGATTTTATCAAGCCGGGGCAAACAACGGAGCTACAAGTTATGAACTTTTTAGATGCTCGCATGCGGCAACTGGGCGCATCGGGAGCCTCTTTTGACTTTATTATTGCATCAGGTTATCGCTCTGCTATGCCGCATGGAGTAGCTAGCGAGAAGGTCATTCAAACAGGTGAAACCTTGACAATGGATTTTGGTTGTTATTATAATCACTATGTTAGCGATATGACGCGAACCATTCATGTTGGTCATGTGACGGATGAGGAGCGCGAGATTTACGATATTGTGTTACGGAGCAACCAAGCTCTGATTGAAGCGGCGAAAGCTGGTATGAGTCGTATTGAGTTTGATCAAGTACCGCGCAAAGTGATTAACGATGCAGGTTACGGACAATATTTCACGCATGGAATTGGACACGGAATTGGTCTTGATATTCATGAGATTCCTTATTTTGGTAAATCCTCTGAGCCGATTGAAGTGGGTATGGTCTTAACAGATGAGCCGGGTATTTATTTGGATGGGAAATACGGTGTGCGGATTGAAGATGACATTCTCATCACAGACACAGGCTGCGAACTCCTAACGCTCGCGCCAAAAGAGTTAATTGTTATTTGAGAATTGTCAATGTTTATGATAAAATAAAGAGAAATCTATTTTAAAAGAGGTAATAATAATGATTGAAGCAAGTAAGCTGAAAGCTGGTATGACGTTTGAAACAACGGACGGAAAATTGATTCGTGTCCTTGAAGCAAGCCATCATAAACCAGGTAAAGGGAATACTGTTATGCGTATGAAATTACGGGATGTACGCACAGGTTCAACTTTTGACACAACTTACCGTCCTGAAGAAAAATTTGAACAAGCAATTATTGAAACGCGCCCAGCACAATATTTGTATCAAATGGATGATACAGCCTATTTCATGGATACAGAGTCATTTGAGCAATATGAAATCCCAGTAGCGAATGTAGAGCAAGAATTGAAATTTATTCTTGAAAATTCAGAAGTGAAAATTCAATTTTACGGAAGCGAAGTTATCGGTGTTACAGTTCCAACGACTGTAGAATTAGTCGTAACAGATACACAACCTTCTATTAAAGGAGCAACGGTGACAGGTTCTGGTAAGCCAGCTACTCTTGAAACAGGTCTTGTGGTCAACGTACCGGACTTTATCGAAGTTGGACAAAAATTGATTATCAATACGCAAGAAGGAACTTACGTTTCTCGTGCATAATTTATGTTGAGAACTAGAAGTTCTTAATTACTATCAAATTCAGACTGAGAGCCTGACAAATATTGAACAGACTCCTTGAATGTCTTTGTGTCTTAAGAAAGGACAAGTTATGGCAACTGAACAATTAGGCGAAATCGTTATCGCACCGCGTGTCTTAGAAAAAATTATTGCCATTGCAACGGCTAAAGTGGACGGTGTTTACTCTTTCGCAAATAAAAGCATGTCTGACAGTCTTGCAAAACGTTCTTTAGGACGTGGCGTCTATCTTCATACCGCCAGTGATGGCGAAGTAACTGTTGACATTTATTTATACTTAGAATACGGTGTAGGGGTGCCAGCAGTAGCTGTTGCTATTCAAAAAGCCGTTAAAAGTGCTGTTTCTGATATGGCAGAAGTTGAATTATCCGCAGTGAACATCCATGTAGCGGGTATTGTGCCTGAAAAAACACCAAAACCAGATTTAAAAGATTTGTTCGATGAGGATTTCCTCAATGACTGATGTACAACTGGAAGCAAGAAGAGAACTACGTGAACGTGCATTTCAAGCATTAATGAGTTTGGAATATGAAAAAGATATTGTAGAAGCGTGTCGTTTTGCATATCTCTATGATAAAGATATGACAAACGATTCTGATGTGGAAATTCCAGCCTTTTTATTGAACCTCGTCACGGGTGTTGAACAGTCTAAAAACGAGTTGGATGACAAGCTTAGCCAGTACCTAAAAGAAGGTTGGACTTTGGAACGTCTTACATTGATAGAAAAAAATATTCTTCGCTTGGGATTGTTTGAGATGACAGAGTTTGATACACCTCAACTAGTCGCAATCAATGAAGCAATTGAGCTATCTAAAAAATTCTCAGATGAAAAATCGAGCAAGTTTATCAATGGTATTTTAAGTAAATTTGTTATAGAATAAATTTTAAGAAGAAATGAATACAGGATTGAGAGGACGAACTTCGTTCTCTCTTTTTCAATTTTATCCGCTAAACAGCTTCAGAAAACCTCTGAAGTGACAGGGATGCTGCTCACGAGACCCAGAAGAGATGCAATAAGATAAAAAATAGATAGAAGAAAACCAAAGGGTTCTCCTTCATGCTATCCTTAAAAGGTAAGTAAAAGGAAGGAGAAGGAAATGGAGTTCAAGGAGTTATATGCCAAGGTGAGAGGAATCGTACTGAAATGTCGGAGGGAATATTATATCCACCTGTGGGAGTTAAGTGATTGGGACCAAGAGGGAATGTTGGTGCTCTATCAGTTGGTAAGCCAGTATC
>NZ_KV810536.1:17827-166557 GCF_001812815.1 Streptococcus sp. HMSC073A12 | reverse complement strand
GTAAACGTTGCACTTTTTATTGCAATTTATCATTATAAAATATGGGAAAACAGAAGAAAAATCTTCAAACAAATTTTACTTTTATATAAAAGTTGACACCAGGCGACAAGTTTCTTCTGTTATACTCATGATAGAAAAATGAAAGGAGCAAACAAATGAAATATGAATGGAGAAAATTAGATAAAAAACTTTATCAAGGTCCAAAAACTCCTGTGGTCATTGAACACCCTGTGCAGTCATTTATCATGTTAAATAGTCAAGGAAATCCAAATAAAGCTGACTTTTCAGAAAGGGTTTCTGCTCTTTATTCCCTCGCTTATGCGATTAAAATGGAGTATAAAAAAACTGCTCATCATCAAGAATTTACTGATTTTACCGTTTACCCTTTGGAAGGGAGTTGGCAGCAAACAGAAGCAGAGACTTTGGTAAAAGACGACTTGGTTTATACGATTATGATTGCTCAGCCAGAGTTTATTACAAATGAAATAGTTGAAACAGCTCTCGAAAAAGTAAAAGTGAAAAAGCCAAATCCATTTTATAATGAGATTCGCTTTGAACGAATAAGCGAAGGAAGCAGCGTTGCCATGCTTCATGTAGGACCATTGGACGATGAACCACAAACCTTCGCGAAAATGGATGCTTTCTGTCAAGAAAATGGGTTAAAACGCTGCACAGCATATCATCGTGAAATTTATTTGAACAATAAAAATCGCACCGCTCCAGAGAAACTAAAGACAATTTTGAGATATAGTGTTCAGTAACTAAAAAATCACTCCCTAGATTTCTAAGGAGTGACTTTCATGTTTAATTAGCATTGTTATCTGCTGGTTTTTGGATTTCTTTGTCGGCTTCATTTTCAGCTTTTTTAGCCGATTTGATGACAATTTTACCGTTGCTTGTCATGACAGCCTTGAGTTCTTTTTCACTTGGGTGTTCAAGGTAGTAGTCAGTAATGGCGTCTTCGATGTGATCTTGGATTGTCCGACGCAGAGGACGAGCTCCCATTTTCGGATCGTAACCCAAGTCAACTAATTTTTCCTTGACTTTGTCTGTCACGTCTAGGTGAATGTCATTTGTTGCAAGTCGTTCATTGACATCTTTTAGCATCAAGTCTACGATTTTTAGGAGATTTTCCTTATCAAGGGACTTAAATTCGATAATACCGTCAAAGCGGTTCATAAATTCTGGACTGAAGAAGTTGCCTAATTCACCGAGAACAGAGTTAGTCCGTCCTTCGCGTGTTGCTCCAAAACCAACATTTGCTTCAACTTTGCCAGTACCGGCGTTTGAAGTCATGATGATAATTGTATCTTTAAAGCTAACTGTGCGCCCTTGTCCGTCTGTCAGACGTCCATCGTCAAGAACTTGCAGGAACATGTGCATGACATCTGGGTGCGCTTTTTCTACTTCGTCAAGCAGAATGAGAGAATAAGGATTGCGGCGTACGCGTTCTGTCAATTGTCCGGCTTCTTCGTAGCCAACATAGCCTGGAGGTGCTCCAACGAGTTTGGCTACGCTGTGTTTTTCCATATATTCACTCATATCAAAGCGAATCATGCTGTCAGCTGAGCCAAAGAGCTCAATCGCTAATTGTTTAGAAAGTTCTGTTTTACCGACACCGGTTGGTCCGACAAAGAGGAAGGATCCAATTGGTCGATTAGGAGAGCCAAGTCCGACACGATTACGGCGAATAGCTTTTGCAATTTTATCAACGGCATCATCTTGACCGATGACATGAGCTTTCAAATCATCAGCCAGACTAATTAATTGCGATTGTTCCTTTTCTTTTAAGTCACCAACTGGGATATTTGTTTTTTGCTCAATGATATGCTCAATCGTTTTTTCACTGATGATAGGTGTATCTTGGTCTGCCATTTTATTTTGCTGCATTTCTTTGTATTTGGCAATTTGGTCACGGAAATAAGCAGCTTTTTCAAAATCTTCATCACGAGTAGCTTGTGCCTTGAGGTTTTCAGCTTCTACCAAGCGTTGATCAATAACTTTGGGATCAACAAAATTAAGTGTCAAATTCATCTTTGAACCTGCTTCGTCTAGCAAGTCAATGGCCTTATCGGGCAAGAAGCGATCTTGGATATAACGATTGGACAAGACAGCCGCCGCTTCAATAGCATCATCTGTGTATTTAACGTGATGATAGTCTTCGTATTTTTTTTGAATGCCTTTTAGAATAGTAATGGTTTCTTCAATCGTTGGTTCATCCACTTTTACTGGCTGCATCCGGCGTTCCAGTGCTGCATCTTTTTCGATAATGCGATACTCATTGAGAGTTGTGGCACCGACTAATTGGAGTTCACCGCGAGCAAGTGCTGGTTTTAGGATATTTCCAGCATCCATATTTCCATCGCCAGCAGAACCAGCTCCAACAATTTCGTGAATTTCATCAATGAATAATATAACATCTTGTCGAGAGCGAATTTCGTTCATGAGTTTTTGCATTCGCTCTTCAAATTGACCACGGATTCCAGTCCCTTGAACCAAACTAACGACATCTAAACGAATGACTTCTTTGCCTTGGAGTTTATGTGGAACATCTCCATCTACAATTTTCTGAGCTAAGCCTTCGACAACTGCTGTTTTACCGACACCAGGCTCTCCGATGAGGACTGGATTGTTCTTTGTTCGACGGTTGAGAATTTCAATGACGCGGACGATTTCCTCATCACGACCGATGACAGGGTCAATTTCACCGCGCCGAGCAAATTCGGTTACATTGATACCAAATTCTTCTAGGAGGCCTTTAGGCTGTTGCGGAGCTTGCTGGCGTGCACTCCCACCTTGATTGGAACCGTAACCTCCATTGCCGTAACCACCTCCAGATTGAGTCGGAGGGGTTTGTGGTTCTTGATGATTTTGAAAATTCCCTAGATTGTTAAAGAAATCATCAAAAGGGTCTAAGTTGTTTTGATTATTCATATTGGTCATTCCACGAAACAAGGCATTGTTTGGGTCTGTTTTCATGATTTGATAACAATTTTGACAGAGGTCAACTTGGTGTTGTTTTCCATTCACATTCGTGTAAAGATGAATGGTAGATTCATTTATTTTACAATTTTGACAAAGCATGTGCTACCTCTTTCTTTTAAAATTTGTTTGAATAATACCAATTGGTCAATAATAGTCAAATTTCTTAGTTTTATTATAGCAGTATTCTAAAACATTGCAAGAATAAAGTGTTAAAAGACAGATTTTTGTACTGAAGCGTTTTATTTTGTGTTAAATTTATCAAAAACAGGGCTTTTACTGGTATTTCATCTTTCATTTGTGGTAAAATAGTAACGTATAAATGAATAGGAGAAGGAAAATGGAATCACATTTAGTAAGAATTATCAATCGTTTAGATGCTATGACAAAAGATGGCGGCAATTTGAAACGCAATTTTGAGCGTGACGGAGTTGTTGTAGCAGAAGTAGCTTATAGCTATGACGAAGAAAATGGCTCAGTATTCACTCTTCGTGATGTAGCAGCGCATGAAACTTATACATTTGACAGTATTGATTTGATTGCTATGGAAATTTATGAGTTGTTGTATTAATTTGCTAGTCTCTAATAAGATATCCTCTAGGCACCTGCTTAGGGGGTATTTATTTTGCAATAATTTTTATTTATCTACCTTAGAATTGTCAGAAATTCTTAGAAAAAAGTGGTATACTAATAGTGATAGCAAGCATATTTCTTGACAAACAGAAAAGGAGATAGTATGGATTTATCTCGGATAACATTATTAACAGAATATGAAATTGTCGGAATCGATCTAGAGGAAGCAAGTGTCCGTCATTTAGCTGATCTAGGGATTAAGATAGGCAGTTTTATTCAAGTCATTTCAAAAACAAACGACACAGCTATTCTCTTAGTTCGAGCTGCGAGGATTGCCTTGGATAATTCTATTTTGAAAAAGCTGGATGTTGTGCCAAAGGGCAGTAGCAAATCTTCTCTTCCTTTATCTGAGTTGGCTGTTGGAGATGTGGCATACATCGAAGCAATTCATGCAGATGGTGTTTTAAAACGACGGTTGATGGATATGGGTTTGACGAAAAACACAAAAGTTCAGTTGCAGAAAGTCGCACCATTAGGTGATCCATTAGAAATTAAGTTGAGAGGTTACGATTTGACGTTGAGAAAGTCAGAAGCGAGTCTGGTTAGTGTTGTGAAAAGCGAAAAGGGAGCAAAAGGATGAAAGAATTAGCGCTTGCGGGAAATCCGAATAGTGGAAAGACCAGTTTATTTAACATTCTAACCGGTAGTAGCCAGCATGTGGGAAATTGGCCTGGTGTCACTGTCGAGAAGAAAAGTGGTCTGTTTCGTAAAAATAAAGATATTATTATTCAAGATCTACCGGGAATTTACTCGTTGTCGCCTTATACTTCTGAAGAAGTGATTAGTAGAAATTATCTTTTAAGCGGTAATGCAGACGGGATTTTGGATGTAGTTGACGCAACCAATTTGGAACGAAATCTATACTTGAGCTTGCAATTGATTGAGACGGGGATTCCGGTTGTGCTGGCTTTAAATATGAGCGATGTCGTTGAAAAGCAAGGAAAATGGATTGATACGACTAAATTAAGCTACCAGCTAGGAGTGCCGGTCGTAGCGACCAGTGCTTTGAAAAAGACAGGGATTGACCAAGTCATGCAGCAGGCCATGCGAGTGATGAATCAGGTAGAAGAGGCTTTCTATCCAGCTTACGACAATCATTTTGAAGCGGCTTTGTCAGAAATCATCCGTATTTTGGGGAATGCAGTGCCTCAAAAACAAGCTCGTTTTTATGCCATTAAGCTTTTTGAACGCGATAAAGAATTATCTGAACAGCTGGCATTGTCTGATTTTCAAAAAACAGAGATTGAAGATGCGATTCGGATTACGGAAGAAATCTACACTGAAGACGCAGAAACCATTGTTGTTAATGCGCGCTATGAGTTTATTGAGTCAGCAGTCAAAATGGCGCTGCAAGCCGATGTTACTAAATTAAGTTTGTCAGATAAGATTGACCGTATTGTGACCAATCGTTATTTAGCTTTACCAATCTTTGCGCTTGTTATGTGGTTGGTGTATTTCCTCTCTATTCAAACGATTGGAACGATGGGAACGGATTGGACAAACGATGTTCTCTTTGGAGAATGGATTCCAAATGGTGTTAAATCATTGCTAGAGCAATTAGCTGTAGCTGACTGGCTTCAATCTTTAATCATTGATGGGATTATCGCAGGCTGCGGAGCTGTGCTAGGCTTTGTGCCTCAGATTTTTGTCTTGTTTATCTGCTTGGGCTTCTTGGAAGACATCGGCTATATGAGCCGGATTGCCTTTGTGATGGATCGAATCTTTCGGCGGTTTGGTTTATCTGGAAAATCCTTTATCCCCATGTTGATTTCGACGGGGTGTGGCGTTCCTGGTGTCATGGCGAGTAGAACCATTGAAAATGAACGTGACCGTAGAATTACCATTATGACAACAACCTTTATGCCTTGTTCTGCCAAGTTGCCGATTATTTCCTTGATTGCGGGAGCTTTCTTCCCCGGCAATCCTTGGATTGCACCAAGTGCTTATTTTGTCGGAATGGGAGCCATTGTCTTATCAGGAATTGCTCTGAAAAAGACAGCAATCCTCGGTGGCGCTGTCGCGCCCTTTATCATGGAGTTGCCGAGTTACCACCTGCCACAAGTCAAAACGGTTTTGCGCTATGCTGGTCAAAAGGCTTTGAGCTTCATTAAGCGTGCTGGAACGATTATCTTTGTGACCAATATTTTCATTTGGTTTGCTAGTTCCTATAACTTTAGCTTACAGGCGGTCGAAACAGAAGATAGTATTCTAGCCACCTTAGGAAAAGGATTAGCTTGGATCTTTAGCCCTCTTGGCTTTGGCAATTGGCGAGCAACGGTTGCGGCTATTACGGGATTGTTGGCTAAGGAAACGGTGATTTCTACTTTTGGAATCTTGTATAAAGTGACAGACGCGACAGAGACCACCAAAGAGTTGTGGACCAATCTCCAACAGCATTATACGGCACTTTCCGCTTACTCATTCCTTGTCTTTAATCTACTCTGCGCTCCTTGTTTTGCAGCGATTGGTGCGATTCATCGGGAAATGGGAAATGCTAAATGGACGTGGATTGCTATTTCATTTCAAACCCTACTGGCTTATAATGTCAGCCTTGTGATTTACCAATTTGGTCAAGTTTTGCTGTACGGAAAAGGAATATCTCCAGTGACTGTCTTTGCTCTGCTCGTTGTGGCAGCGGGTCTCTATTTCATCTTTAGAAAACCGCGCAAAGAAACAGTAGAGGTTATCACTTTAGATAGTCTGACACGTCAAACAGTATAGGAGAAATTATGTCCACGATTATTGTATTTATCATCATTTTAGTTTTAGCAGGTGCAGCTATGCACCATATCATCAAAGGAAAAGGACGCTGTGGCGATTGCGACTGCCAATGTGAAATCAAAGAAAAAATGAGACAAAAATAAAGAGAAAACTAAAAATATGACAGAGGTTGTCAGGTTATTTGTTGTATGATTTATTAAAAAAGGAGAACACAACATGGTAAGACCTACTAGCAAGACTGAGTTGATCAGTGCAGCGACGCAGCAATATGCAAAGCTGCAGTCATTGATTTCCCAATTAACAGAAGAAGAGTTAAAGACTCCATTTGATTTTTCAAAAGATGAAAAAAAGAAAGAGGCGCATTGGAAGAGGGATAAAAACCTCAGAGATGTTCTCATTCATCTTTATGAGTGGCAACAATTGCTTTTGGATTGGGTGCATTCCAATCAAAATGGTGTCGAAAAATCGTTTTTGCCAGCAGCTTATAATTGGAGAAGTTATGGTGAGATGAATGTGGCATTTTGGCAAAAACATCAACAGACACCGCTAGAAAAAGCAATCAAGTTGCTTCATCAATCACAGGAAAAAGTGCTAACCATGGCTGAAACCTTTACAAATGAAGAGCTGTTTTCAAAGGGCATCTATAAATGGGTTGGTGGGAGTACCCTTGGCTCCTACTTTGTCAGCTGCACATCGAGTCACTACGACTGGGCCATGAAGAAGCTGAAAGCACATCAAAAGAACTGTAAAAATCAGTAAACAATCAGTATGGTTGGGAGCAAAAAAGAGGGCAACAATAGGCAAGTGAGCCACATCCAATGTGCTTCATTTCGTCCGCCGGGCTGACGGAGAAAACCAAAAGTAGTTTATCTCGTCCACCGGGTCGACGTGGTAAACTAAAAGTTATTTATCTTTTCGACTGGGTCGACAGAGCCAATCCAAAGCGGTTCATTTTATCGACCAAGTCGACAAAGCGAACCTCACGTCATTTCATCCGAGAGTCAGTCTAGCTGTTTATAAAATAAATCGGTCCGTCAACTTAGCTGACGGACCGATTTTGTCTGAACTCATTGATATCTTATTTGCTGTTATCTCCCATTAGTAAGTCTTTTGGTTGCTTACTAAGGAGCGTGATTGAAGCAATGAGGACGGAAACGATGATAATGGCAAGTCCAAAGATGACCACCTTGGTCATATCATCAGGAGATACATGTACATTGAGGCTAGTGAGGGTCTTGTTAAAGTCATCCACTTCAGCCCCGCCTCCAAGATTGGCGCTCTTACCTTCTCGAGCTAGTTTTTCAGCAATACCACTGGTAACTTGTTTTAAAATGCTATTTCCCATCACCTTGCTGACAGCACTACCTGCAAAGTAAGCACCAATGAAGCTAAATATACTTACAAAGAGAACTTCTGTGATAAATTGGAAGAAAATCTTTGTTTTGCTAATTCCCATTGAAAGCATGATTCCCATTTCTTTTCTACGACCATTGATCCATAAGAACAAGACTAGCGTAAGAACAATCGCTCCAAAGATTAGAGTTCCGATTAAGAGGTTTCCAGTAACGCCGTAAATACCGTTAATAGAAGATTGAAGTGCTGGGAAGTTGCTTGTGCTCTTAACAAGGGTGTAGGCTTCCCAATCAATAGATGATATTTCTTTTACTTTCGCCATCACTTTATCAATATCTTGGCTACCATTTACAAAGAAAGTAGCATCTTGATAAATAGCGTTTTTATCTGTTGAACCTTGTAAAGTTTTAGTCGTTTCTAAGTCTGTGATAAAGGTATTTTCATACAATTCTTGAGGACTAGAAACGCCTCCTTTATTTTTCCCGTCAAAAATTCCGATAACTGTCACTTTAGTCGTTTTATTAGCTTTGCGAACGTTATCATAGTCATAAGTATTCGATTTTATATTAATCGTATCGCCGACTTTAAGTTTGTTCTTTTCTGCAAAATCTTTATGAATTAAAGCAACATTTTTGTCATTTTTGTTGATATGTCTACCTTCAACTAGTTTGAAGGTTTCTGCGGTAAATTTATCATCTTTAGATGAATCGTTGATACCTGTTGCCATAATGGCACGGCCGAATTTTTGTTTTCTATCTTCGCTTTCAAAGTCGGTTTCTCCAGATTCAACCAATTGGTGATCAATTAAGTCAGCGATAACATTCATTCGTTTGATGTAGCCAGAGATACCTTTAACTTTTTCCACAGCTTCGATATCTTCGCCTTTAAGATTTCCTGCTCCGCGAGGGGTACCTTGGTTCACTTCGCGGTTAATCTGCATTGAGAAACTGCTAGTGATATTTTTGAAAGTCTCTTTTGAAGCAGCGTCTGTTGCATTTTTAACAGCAATACTGCCAAGTGTTAAAGTAGAGATGGCTAACAGGATTAAAAAGATAATCAGTGTTTTTATTTTTTTGCGCCATACATAGGCAAGGGCGTTCTTTATCGTTAACATATAATTTCTTCTCCTTGGAGCTCTTATTTATAATTCTTAGTGACTTCGACTAAGTTCTTATTGCTTAACTCTAAGACGACGTCCGCTTTATTAGCTAACTCTTTGCTGTGTGTCACCACAATCACACATTTATTTTTTTGTTTAGCTGATTTAATTAGGACTTCAATGATGTCCATGGCAGTACCTTCATCTAAGTTCCCAGTTGGTTCATCTGCTAAGATAATTGGTGCTGTAGATGCAAGAGCGCGTGCAATAGCAACCCGTTGCTGCTGGCCACCTGATAATCGTAATACGTTACGATGGATTTCTTTTTCGTTGAGTCCAAGTTGTAACAAGCTATCTTTATTTGCTTGAGAATTCACGAGTCGAACATTCTCCATCGGAGTTAAGTAATCGATTAAATTATAATTTTGGAAAACCAGGGAGATTTGTTTCCGTCTGTGATGGTTATAGCCTTTTTGAGCGATGTCTTGATCTTCAAAGAGGATTTTTCCTTTTGTAGGAGTATCAAGTCCTGCAAGAAGGGAAAGCAAGGTTGATTTTCCTGCACCAGATTTCCCTATAATAGCATAAAATTTTCCTTCTTCAAATGAAGCTGTGATCTGATTCAATACATTTTCTTGTAGGCTATTGTATTGGTAACTAACTGAATCCATTTTTAAAATTGTCATGTTTTGTCTCCTTAACTTATATCGGTTAAAATATCTTTTGGTTTTTTATGTAGGATAATAGAAGATGAACCTACTACTGCAAGTAAAATAATGATGAGCAGTATTCCATAAGTCATCAGAATAGTAGAGGTATGTAAGTGCGGAACGATATTTTCAAAAATAGCGGATGAGCTATCTTGTTGTTGACCGCCTTTTATAAACCCTTTGAATACCATAGTGGAAATATAAGAGCAACTAATAGAAGCTAGTGCCGTACTAAATACTGATATGATAACCAGTTCCAGTATGAATTGAGAGATAATCATCGCTTTTGAAATACCGAGAGATAATAGTACTCCGATTTCATAAATCCTTTCTCTCAACCAGAACATGAGAATCAAGGAAAGAACGCTGATACTTCCAATAATGATACTGAAAGTTAAAACATTAATAATCTGTTTGAAACTGGTAACAGAAGAAGAAACTGCTTCAAAAGCTTTAGAGTTTTTAACAAGATCAGTTTGCTTCCAATCAATTTTTGACTTTTTGACTGTATTGATGATTTTATCAATTTGATTTGGATTTGATACGAAATAAACGGCTGCAGATAATTTATAATCAGCTGGTTTGTAGCCTTGTAAGTATTGGCTCGATTCATAGTCCATATAGACAGTATTTTCTGTCGCATCTGAGCTTAAACCGGTTTGTTTCTCTTCTTTTTTTCCGGAGAAGATACCAGCAATTTCAAACTCTACTTCATGGAGTTGTTTAGCATCCTCATCCTTTAAGGAGGCTCCCTTTAGTTTTAGTTTATCTCCAACTTTTAAATGGTTCTTTTTAGCTAATTTTTCATGGATGAGAATCTTAGATTTATCGTCTTTACGAATTGGCTTTCCTTGTTCAAGCTTGAAAACACCACTTGCAAAGGTTGTTTCTAGAGTAGAATCACTTGTTCCTAATGCTGCGACTAGGTTGTTGAGGACAGGGTTTTGATTGTCTCTTGTGACACCTTGTTTTTTCTTGACAACAGTTTTATCTGTCAAACTTGCTAAAGCATCGTATTTGAAGTTGAATTTTGAAATTTCTTTATTCTCAAGTAATTTTTCTGCTGTTTTTAGTGAAAGTGGTCGTTCAAGTGTTTTGCTAGTTATTGTAAAGCCAGTATTTGATGCGTCATAGATTTTCTTTTCGATATTATTAGTCGTTCCCATAATAGAAAAGCTACTAGTTAAGGCAGTTGAAATGAGAGTAAGTATCAGAAATACAAGAAGAGTTTTAACTTTTTTTCGACTGATGTAATGCAAAGATCGTTTCACTACTTGCATTGTCTTCTTCCCTTCTTTAAATTTTTAAACTAAATTGGTACCGTGTTCTATGTTAAAGCAGTTACCTTAAAATAGTTTTAAGGTTTAAGATAATTTTAAGTTTTTTGGCTCCTTTTTTTCTGTTTTTTGTGTAAATTTTCATAAAATAGTAGAAAAAGGTGGAAAGACAAGGTTGGTTTCGCTCTATAACTTTCTATAAAAAAGTCTATAGGACAAATGAATGAATTTCTGCTATAATAGAATGAAGAAAATAGAAATGAGAGTTATATGGCAAAGATAATCGACGGAAAAGCTTT
Organism: Streptococcus sp. HMSC073A12; assembly: GCF_001812815.1. Taxonomy (NCBI): domain Bacteria; kingdom Bacillati; phylum Bacillota; class Bacilli; order Lactobacillales; family Streptococcaceae; genus Streptococcus; species Streptococcus sp. HMSC073A12. The sequence goes on along the minus strand of NZ_KV810536.1, from coordinate 155,483 downwards.
GGCAGAAAAATTACAAGCACAATTAGCAGAGAAAGTTCGTAAATTAAAAGACCAAACAGGCTTAGTTCCTGGACTTGTAGTCATCTTGGTCGGCAATAACCCAGCTAGTCAAATCTATGTGAGAAATAAAGAACGGTCAGCTTTGGCTGCAGGACTTCGAAGCGAAGTGGTGCGTCTGCCAGAAACAACTAGTCAAGAAGAATTGCTTGCTTTGATAGACCAATACAATCAAGATTCAGCTTGGCACGGGATTTTAGTTCAGTTGCCACTGCCAAAGCATATTGATGAAGAGGCAGTGTTGTTAGCAATTGACCCTGATAAAGATGTGGACGGCTTTCACCCAATGAATATGGGACGCCTTTGGAGTGGTCATCCTGTCATGATTCCCTCCACACCTGCTGGAATTATGGAAATGTTTCATGAGTACGGTGTAGAATTAGAAGGTAAACGTGCTGTTGTCATTGGACGGAGTAACATTGTCGGAAAGCCCATGGCACAGCTTTTACTTGCTAAAAATGCAACAGTAACTCTGACGCATTCACGGACACATCACTTGTCAGAGATTACAAAAGAAGCTGATATTTTAGTTGTAGCTATTGGTCGCGGACATTTTGTGACTAAAGATTTTGTCAAAGAAGGCGCGGTCGTGATTGATGTAGGTATGAATCGTGATGAAAATGGTAAATTGATTGGCGATGTGAAATTTGATGAAGTATCTGAAACCGCAAGTCTCATTACTCCTGTACCAAGAGGGGTTGGTCCGATGACCATTACCATGCTCATGGAGCAAACCTATCGAGCGTGTAAACGGAGTTTGAAAAAATAAGAATGTCATGGGAGTGGGACAGACAACAGCCATGATTATACTACAAACTCCCCCACAGAAAGAGTGTAATCGTGAAAATTACGTATAAAAATGGTATTTCGTAAGAAATCAAATTTGTTGCCCCACCCTGCAAGGTTGAGTAGGTTTGTAAAAGCTGATATCATCAGCGTAATAAAGGCCACTCAATTGCGTATTGAGTTTTATTCTAGAAAGTAAACGAGTCTGAGACAAGAATGTCCTAGACAGGTCTTTTTTCCTTTATATAAAATAGAGGTAGACAAGGGGAATCGCAGTATGCAAAAGGAGAAAATAATGGAAGTGGTCAATTGTACATTATTGGAAAAGGTCGTTCAGCCACGTGCACTCCATAGTCACAAGGGGGATTACGGTCGCTTGTTGTTAATTGGCGGGACATATCCTTTTGGTGGAGCGATTATCATGGCAGCCTTAGCTGCAGTTCATAGCGGAGCTGGTCTAGTGACGGTGGCGACGGATAGGGAAAATATCGCAGCTCTCCACGATCATTTACCAGAAGCAATGGCTTTTGATGTACAAGATAAAAAGCTATTGACCGAGCAAGTCCAAAAAGCAGATGTAGTATTGATTGGATCAGGTTTAGCTGAAAGTAAACTTGAAAAAGCCGTTTTGCGGCTGGTAGTGAAACTTGTTAGTGAACATCAAGTCTTCATCATGGACGGTGGAGCTATTTCCCTCTTTAGCAAAGAAGCTCTGCCAATTCCAAAAGCACAGACGATTTTTACCCCACATCAAAAAGAGTGGGAGCGGTTGAGCGGACTAAAGATAGCTGAGCAAACGGTTGAAAAAAGCCAAGAAGCTGTTAATTCCTTCCCTGCTGGAACTATCGTTGTTCAAAAGAAGCACGGAACGACTATTTTTCAAAGTGGAAATGGAAACCATTTTCAACTGACTATTGGTGGTCCTTATCAAGCAACGGGTGGCATGGGAGATACTCTGGCAGGCATGATTGCGGGTTTTGCAAGGCAGTTCAAGACTAGTTCTTTACTGGAACGTGTAGCAGCAGCAGTCTATCTGCATTCAGCCATTGCAGAGGAGTTAAACAAAGAAAAATATGTAGTCTTGCCAACGGAAATCAGCAAAGAAATCCCTAAGTGGATGAAGAAGCTAGCTAAAAAAGAAAATATGTTATAATGAAAAAACCTGAAAAAGCATTTAAAAAATTGAAAAGTTTAACTTTTATTAGCTATTTATAAAAGTAATATTTAGCTCATGAGGTTTAGTACAAGTTGAAAGGGAGAATAAACTTTTTCAATATCCACTATCTTATGAAAATTCATTGTATTTAATGAGGTTGAGATGTTTTATCTTGACCTTATTTTTTCTGCCCTACAAAAATGTCACTTTTCTTTCTGAAAATGTAAGTTTATGTAATGGAAAGAGTGGGAAAATTTCAGTAAGATTATGCTAGTTGAAAAAAAGAAATGGAGAATGTATGATGTTACAATCTTTAAAGAAAATATCGAATGCAACGAACTTGAAAATTTTAGCTATTTTACTTGTGTTTTTAGATCATATCTACGAAATGTTTGGCGCTTTTGTCGCCCCGATGTGGATAACAATGCTAGGACGCGTAGTTTTTCCTCTTTTTATGTTTCTGGCAGCTGATAGTTTTTATTATACGCATAATCGGAAAACTTATTTGAAACGGTTGCTCTTTATGACATGGTTTATGATTATTGGAAACATGATTGTCAGTCAATTTTTCACTAATGGTCAAGTTGGGCTGGCGAATAATGCTTTTGGCGCCTTTTTCTTAGCGGGCATATCTATCTGTGCTTAGGATTTGATGGTTGAGGGTATGAAAGAAAAGAAACTTTATTCATTCTGGAAAGGATTGGGCCTTTTTCTTTTACCGATTCTTCTGGCTCTGCCGGCTTTGTTTCTATCGGGTTATCTAGCCAGTGAAAATATATCACCTCTGATGGTTCAAATTATTGCTTTTTTTATCATGGCCATTCCAAACATTATCGTGGTTGAAGGAGGGGATGTCATGGTTTACCTTGGTCTTTTCTTTTATATCTTCCGCAGACACCGCATAGCACAAATGGTGACATTAACACCAGTATCTTTATTTGTGTATCTAACAGATCCAACGTCTGTGCAATGGATGATGGTTTTTGCGGTGATTCCAATGTATTTTTACAACGGTGAAAAAGTCGTGGTATGAAGTTATTTTTCTATCCTGTGCATATCTATCTTTTGTATATTTTGGCAAGTTTGTTGGGCTAGGCTCTGCTTAAGATATGGGAAACTAGTCTTTCCTTTTTCGTTGAGGGCTGGAAATGATTTTTTATAGATTGTTTGGTATAATAAAAATTATGAATAAAGAAGCATTACAGGAAATGAAAGGAGAGGAATGTCTGAGTATTTATCCGTGTCAACCTTGACCAAATACTTAAAATTAAAGTTTGATAAAGATCCTTATTTAGAACGAGTTTATCTGACGGGGCAAGTTTCTAATTTTCGTAGGCGACCTAATCACCAATATTTCTCTCTCAAAGATGAAAAAGCAGTCATTCAGGCAACAATTTGGGGTGGTGTTTATAAGAAGTTAGGTTTTGACTTGGAAGAGGGTATGAAGGTTAATGTCATCGGTCGTGTTCAACTATATGAACCAAGTGGATCTTATTCTATTATCATTGAAAAAGCGGAGCCAGACGGTATCGGAGTTTTGGCAATTCAGTTTGAGCAGCTCAAGAAAAAGCTAGGCGAGGAAGGGCTTTTTGAGGAGTGCTTTAAGCAAGCTTTACCGCAATTTCCAAAGAAAATTGGAGTAGTGACCAGTCCTAGTGGAGCAGTGATTCGCGATATTATCACAACTGTTAGTCGTCGTTTTCCGGGAGTTGAGATAATTCTTTATCCGACGAAGGTGCAAGGCGAAGGAGCTTCTACTGAAGTAGCAGAAAATATTCGTCGTGCTAATGGGCGAAATGATTTAGATTTACTCATTATCGGTCGAGGTGGTGGCTCAATTGAAGATCTCTGGGCGTTTAATGAGGAAGTGGTTGTCCGTGCAATTTTTGAATCGCACATTCCGATCATTTCGAGTGTGGGGCATGAAACAGATACGACCTTGGCAGATTTTGTTGCAGATAGACGGGCTGCAACGCCGACTGCGGCTGCTGAATTAGCAACACCTGTAACAAAGCTGGATCTCCTAGCACACTTGCAGCAGCAACAAAATCGGTTAGCAACTGCCACATCGAATCGTCTTACTTACAATCGTGAGCGATTAGCTAAGCTGAGTCAGTCTGTCATTTTTCGACAACCAGAACGACTGTATGATAGCTACCTGCAAAAATTAGATCAACTAAATTTACGGCTCAAGCAAAAAATTCGCGAATATTATAACGAGGAAGTGCAGCGGGCAAGGCTTTTACAACATCGTTTGGAGGCTCTAGCTCCTTTAAGGCAGGTTCAGATTTATCAAGAGCGTGTAGCTCAGTTGGAACGGCTTCTGCGCAGTAATATGGCAGTTGTTTATGACCATAAAGTGGCTGAAGTCAAGCGTCTGTCTGACGCTTTGCTCATGCTGGATACTAGCCGAATTGTGGCTCGGGGTTATGCTATTGTCAAAAAAGATGAACAGGTGTTAGAATCTATTGAGAAAATCAATAAAAAAGATCAATTAACCATTTTGATGCGAGATGGTCAGATAGAAGTTGAGGTAAAAGATGTCGAAAGAAAAGAAATTTGAAGAAAATTTAGCAGACTTAGAAGTTATCGTACAGAAGTTAGAAAACGGAGATGTGGCTTTGGGAGAAGCGATTTCTGAGTTTCAAAAGGGGATGCAGCTCTCAAAAGAATTGCAAAAAACACTAGATCAGGCAGAAAAAACGCTGGTAAAAGTTATGCAGGCTGATGGCACAGAAACGGAAATGGAATGAAACAAGACGAAAAATTAGCTAGAATTGGACAGACTATCGAGGGATTTTATGCTCAAAAAGTGGTGTCCGCTGATTTGATAGAAGCAATCCTCTATTCTGTTAATGCAGGCGGTAAGCGAATTCGTCCTCTTTTACTTTTAGAATTATTAGAAGGTCTAGGACTGGAACTGACAGAAGCACATTTCCAAGTGGCAGCAGCGCTTGAAATGATTCATACAGGCAGCTTGATTCATGATGATTTGCCGGCTATGGACGATGATGATTATCGTCGTGGTCGCTTGACCAGCCACAAGAAATTTGGCGAAGCAATGGCTATTTTAGCAGGAGATTCTCTCTTTTTGGATTCTTATGCCTTGATAGCAGAAACGGCACTACCTAGTCAAATCAAGGTAAATTTGATTGCAGAATTGTCATTAGCGGCTGGAACTTTTGGTATGGTCGGAGGTCAAGTCCTTGATATGCAGGGCGAAGGAAAGGACATCAGTTTAGCAGAGCTGCAGAATATTCATGCCAATAAGACTGGTAAACTCCTGACCTATCCTTTTATTGCTGCGGGTTTGATTGCGGAAGTGGCACAGCCACAGCAGGAAAAATTAAGAAAAATTGGTCAATTACTTGGTTTAGCTTTTCAGGTGCGAGATGATATTTTAGATATCACAGCGAACTTTGAAGACTTGGGGAAGACACCGCAGAAAGATGTGGCAGCAGAGAAAGCCACCTATCCAGCCATTTGGGGTTTGGATGGAGCAAAGCGATTCTTTGAAAAACAGATAGAGGAAACAGAGCATTTATTGGCAGAATTAGAAGTAGAGCTTGCTTTTTCAGGCGCGGCTATCAGAAAGATAATAGAAAGTTTAAAACTCAATGACGAAAGAAAGAGTAGATGTTCTAGCTTATAAGCAAGGGCTTTTTGAAACAAGAGAACAGGCCAAGCGCGGTGTGATGGCGGGCTTAGTCGTTGCTGTTGCGAATGGTGAGCGTTTCGATAAACCTGGCGAGAAAATTGATGAGACCACTGAGTTAAAACTCAAAGGCGAAAAGCTCAAATATGTTAGCCGTGGTGGCTTAAAATTAGAAAAGGCTTTGCAGGTTTTTGAGATTTCAGTTGAAAATCAGATTACGTTGGACATTGGGGCATCAACGGGTGGGTTTACGGACGTCATGCTGCAAAATGGTGCAAGGAAAGTCTACGCAGTAGATGTCGGCACCAATCAACTGGCATGGAAACTCCGACAAGATGAACGCGTCATCAGCATGGAGCAGTTTAATTTTCGTTATGCCAAGGCAACTGATTTTGAGGAGACACCTAGCTTTGCCTCCATTGATGTCAGTTTTATCTCGCTTGGTCTCATTTTGCCAGCTCTGCATAAGATTTTGGCTGAAAATGGAAAAGTCGTTGCACTTATCAAACCTCAGTTTGAAGCAGGAAGAGAGCAGATTGGCAAAAATGGGATTGTGAAAGATAAAAAAGTGCATCAAGCAGTTTTAGAAAAAGTAACGGACTTTATGGTTGAAGCAGGATTTTCCGTCAAAGATTTAGATTTCTCCCCTATTCAAGGTGGGCATGGGAATGTGGAATTTTTAGCCTATTTGGAAAAAAATCCTCATCCTGAAAAACTAGTAAAAGCAATGATTACAACGGTCGTAGAGACAGCACATAAGGAATTTAAAGATGAATAAAAAGGAAAGATTAGAAAAAATTAGACATTTTGTGTCGGACTATGAAGTTGGGACACAAGAAGCAATTGTAGAATATCTGAAGAAATCAGGAATTACAGCAACACAGGCAACTGTTTCGCGTGATATTAAAGAATTGGGCATTGTCAAAATTCCGCTGAAAAATAACACTTATATTTATGAACTACCGAAATCAGCTAGTACGAGTTTGAAGTTAGCAGACAATAATATCTTAAAGTTTGAGCTATTGGGAAATATGATCAATCTCAATCTTGTCCCTGGAAGCACAGCTTTTGTGAAGCGACAAATTGTAGAAGATTTTTCTAAGGACATTTTTAGTATTTTAGCCGATGATGACACGATTCTCCTTATTTTCCGTAGTGAAGAAATGGCTCATCAGGTATTGGAACAAATCAGAAATTGGTAGATAGCCTATGTTACTTGAAATTTCCATTAAAAATTTTGCAATTATTGAAGAGATTTCCCTCAATTTTGAGCAAGGCATGACCGTTTTGACAGGTGAAACAGGGGCTGGAAAGTCTATTATTATTGATGCTATGAACATGATGCTAGGAAGCCGCGCGACAACAGATGTGATTCGTCACGGTGCATCAAAAGCAGAGATTGAAGGGCTTTTTGCAATTGAGCAGAGTAAGGCTTTGGTTGAAATTTTTGAGCAGCAAGGGCTTGATATGACAGAGGAGCTGATTATTCGGCGGGAAATTTTTCAAAATGGGCGTAGTGTCAGTCGTATTAATGGTCAAATGGTTAATTTGTCTGTCTTGCGAGCTGTTGGACAGCATTTGGTGGATATTCACGGTCAACACGATCAAGAAGAACTCATGCGACCGCAGCTGCATATTGCCATGTTGGACGAGTTTGGAGCTGACGCATTTTTCAAGCTCAAAGCTGATTATCAACAGACTTTTGACCAGTATCGTCAGTTGCGTAAGCAGATCTTAACAATTCAAAAGAATCAAGAAGAAAATAAAGCGCGGATTGACATGCTGGAATATCAAATTGCAGAGATTGAAGCAGCTAATTTAAAAGCTAGCGAAGATTTAGCTTTAAACCAAGAGCGTGATAAGTTACTCAATCATAAGCAGATTGCGGACACTTTGACAAATGCCTATGCCATGCTGGATGATGAAGAATTTTCTAGTTTAGCGAATATTCGTTCTGCCATGAATGACATGGAAGCTATTGAAGACTATGACGCCACTTACAAAGAAATTGCGACCAACCTTTCTGAATCTTACTATGTGTTGGAAGATGTGACAAAGCGTTTGGAGGATATTCTAGAAGACTTGGATTTTGATGGTGGCCGTCTCTTAGAAGTAGAAAGTCGCCTAGATTTAATCTATAGTATTACTCGCAAATACGGCGGTCAAGTAGATGATGTCTTAGCTTATTTTGAGCAGATTTCTAAAGAATATGCTCTACTTACTGGGAAAAATCTTTCATCAGATGATTTGAACAAAGAGCTGAAAAAGCTGGAAAAAGACTTGGTTTCTCTAGCAAGCAGTCTGAGTCAGGCTCGGCACGAATTAGCCCAGCAGTTAGAAGCAGAGATTCAGCAAGAACTGCAAGACCTCTATATGGAAAAGGCGAATTTTCGAGTTCAATTTATCAAGGGAAAATTTAGCCGCGATGGGAATGAACACGTTGAATTTTATATTTCGACTAATCCCGGTGAAGATTACAAACCGCTCGTTAAGGTTGCTTCAGGTGGTGAATTGTCTCGTTTAATGTTGGCAATCAAGTCTGCTTTTTCTCGCAAGGAAGGCAAAACCAGCATTGTCTTTGATGAAGTAGATACAGGTGTATCGGGACGTGTTGCACAAGCTATTGCTCAAAAGATTCATAAAATTGGCTCGAACGGACAAGTCCTCGCAATTTCGCACCTACCACAAGTGATTGCCATTGCAGATTATCAATTTTTCATTGAGAAAATATCTGATGAGCATTCGACCGTTTCAACTGTTCGCTTGTTATCAAATGATGAGCGTGTCGAAGAAATTGCCAAAATGTTGGCGGGCGAAAATGTGACCCAAGCAGCCCTCACGCAGGCTAGAGAGCTCTTGAAAAAATGAAATACTCTTTGGCTTGTGCTAAATGGGTTGTTATCAGGAGGTAATCATGACAAATTATTTTGTAATTGGTGATGTACATGGAAAAGCAAAAATGCTAAAAGAATTACTCAAAAAATGGGATGGAGAAAGTCAGCTCATCTTTTTGGGAGATTTGATTGACCGCGGCGAGGACAGCCGAGCGGTTTTAGAGTGTGTGAAAAGTCTTGTCGACAAGCAAGGAGCGATTTGTATTTCTGGGAATCACGAATACATGTTTTTAACTTGGCTGGACAATCCTGAGAGCGGCTATGCTCATTATCGTCGCAATGGCGGTGACACAACAATCAATTCTATTTTGGGGCGACCTCTAGATACTCCTGTTGATGGAGTTGAAGACGCAAAGCGCGTGTCGGAAGAGGCGCCAGACCTCGTGTATTTTATTCGTCAGATGCCTTTCTTTGTTGAAACAGATAACTATATTTTTGTACACGCTGGAGTTGACTTAACTTTAAAAGATTGGCATGAAACAAGCGATTATCAAAAGGTTTGGATACGTGAGCCCTTTCATCAAGGTCTCAATCAAACAGGGAAAATAATTGTATTTGGACATACTCCGACTTTTTATCTTTTTTCTGAGATGCCTGGGACAAGTCGCCTTTGGCAAACGCAGGATCAAAAAATTGGCATGGATGGCGGAGCTGTCTATGGCGGTGTTCTCCACGGAGTTTTATTTGGTAATGAGGGAATTTTAGAACATCATTTCATCACAAATGATGGTTTCGCGGTAGAGGATAATTAGAAGTTGAGGATGATAAAAGAGCTGGAGAAAATTCATTTAAGGTTTTCTCCAGCTCTTTTATATTATTTCCCAGCTACATTTTTTACATCTTCAATCATCAATTTTGTGGATTCGAGTCCGCCTCCGCTTAGGTACCAGAGGTCGGATGTCAAGTTTACAATAGTTTTGTTTTTAGCAGCATTTGTTTCTTGGATCAGTGAGTTATTCAGTAAGTCTTTATTGGCCGAATTGTCCCCACCGATAGCAAGAGTGCGGTTCAGAACAAAGATAATATCTGGATTGATTTGTTTGATACTTTCAAAGCTGACTTCTTGTCCATGTCTTGATTCTTTGATTTTAGCATCTGTTGGTTTGAATTTCAAAGTACTGTAAAGGAAAGCAAAACGTGATTTAGCTCCGAAAGCAGATATTGCACCTTCATTTAACATCATCGCAAGAGCATTTTTATTTGACTTTTCATTGGCAGCAACAACGGTTTGAATTTCCTTGTCTAATGTAGCTAATTCACTTTTAGCTTTTTTGGTTCCGTCTTCTCCAAAGATACTTGCTAAAGAAAGGATGTTTTTCTTGGTAGAACCCCAGTAGTCTTTGTTGTCTGTTTGGAATAATACAGTAGGGGCAATTTCCTTGAGTTTCTTGACATATTGAGCTGTACGACCAGAAGCAATAATCAAGTCTGGTTTTAAAGCTGCGATAGCTTCCATATTCGGTTCTTTCATGCTACCTACATTTTTAATGCTACTTGGTAAATTTTTTAAGTAAGCAGGCAGAGTTTTCTTTGGCATACCGACAATGCTGCTTTCTTTTCCTAAAGCACGAATGGTATCAGCTGCACCTAAATCCAGTGTTACAATTTTTTTAGGGTTGGTAGGGACTTTCACATCTCCATTTGCTGTTTTGATAGTGACTTCACTAGAAGTAGATGAAGAGTTTGTCGTTTTTGAATTGGACTGTTTATTGTCGCTGCAAGCAGCGAGTAGCACAACTGCAACAGCTGCGAATAGAGATAGAAGTAGTGTTTTTGTATTCTTTTTCATTAAAATTCCTCCAAAATTAATATTTATAGGTAAATACAAACTTTTTTACCATTGATTTCCCCAAGGGTAATGTCCATTTCATACAATGGATCTAAAATTTCTTTTCTCATGACCTGATTGGTTGTACCTTGATAAAAGACTTTTCCGTCTTTAAAGGCGACAATTTCATCAACATACTGACTGGCAATATTGATGTCATGAATGACAATGATAATCGTTTTTCCTAAGTCATCAACGAGAGACCGCAAGATTTTCATCATAGAAATACTTTGCTTAATATCTAGATTGTTTAGTGGCTCGTCCAAAAAGATAAAATCAGTGTCTTGAGTGAGCACCATAGCGATAAAAACGCGCTGCAATTGACCGCCTGAAAGCGTATCAATGAAACGTTCTCGCAGATCAGCAATATCCAAATATTCCAATGCTTGCTCCACTTTTTTGAAATCTTCTTTTGTCAAACGATCCTGACTATAAGGAAAGCGACCGAAGGAAACCAATTCTTCAACCGTTAATTTAGATTGGTAATTGATTTTTTGTTTTAAAATCGTTAATTCTTTGGCCAACTCTTTTGAATTCCAAGCTTCAATTTCTTTTCCCTTGATACTGAGAAAACCTTGATCTTTCTTGAGCAAACGACTCATAATGGAAAGCAGCGTTGATTTTCCGGCACCGTTTGGACCAATAAAAGCGGTGAATTTGCTCGGTGAAATATTCAGTTGAATATCTTCTAAAATTGCTTGATTTCCAAATGATTTGCCAACGTTTTTTAATTGCATTCTAGCGTTTTACCTCCTTAGCTAAAAGATAAAAGAAGAATAACCCTCCGACAAGCTCAATGACCATGCTGACATTGATTTGGAGCTGAAAGACGCGCTCTACCAGCATTTGTCCAGTAGTTAGAGAGAGAAAACCGAGTAAAATTGCTACTGAGAACAACCATTTGTGTTGGTATTCTTTGATTAACAGATAGGCTAAATTAGACATCATAAAGCCGAAGAACATCATAGGTCCAACGAGAGCAGTTGTCGTTGAAGTCAGCAAAACAATTGCCCATAGTATCTTTTTTTGCTCTTTTTCAACTTCTACACCTAAAATAGTCGCTGTCTTTTTATCCAAATGAAAAACATTCAAAATAGCGTTCTTCTTTAACAAATATAAACCTGCTAGTCCAATGATGATTGCAGCGACAGATAGAATATCCATATTTATTCGTTGAAAGGAAGGAAATAGTTTTGTTTGCAGTTTATCATATTCATTAGGATCCATTAGCACCTGCAAGAATGTGCTGGCGCTTCTAAAGAGCGTCCCTAGTGCCATGCAAATCAATAAAATAAATACAAATCCTTGCTGGAGTAGCTTTTTTAATGCAGGTTGCAGGCAGAAAAAGAAGCCACACTGTATGAGTAAGACTAAGATAAACTCAAGCAAAGGATGACCAGTATTGCAGATGAATTTGCTAGCAAAGAAAAGATAAATCGTCTGCATAAAGACATAGAGAGATTCCATTCCAAGAATGCTTGGTGTTAAAAAACGATTCTCTGTGATTGTTTGAAAGCTGATTGTAGCAAGACCTCCAGCTATGGCGACTAAAAGATAGGCTAGTAACTTTTGCGAGCGCAATTTCATAATAAAACCTGTTAAAGGATATTCCATTGGCATGAGATATAACAAGCCACTCAAGCTAGCTAACAAAAGCAATAGAAGTAAGCGATTTCTTGTTTGACTCTTCATTTTATTCATGAGCAGCACCTCGCCACAAAAGATACACGAACGCCAAACTACCCAAAATTCCTAAAATCAAGCTGACGGAGACTTCGTAAGGGCGAATGACTAGACGAGCTACAATATCACAGATCAAGATGAGACAGGAACCAGTTAATGCGGTCAGTCCCTTAATGCGTGTGATATGGTCACCATAAAATTTCCGAATGATGTTTGGAACAATGACTCCGATAAATGGAAGAGAGCCGACTGTAATCATCGTCACACTTGTCGTCAATGCAATGAGAAACAACGTCATTCCTTCCATTTGGTAAAAGGAAATGCCTAGATTATGACTAGCGTCTTCCCCTAGATTCATAATGGTAAACGTGGCTGATAGCTTCCATACTGCAATCAAGATGATTAAACTTAAAAATAACCATTCATATTGATGTTTCTGAATCATGGAAAAAGAGCCTTGTGTCCATGAAGTCATGCTTTGGACAAGCTCAAAACGATAGGCAATGATTTCTCCTGCTGCACTAATCACTCCACTATAAATAATTCCGACAAGCGGTAACAACCATTTTTCTTTAAATGAGAATTTTCTGATAAGTCTAATAAAAATAATCGTAAAAAAAATAGCAGATACAAAAGCAAATAGCATTTTTTGCGCTAATGTGGCTGACGGAAAGAAAAATAAACTAAGCAACATACCAAATTTTGCAGCCTCGACCGTTCCAACCGTGCTAGGAGCAGCAAAATGATTTTGTGTAACAGTCTGCATAAGAAGCCCGGCAATGCTCATGCTAGAGCCTGCTAGGAGAATGCTGACTGTCCTTGGCAAGCGCGACTCTAAAAATAGCAGCCCAGTCTGCTTATCTCCGTGTAGCAGCTGCCACCACGAAAAGTGACCAGAACCAACTGTAATTGAAATCATAACAAGAGCAAGACAAAGAATTCCTAAAAATTTTGTCTGTTTCATTTATCAACCCTTTCTTCAAAGCAACAGCTTCAATAAGATACATCACTAGGCTAACAAAAAAATAAAACAGTGTCAATTATTTTCTGAAAATTTAATAATTCTGTTTATTTAGAAAAATAGAAAGCTCTACACACCTTTTACACATTTTATCCAGAAAAATTATTCCACAAAAAGTTATTTTTTTGATATAATAAATTAAATAGATAAAATTTATAAAAGTAGGAAAACTATGACAAAAATCAAAATTGTAACGGATTCATCTATTACGATTGAACCGCAAGTTGTAGAGGATTTAGAGATTACAATCGTTCCTTTGTCTGTAATGGTAGATGGTGTTGTTTATTCAGACGCTGACTTAAAAGAAGGAGAGTTTCTTCGTTTGATGCAGTCAAGCAAAAATCTACCGAAAACCAGTCAACCACCAGTTGGTGTTTTTGCAGAAATCTTTGAAACACTCGGAGAAACTGCCGATAAAATCATTTCTATCCATATGTCGCATGCTTTGTCTGGAACGGTCGAAGCTGCACGACAAGGGGCAACCTTGGCAAATGTAGATGTAACAGTGATTGATAGCTCTTTTACGGATCAAGCTTTGAAGTTTCAAGTGGTTGAAGCTGCAAAACTAGCAAAAGAAGGTGCAGACTTTGATGCTATTTTAGCAAGAATCGAAGAAGTACGTGAAAAAACAGAATTGTATATCGGTGTGTCAACGCTTGAAAATCTTGTAAAAGGTGGTCGTATTAGTCGTGTGACTGGGCTTCTCAGTTCGTTGCTTAATATTCGAGTAGTTATGCAAATGAAAAACAATGAATTACAACCGATTGTTAAGGGGCGTGGTGTAAAAACCTTCAAAAAATGGGTTAATGATTTAGTTGAAAGCTTAAAAGATAAAAAAGTGGCAGAGATTGGAATTTCGTATGCAGGAACTGCCGAATTGGCGAACGAAATGAAACAGATTTTGCAACCGTGTGTGGAAAAAACGATTTCTGTTTTGAAGACTGGTTCTATTATTCAAACACATACAGGTGAAAATGCGTGGGCAGTCCTCGTTCGCTATGAATAAGTTTGATATCTTTGGAAAAATTGAAAAAAGTTCGTTTTGTGCTTGACCTAATAACATTTTTTAGATATGATAATACTTGTTAGAGTTAGTGACTACTAATTCATAAAATATTTTGGAGGATTTGTTAAATGGCTAACAAACAAGATTTGATTGCAAAAGTAGCAGAAGCTACAGAATTGACTAAGAAAGATTCAGCAGCAGCAGTTGATGCGGTATTTGCAGCAGTAACTGAATACCTTGCAGCTGGTGAAAAAGTTCAATTGATTGGTTTTGGTAACTTTGAAGTTCGTGAACGTGCAGCTCGTAAAGGCCGCAACCCACAAACTGGTGCAGAAATCACAATAGCAGCTTCTAAAGTACCAGCATTTAAAGCAGGTAAAGCTCTTAAAGACGCTGTTAAATAATAGCGATTTAAAAAGCCTATTGCGTCAAGCTTTCTAGCTTGTACAATAGGCTTTTTCTTGTGTTTTGGGGCATTTTTGGGGCATAAAATCAATAGTTTTCCATGATGTCAGCCACATTTGACTTCATTTTCTTGGTGATGTGGGTGTAAATTTGAACAGTCGTCTTTGAATCAGCATGACCGACACGATCCATAATAGCTTTAAGTGGGACATTGTTTTCAGCCAGACGGCTGACTAGAGTATGACGGAAGATGTGGCTGGTAAGATTTTTCCGAATCGGCGTTTCCAATCGCTCGTTGGCAGCTTTAAGAGCTAGGTTGAAAGAGTTAGTTTGAATAGGAACTCCGTTTTTAGTTGTGAAAAGGTAGCCCATGTCTCTATATCGTAGATTGGTGTTTTTTTCCAGTTCATTCATGAACTCCAATTCTTTGAGGATTTCCATTTCACGGTTGGTCATGATTGTTTCCCGGTAGGAGGCAAGAGTTTTGGGAGTTGTTTTTTCGCCGTTACGGTAGCCCTCTGTGTGGTCATAGGTTCCGTGCAACTGTAGGATTCTGGTTTCAAAATTATAATTTGTTGGTTCGATACTGACTGCCTCACCAATACGGCAGCCATTTAGGCTCATGAACTCAGACAGTAACCCTAAACGGTAAGTGTTGGGGCGTCGATATAACTCTTTAAGAAGCGGTTGAATTTCATCTTCTTCAAGATATTTTTCTTCAATTTTCTTCCAATCTTCCAAAGTTTTCTTTATTCGCGGGAGCTTGGCCCGCCGAGACGGATTATCTTTAATAATATTCAGATCAACAGCGTAATCAAAAGCAAGGTTGAGCATAGATTTGTAACGTTCTTTCTTGTTTCTGGAGCAGTCGAGATTGTCTAGGTAAGTTTGGACATATTTGGGATCAATATTGACCACTTTTACATTCAGTCCAAAAGACTCTCTTATTTCCTTGATATTGCCCCTTAACGAAGCGATAGACGACCGTTTTATCTCTTGTTGATAAAATCCCCACCACTGGTCTAAAAGAGCTGTAAAGAGCATTTCTGACGTTTTTAGGTTATTCAAAAGGTTAGTTATCTTAGTATCAAGTATCTTTTGGGCTTCTTTTCGTATTCTGGGGGTGTCTTTCTCCATGAGTATAGACGTTCTTTTCCATTTGTTGGTATAAGGGTCACGGTATCTTTCAACAAAATTTACTTTTCCGCTTTTGTGTTGTTCTACCCACATTGTTTTTTCTCCTATATTTTGGTAAAATGGGTATAGGAAAACGACCTTTTGAATGGTTATTTTCTTATACAATCGTTTTTTTCTCACACTCTGAGTCGCCAAACTTAGAGAGCGTGGGGATTTTTTGTTGACAAATTATAGTTATATAATGTATAATTATTTTAACGGAAGAACAGTGGTCTAGGTCCGAATAGCCTGGGTGGCAAGGGTGAAATGCCTTGTCAGCTTGCAGTTGAAATTACTGCTACCCTGTTCATTTTTTATTTCCATTCTTTGCATTTTTGATAACTATAACCAACATACTCTTGATTGTTGTCCCTCGGAAATCGTGGAAGCAACATTTTAGAGTATGTTTTTTTCTTTTTTTCGACACCTCGCCACAATGCACCAGCTATAACATCTGCGATTTGTACTCCGATGGTAAATTCTGAGTCCACGAAGTTTATTGATGGAGAAAAATGTTTTTTATCAAAACCTATAAAGTCAATAGATTTGCTTTCGAGTGCTTCTTTGTATGCTAGATAGACTTTCTTATTGTTAACTGCATCCACTCGATCAATGAAAACAGTTACAGATTCATTGATGTTCTCGTGTTTTAAGTAACTATTGACAGCTGATAAGATATGCAAGAAGCAAATTTTGTAAATTTGGTCTCTATTTTCTAAAACACCGTTTTTCTGCAACGAAGGTTTATGTACTTGCGCACCGAAGCAACAACAATTCGATGCTGCAATTGTTTGATGGATATTATCTAAAAATTCATCTTTATTTTTGTTGTTCTTTAGCGTCTTTGATTTAGCTGTTGATTTTAATTCTAGATATGGATCTTTGAGATAGGTTGATTTTAAATTTTGGATCTTTTCCTCAATATCACTTAGATCTTCTGCCTTAATAAGAACAGCCCCCATGACAAAGTGTTCCGAGTTTCCCTCTTTGTTATTTTCTCCTCGGTGCAAATCTTTGGTACCTGATTCGTCAATATATAGTAGATACATTAGAATGGGAGGTCCTCGTCAGAAATATCCAGAGAAGAAGATGCCAATCCGAAGGTTTTGAAGAGGGTTTCAGAACCACAGAGGGGACAAAATGCAGCTTCATCGGGCAAAAGAACATCTTGCTCCCAATTTGAGCATCTTCTATTAGTACAAATATTTCTAAGTGGTGCACCGCATTTAATGCAGTAATTATTTTGGTCATCATTCTCATGCTGACATCTTAAACAAATTTTCATTATTAAATTCCTATAACCTTTGAGTGAGACAAGCCTTAGACCGTCTTTTTCTTTATATACCTTTTTGCAGATTCTTTTAAAACAGTTTTCATTCCTCTGTTTTCTATTTCTTCCACCAGTTGAGGATTTTTTTAGCTTGAAGGTATTCACCTAGCGTTTTTGATTTTATAAAACCTTTAAAACTCATTTTCAACTCCTTTGATATGATTTATAATACTTAAATACTCTTCTTTAACCATCGTTTCATCGGCAATGGTTTTTAGGTTGTATTTTTGCATAAAGACCAGGTAATTAAATGTAGTGGCATCTTCAGCTATATCCAACTCAGCTTTCATAAGATGATGTATCATATTTCTATTGGCTTCGAGCTCACATTTCTCCCGAAAGAGATGATAAGTATCTGGTGCGTGGTTTCTATGACCTATCTCATGTAAAGCGACTTGTACCCTTTTTTCATCAGATATAGCATCACTCAAAAACATAGTTTTGAGGGCTGGGATGTAAAAGGCTTCATCTGGAAATAGACCATCTTCAAAAATCTCTATATCTATACCTAGATTTTGAGAAAATTCTTTTTCAGTCATAAACAATCAGACCTTTATTATTGCTTTCTGAGATAAATCTCTATTATGTTTTGAATTGCTTTTTTATCTTCTTCAGTTAGTGGTTTCCCGTTGAATCGCATGGCTGTGCTGGCTAATTGCTCAACGTCTACCTCTTTGCCCTCAAAAAAGAATTGCTCTTTATCAGCAATAGCAGGATTATCTGTGCGTCCGAGCAGGTAGTCTGTGGACACGTTGAAGTAGTCGGCGATTTGTTGTAGGCGGTCAGATTTAGGAGTCTTTTCTTTTAAAGTATAGAGGTAATTTATACTATAGCCTAAATCTTCGGCAACTTTTTGAAGACTTATTCCTTGTTTTTGGGCAAGTTCCTTAATCTTTTCAAGTGTGGAAAACATTGTCATATTACCTTTTCTAAGACATGACAAAAAATATTTTATAAAAAAGTGTTATTTTCTGTTGACAAAAATAATACTAAAGTGTAAAATAGTTTTTGTAAGTTAATAAGTTAGTAAAAAAACGAAGTTAAAACTTATCTAAAAATAAATAGCTTTGGCGAGCAAATAAGTTGATAGATATAAGGTTTTATCAAGGTTTTTAATTATGCTTTAATTTTACACTATGGTGTAAAAGTTGTCAAGTATTTTATAAAATTTCTAACTTTTTTTCTTACAAAATAAAAAAACGTACTCTAGCTGCTATCTAGAGTACGTTACGGAAATTGTTCTGCTCAAACTAATAGCAGTAGTCAACAACACTTCGCTGGTATCGTCCCCAGCACTGTAGTTGAAATAAACTCTGATTCTCGATTTTAGAGTCTAGCTTTTTCGCCACTTTAGAAGCGACAGCTTGTTTAAACTTTTTGGGTCGTCTAGCTAAGAAATTTTGTAAAGGTATTATTTGCTAAAAGCTAGAGCAGATAGCATTTTCTGTAAAAAAATAATCACTAATATTACTTACAAATAAAGGAGGATAATGTATGCCAAACATGGACAATGGTCGTCAAAAAGTCTCGGATTATCTAAAAGAGAATAATCTGACAATGGCAACTTTAGCCGTTCAATATAACATGGCTCGTCAAGATGTAACTAATATCTTGAATGGTAAATTAAAAAATCCACAAGCGCATCGTTTTGTAGCTCGTGTGATTGAAGATTTTAAAATTCGATAGAAAGGTATCATATGGAATTACAAATTATTAACGAGCAGGAAGTTCTCGGAAAACACTTCACGATTTACAGTACAGCTGACGAACCGCATTTTCAATCATGACTTATCTATCCTTTCGTTAAAGATAAATCAATTATATCAAAAAAAGCGCGTGAAAAATCACGCGCACACCAAAATATACAACTTGATTATACCACAAACAAAAAGGAGACGATATGGAATTAAATAAAGTAAATGTAATTGTCGAAATAGCTAATGCAGATGAATTTCGTTCGTTGGTCGAGAAATTCAATCAAAAAGCTCGAGAGCTAAATGAAGTAGCTCATGAACTGGAATTATTCCACTTTGAAGGTGAAATCGAAAGTCAAATCATGCCAAAAGAAAAAGAATCTATCGCTATAACGATAGATTCGAGCAAAGCAGCTACTCCTCTTCCTGATGAGGAAGTTGACCGCATGAAACGCCGATTATCTGGTCTGCAAATAGATAAATAAACGGCATTTTAAAAATTTGTTTCGTTGGTGTTAGTAGAGTTACATCTACTAGTAAAACAGTATTCGTATTGGAATTTTCGTTATCTACTGTTTTGTACTTCTTACGATATTCCATAAATTCATTAATGGATTTATATTTTTCTTTGGTTCTATCAAGAAGTATATTTCCAAAATAGATTCCATTAGCAGTTGAAATCACCAATTTATTACCTGTTTGTTCCGAAAACACAGCCATATCTGCCAACAAATCAAATTTCAAAGAATCTTCATTCATATAATCACCTCCTTTCGAGATGATTATATCAAAAAAGCCACTCGCAAGTGAGTGGCACAACAAAAATTACTAGCTAAATTATAGCACAGAAAGGAACAATTTACTATGCCAAAAGCAGAAATAATTTACAGGCCTGCCAATCAGTCTGAAAAAGCAACATATGGCGACTATGCACACCTTTGCCAAATCTGGGAAGGGTTGACAGTCGGAACTGCTAAAGGTTGGGCGGCAGAAATGAGAGAACATCCAGACTTTCGACAATTCATTGACAACCCAACTCACAGAATCGTCTTTGTCAATTACGAAGGATTTCGCCTGTTCGTCAAATGGAAATCCCGTAACCGATACAGACCCAAAAAAGAAACACTGGCAGAAATGTTAGAGAACATTAAAACAGAAAAACGGTTAGGGGTGTAACATGCAAAACTACGAACAAATGCGCGTGATTATGAACTGGGAGCGCGACCATTACAGGCTAGGCAACGAATACAAGAATAAGCTAGCTAAGAAGCCGGTTGAAGTAGTCAAACAAGAATTGGCTGAGATAGCCGAAGAATGGAATAGCGTTAGCTTTTCAGTCGTGCCAAAAGGCGCTATGAAAATCGAAGGCGATAAGACGACGATTTTCAAGAAGAGGTGAAAAGATGAAACATTTATACGAAAATCATCTCGGCGGTTGGTATGTGTTAGACCGCTACGAGGAACCAGAATACTGCGAGCAATGCGGGGATTGTGACCGTTATCTCGGAAGCTTTGAAGATAATAAAGAAATTGCTATAGAGCTGTTTAAGCGAAACGCAACATCAGAAGGAATTGAAGAATTTACAGGTCTTAAAATACACCCTGAGTTGGTGGAGGGCAACGCATGACCTTAAATGAACGAGTTAGCACGCTAGAAGCTAAACACATAACGAACAAACGCTCAATAGCCAACGCTAATCTAATCATGACTACTTTAGCGTTTGTCATGCTGCTGTTGGCTGTCGGCTTAATCACATCAACCGAACATCAGCAGCGACAAATTAGCGAACTAAAGACAGAGCTTGAGAAAAAGGCAAGTGAAATTGAGAGACTGCAAAATAAAAACTCGGCGCAGGACATTATCCTAAACAAGCTGAATAGCGAGTATCAGCTTAAAGAACGCCAGAAAGCAGAAGAAGCGAAGCGGATTGCGGACGCTAATAGAGTAGGAGGATAGAAATGAATAAAAAATATGAATTACTAGTTGACGACACAATCACATTTTTTGGATGGAAATTATTCCGCATAAAAGCCCTAATTAGCTTTGGAAGTGTGGAAGCGGGAGAGCTTGGCGGATACGTCGCCAAAGAAGGAAATCTTTCTCACGAAGGTGACGCTTGGGTCTCTGGTGACGCTTGGGTCTCTGGTGACGCTCGGGTCTCTGATAACGCTCGGGTCTATGATAACGCTGAGGTCTCTGATAACGCTGAGGTCTTTGGTGACGCTCGGGTCAAATCCTTAAAAGATTATATTGTTTTTAAAAATAATTGGTCTAGTGGTCGTTATTTTACTTACACAAAATCAAACAAAATGTGGAAAGCTGGTTGTTTTTATGGCACAGGCCAAGAGTTGATTAATGAGGCTTATAAGGATAATGAAAATAGCGGCAAACACTATGAAGCTTATGTAAATTTTGTGAAAATATTAGAGGAGCTTGAAAATGAGTGAAATTTTAGGAGCGGTAGCAACACTAGCATTCTTCTTCTTGGCAGGCGCATTCTGCAATCACTTAGACTGGCGCAAAGCCAAGAAACAAGCAGAACAGCAAGCAAAAGAAGACGAGCGCATAGAACTTGAAGCAATGTATGTAGTCTGTGCAATCGAGCACGACCGCAGAGAACGAGCACGCAAATTGGCAGAGGCTCGGAAGAAAAGTCCGGGCTGGCAGTATTAGAGAGGGAGGTACGTAGAGAATGCAGAAAATATTTCAGAAATCCGTACGATAAATACACAGCAATAAATAACGATTTCGTACAAGATAAAAGTCTGTCATGGGAGGCACGGGGGTTGCTGCTCTATATCTTAAGCAAGCCTGACGATTGGGATATTTACTTGGACGAGTTGATAAAGAATTCTAGTAGTCCTCCGAACCGCACGAAGACGGCATTTAAAGAATTGATAAAAGCAGGGTATATCTATCGCATACGTTGCTCTATGGGATATAAAAGGTTCAAGTGGTTTAAGTTTGCAAGTGATAAGAAAATGAATCCACAGACAAAATCCGCTTTTGACAAGCAAGTAAAAGATGACTTGCTATCAAGCGAAACATAAATTCATAACATAATTTTTCATCGAATGAATTTTCATCGAATGAATTTTCATCGAATGAAAAACTTGCGATATACAAAGTACGGACGGACAAAATACTAAAATAAAAAAATACTGAATGACAAAGCCGGCGGTGGCTACGTCGATTATATTTATATTATAGGGGAGGTAAAATTGGAATTATCAGACCTAATAAAACGATTCGAACAAAACTTCGGTAGATTGTTATCGCCTATCGAAATCCAGCAAATAACAGATTGGGTAGCTGTAGATAAATTTGAAATAGAAGTCTTGGAATATGCCCTTAATGAATGCGTACTGAACAATGCTAGAACCTTAAAGTATTTCAACAGCATTATGAAAAGATGTGCTGACAATGGCATCAAGACTTTAGAAGCGATACAACTACACGAAGCTAACCGCAATCGTAAAAAGCAAGACCAAAACGGGAATATCCCTGCGTGGTCAAACGAGCACTCGGAACACGAACGCAAAGAAAAGATTCCAGTTGCTGAAAATATGGAATTATATGACTGTTTCAAGAAATGGTTCGCAGAGGACTTCAACATGCAGTTAACGTTAGAACAATGTCAGAAATTCGCAGCGATTTGCGAGAAAGACCCAAAACGACAATTTAATCCATTCCAAATGTGCGCGTGGATTTTGAATAAACCACTCGAAACAATCGTGAATAGATTTTTCACAAAATAAAACAGCAAAGGAAAAATAAAATATGTTTGAACCAACAGACGGGATTTGCTTTCGGTGTCACAATGACATCTATAAGCAGAATCCCTACACACAGACTGCAGGCTATAATCCAAACAGTAAAAGCAAAGGTTGGCACACTAGTTGTCCACATTGCCATACTAGCTTTGTAGATTAGGTGAGCGGATGGATAAAGATTTACAAGCAGAGATTGATAACTGGCGCGCTGACTATTTACATCTCGGTTATGAGTTGGGCGAGATTATCAACGAGCAACAAGATAAGATTATCTCACTCAGTCAGGAGAACAAACGCCTGAAACGTGAGATTTGGAATTTAAGAAAAACCAAGAGGAGAAAATAACATGGCATATCTACCAGAAGAGCGCGAGACGGTTATCCGCTATGATGAACTGGATAATTGTTGGTATTTTGAAACAAGTGTGCGCAGACATATTACTAAGATTGAAAAGCGTATTGAACTTTATGAAATCTTAGCTGAAGAATTTGATGAAAGAGGTAATCGAATTTACATTCAAGCTAAAATGCTTGAAGCAGATGTTAGTCCGTTTGCCAAGCCGAAACGAAAAATTTCGGCAGAGCAAAAACGGGCACTATCTGAACGTGCTAAAATGCGTTTTAAAGTCTCGAAATAAAGCAAGATGTTATTTCTGACGACCTAAACAATATCGCAGGTATAATTATACCCTTAAACAAAACAAAGTCTGAAAACGACAGTATAACGTGCCAAAACGAAAGGGAAATAAAATGACAAATAATTTAACAAAAGTATCGCACAAAGATTTTTTTAATGCACCGGCAGTAAAAGCGAAATTTCAAGAGGTGTTAAAAGGCAAAGAAAACGAGTTTGTAGCTAGCTTGCTGTCAGTTGTCACAAATAATAACTTGCTGATGAAAGCAAGCAACGAATCTATCATGACTGCAGCGATGAAAGCAGCAGTATTAAACCTGCCGATTGAACCAAGTTTAGGTCAGGCTTACATCGTTCCTTACGGACAAGAAGCACAGTTCCAATTGGGCTACAAAGGACTGATTCAGCTTGCGCAACGGAGCGGAAAGTATAAGAGTATCAACTCGGGTGTTGTCTATAAAGAACAATTCATCTCATACAATCCACTTTTTGAAGAATTAGAAATCGACTTTACGCAGCCGCAAGATGAAGTTATCGGCTACTTTGCAGCTTTTAAACTGCTAAACGGCTTTGAAAAAGTCACTTATTGGACGAAAGAACAAGCGTACGCTCACGGCAAACGATTCTCAAAATCCTTTAATAATGGACCTTGGAAATCAGATTTTGACGCGATGGCACAGAAAACGCTGCTTAAACAAATCATTAGTAAGTATGGTCCGCTGTCAATCGAAATGGAACAAGCGATTGTGGCAGATAACGAAACTGAAAACGAAAAAGCGGCACCAATTGACGTCACCCCGCAAGAAACCGAAAGCCTTGATGACGTTCTTGGAAATCCAACTGTTTCCGAATCGGAAAGTGTTGAGAATCCGCAAGAAACTGCCGAAGAGCCGAAAAATAAAGTGGCTGTTTCCAAAACAGAAACAACCACACCAAAAGTCGACGAAGAAACGGGCGAAGTTTTGGACGGCGAACAAGGCGAATTATTTAAAGAACTTGAGGATTTGATGTGATGGTCGAACTAACGCAAGAGAACTATTATCAAGATACTAGTCGCTTGTCATACTCGCGTTATAAACGCTACAAGCAATGTCAAGCTAAGGCTTACGCGGTTGATAATGGTATCTGGGTAGAAGAGCGTGACGAAACCCCTCTTCTGCTCGGAAACTATGTACACAGCTATTTTGAAAATCCGGAAGCACATGAAAAGTTTATGGCAGAGAATGGCAATAAACTTCTTGCGAAAACTGGCAAGAACAAAGGAAACCTCAAGTCTGACTTTATTATCGGTGACAAGATGATTGAGAGCCTGAAAGATGACGATGGCTTCAATCGCTTATATCATGGCTATCCAAGTGATAAAGTCGAAAAAGAAATGATTGTTTGCGGAGAAATTGAAGGTGTGCCAGTTAAAGGCAAATTAGATAGCGTGAACTTATCAAGAGGTTATTTTGTGGATTTGAAAACCATGAAATCTATCTACTCCGAAGAATGGAACGCAGACCTAAGAAAACGAGTTCCTGCGGCAGTCAATAACATTTTAAACTTTGGCTATCATGGTCAGTTAGGACTGTACAGAGAACTACTCAAACAGATGACGGGGCGAGAGTTTAGACCTCTAATTGTCGCAGTCAGCAAAGAAAACGTGCCCGATAAGGATATTTTAAAAATTGATGAGGACTGGCTAGTAGAGGGTTTGGGCAACCTAAAATCCGACATTGTCGAAGTTTGGAATGTTATACAAGGCAAACAAAAGCCAAAAAAATGCGGACGGTGCGACTATTGCCGAAGCCAGAAGAAACTGAACGCAGTAATCAGCCTAAATGATTTGATAGAAATTTAAAACCAACGAGCCGTGAATCTCGTAAAAAGCGAACTAGAAAGCGTTAGTTTACAATTATGTGACTAACAGACGAATATAGCGACTGCCCGTATTTAGCCAATCTCACAAAATGGCAGTCGCGATTTTTGGAAAAATAAAAACGTGATATGTAATATGAAATTAACACTAAACATTGAACCCAAGCCACAATCACGCCCACGATTTACTAGGCGTTGGAACTCTACCACGACTTACGAAGATGAAAACATGAAAGAGTGGCGCAGAAGATGTAGCAATTTAATAGCTGAAGAATGTTGGCGACTGCAAGGTTTTCCAGATTGGGCGTTTGACAAGGCGCAAGAGGTGAATAGTAATAGTCAACTATACAAGCAAGCAGGAAACAGCGTGACAGTCAACGTTATTGCTGCAATAGTAAAAGAATTGAAATGAAAGGAAGTAAAAAATGCAAAACAAAATCGATATACCAAACACAACAATAACACTCGAAATTGTTGATAAAGTTATCACGGTGACAAACGAAATCAATTATGACATTCAAATGCAATTTAAAAATCAAGATTTAGAAACGTCTTTAGACACAAACGGAGATGTATTCGAACCTCTCTTTTGGCTAGATGTAACGGCTAAACCTAAGGAATCTAGCGAGTATCATTCTAGTTCAGCAGTTAAAGTAGAAAAGCAGAACTTGACAGAATTACAGAAGTTTTTTGAATTTATCGAAGATAACAAGCAAAACCTCTTTAATTTATGTGGATTCAAAGGAGAACTCGAATGAGTAATCTAACACTATCATTAGATGCTTCTACATCTGTGACTGGTTGGGCTGTATTCAACGGCTCAACCCTTGTCCAGAGTGGGGCAATAAAGCCAAAATCAAAATCAAAAACATTCTACGAACGTGGGCGCTTGATGACTAATAAGTTAAAGATGATTCAGCTACGAGCTATAGAATCTTACAAAAAGCCATTTGATTATATTGTGATTGAAAAAAATAACGTTATGGGCTCGAATCAACAATCTATGATGAGCATAGGGATTGTAACAGGAATGATTTTAAGTAGATTAGTTGCAGATGAGGTTTACTTTGTAAACGTGTCAACGTGGCGGAAACATTGGAAGTTTAGCTACAAAGACCGCAGCAAGAAGTCAATGAAAAAACAATCTATCGAGACTGTCGAGCGAGAGTTTAATAAGACTGTCAAAGATGATGAAGCAGATGCCATTCTGATCGGTTCGTACTTTGTTAATGGCGGACTAGAATCAGGGAAATTAGAGCATCATAGTAATTGAGGTAGAACATGACTAAAATACCATACACAAAAGAAAGTGCACGCAAGCTATGGACAGAGGCGAGAGATAAATATCAGAATCAATTGGATTCTAAGACAAGGAAGAATTCGCATTCGCACGAAATGCACGAAACGATACTAGAAGATAGATGGCTGAAATATCGGATACGTTTCTGTAACGATAGAATAAAAGAGTTGAGTTGAGGTGAGGCAACAAAATGAGAAACAGGCCAAAGCGCTATCCATACTCACGTAATCAGTGGAAAAAAGTCGTATCAAAAGTTTACGCATTTAATGGCGTTGAATATGCTAGATTTGTAAAATTGGAAAATAGAATTACAGGAGAAGTAAGAGATGTTTGATTTTTTAGACAAAATGAAATATGAATTGAAATCATTATTTGAAAGAATTATAACGAACACAAGAAGATTCTTCTGCAAGCATTATTACGTTAAGATACATGGTCGTTGGCTATTTTGTTATGTGGAGTGCAAAAAATGCGGCCGTGTAAAAAAAGAAAAACCATACATGACGATTCACGAAAAGTAAAAAAAGCCGAGCGCACACTCGACCCCTTAGTTATAAATTTCACAACACTATTATAACATAAAAAGGAGATTGAGAGTGAGCAAAGCGAAAGCTATTTTAAAAGACTTGAGGAATTTAGATCTGTACATCGCGAGTTTAATTAGACGTAGAGACAAAATTGAAGCTTCGCTTTTGTCTAGTCAGAAATTCTCTGCAGATAAAGTTTCTGGAGGAATTAAGCGTAAGCAAGATGATGTATATGTTGAGTTGCTAACGACTGCACAAGACATTGAACGCAAAACTGTTGAAGCTTTGAAGAAGCAAAGAGAACTGCAAGATTTAATCGATGGGCTGGATAACTCTGATAGTCAAACAATTTTGAGTATGGTCTATGTTGATAAAATGACGCGTTGGCAAGTAATGGACGAACTCAATTGTAGTGAGAGCACATACTTTAGATTGTTGCGTATAGCCACTAAAGAATTAAACAATCTGACAGTAAATGACAGTGATTGACAGTAAATAACAATAATGACAGCATTTGACAGTGCATGACAGTTTCAACGTGCTATTATAGTATCATCAAGAAAACAGGGGTGAGGTGCTATTGAGTACCCCGCCCCTGTTAATTTCCAAGAGGTGCGCATGGCTAATCTAAGAGCTGATAAGAGTGGACCGCATAGAGTTGCGTTTGAGAAGAATAAGAAGCGGTTGCTGAAATCAAGTACACACTGTGGCATCTGTGGACGACTGGTCAATAAGAAATTGAAGTATCCTGACCCGATGAGTCCTGTGATAGACCACATCGTTCCTATAGCCAAAGGTGGTCATCCGTCAGCTATAGAGAATCTACAGTTGGCGCATTGGCAATGCAATCGACAGAAGTCTGATAAATTGTATGCAGAAGAACGTGTAACAGGTTCTGCAGTGATTGGCAATCGTAATTTGCCACAAAGTTGTGATTGGATTAGATATAAAGGGTAGAAAGTCCAAGAAGGGGGGTGACCCCCTACCCTTGGCAAGCGCGGAGCTTCACGCCGTCACTGTACATTTTTTCTCGCGTTAGGATTTGAAAGGTAAAAAATGAAGAAAATCAAGTGTTCAATTTGTGGTAAAAAGTTTGAACCCACATCCAGCAGGTCGAAATATTGCAGTGAGAAATGCCGTAAGGACGGGGCCAGAGAGAATCAGCGGAAGTTGATGAAGAAAAAGCGTGCGGCTAAAAAACAGGAAAAAAACAAGAAAGTTAATCCTAACATTTTGCCGGTTAAAAAACGCAAAAAAAGTAAAAATTTGCTAAAACACTATCGAGATTTTAAAAAGCGGATTTTGGCCAACGAGGAAAAATTTAACTTTGTCAGCAGAACATTGGTCGAAGGTATCGAAGTGCACGAAGATAACTTTGAGCAACTAGTAACCGAAAAAATAAAGGAGCAATCAAAATGAATTACTATGGAATGGGCTATCTTAGGAGAAAACTAGCCCTCTATCAATTGGGCGTCAAAAAGCGCTATCGATATTATGCGATGGCAGATAGAGAAGCCTCTCGCAGTATTGTTATGCCAGATAATGTACGAGATATGTATAGGTCAGTTTTAGGATGGACAGCCCACGGAGTGGATGCACTGGCCGATCGGATTATTTTCCGTGAATTTGCAGATGACGACTTTAATGCGACAGAAATTTTTAATGCTAACAATCCAGATATTCTGTTTGATACAGCTATTCAGTCCGCCTTGATTGCATCTTGTTGCTTTGTGTATATCATGCCTGGCAATCAGGATGAGATACCTAGAATGCAGATCATTGAAGCCAGTCGAGCGACTGGGATTTTAAATCCAACAACCTTTTTACTGACAGAAGGCTATGCGGTCTTAGAACAAGATGAGTATGGTGTGCCAACTCTTGAAGCGTATTTTACGCAGGACGCAACCTGGTATTATCCAAAGTATGGTAAGGAATACTTTGTTAGCAATCCTACTGGTCAACCGTTATTGGTTCCTATTATTCATCGTCCGGATGCGGTACGTCCATTTGGTCGTAGTCGTATTACGCAAGCTGGTATGTACCAGCAAAAAGCTGCTAAACGTACGCTAGAGCGGTCGGAAGTAACGGCAGAGTTCTATTCGTTTCCTCAAAAATATGTGTTAGGGCTTAGTCAAGAAGCAGAGCCGATGGAAAAGTGGAAAGCGACTGTGTCAAGCTTATTACAGTTTACCAAAGACGAAGACGGAGACAGTCCAACGGTTGGTCAATTTACAACAGCTAGCATGTCACCGTTCATTGACCAGCTTAAGATGTATGCCGCTTTGTTTGCAGGCGGTACAGGCTTGACTATGGATGACTTGGGTTTTCCGTCTGATAATCCATCATCAGTAGAGGCCATCAAAGCTGCTCACGAGAATTTGAGGGCGGCTGGAAGAAAAGCGCAGCGGTCATTTGCATCGGGCTTGCTAAATACGGCATATGTGGCAGTGTGCTTGCGGGATGAGTTCCCATACTTGCGCAACCAATTTATGGCAACATCAGTCAAATGGGAGCCACTCTTTGAGGCAGACGCAAACACATTGACTATGATTGGTGATGGTGCTATTAAGCTCAATCAAGCCATTCCTGGATTCGTTGGAAGTGATACTATCCGTGATTTGACGGGTATTAAGGCATCAGATGGGTCAGTTTCCGCAGTAGGTGGTGATGGCAATGGTTGAGGACGTCGTCCCTGGACTACTCAAGCAAATCAAGAAAGATTTCGAGCGTGGTCAGCTTAGTAGTTCAACGATTAAAGGGCTACTCGATAAACTTGGACAGAAACAAGCAAACTATTTAGATGCAAATGACTACGCTATAGAAATTGGCGGAATTCTTTCTAAAGTTCTAGGAAGCTCTCTAAGCAACGACACATTGCCAGACGGTAAAATGTATTACAATATTGCAAAACGCCTCTTAGAAGACACGTTAGGGCGGAATTATGAACTTGTGAGTAGTTATGCTAGTGATGTTCAGAAACAATTGAATGAACGCGCTAATATTCACCTCAAAACACAAATACCTGCATTGAATCAGGATAGAATTGATGGAATCGTCAATCGTGTTTCTTCTGAACAGGATTTTGATGATATTAAGTGGATTTTGCAAGAACCAATTGTTAATTTTACTCAAAGCATTGTGGATGATAGTATTGAGAAAAATGCAGAATTTCATCACAAGGCAGGATTGCAACCTGAAATTGTTAGAAAGTCAGTCGCTAAGTGCTGTGATTGGTGTCAAGAGGTTCAAGGTATCTATAAATATCCACGAGTTCCAAAAGATATTTATCGGAGACATCAACACTGCCGTTGCATAGTTGATTATGACCCTAAAAATGGGAAAGTTCAGGATGTTTGGAGTAAAATATGGCGGAAACAAAAGGATAGTGATAAGATTAAAGAAAGGAAAGGGTTAAACAAAGAAGAGAATATCAGCGTTGTTAGAAAAAGCGCGTTGCAACATGGAATTAAAGTTAATCCTATCAAGAGATCTAAAGTAAAAAAGACTGAAGAAGCAATTATTAAAGCTGTTGGAGGGGGAGACCAGACAAAGGGGTCTTGCTCTTCTCTTGCGCTGGCCTATATTGGCAATAAAGCAGGTTTTGATGTTTTGGATTATCGTGATGGAAAAAGCAGAACTTTTTTTGCAAGCATGCTAAACATCAAAAACATTAGTGAGTTGCCGAGTGTTCATTCGCATGTTGTTGCAGATACAAACGACTTTACTGCTGTGAAAAAATTAATTGGTCAAATGCAAGATGACAAAGAATATTATTTAGCAACAGGAAAGCATGCGGCAATTGTGCGAAAAAAAGAGGGGCGGTTCCAATACTTGGAATTGCAAGCTCCTTTTGAAGGTAACGGGTTTAAACCTATAACCAATGCAGTTTTAAAAGAGCGCTTTGGTTGTCAACGTTCTCATTCAGTGTATGGACAAAAATTACAAGTTCCGAATGTATTAATAGATTCTGATAGTTTAGGAGAAAATGAAGAATTTCAAAAGATTCTAGGATTTATTAATACTAAGAAAGGTCAGCAAAATAAAGGAGATAAGGGCTATGTCAAATAACGATGATTTTTTAGAAGAACTATCTGAATTAGCTAATCAAGAAGATGACAGAATATGGTCTGAATCTCATTTAGATGGTTATAGTGACTTTTATAAAGAAAATGAAGCTTCGAAAGTTTGGTGGATTGATAAACTAGATGCTATAGGTGAGCATTTGTTTAGTTTTGACCAGAAAAAAATCTACAACTTGTTTGTGGACTATCCACATAATATGATGGACAAGGAAGTTGAAATTTTTGATAAAGAAAATCCGTATTGGAAAGAATTTTTATCAAATAGAAAAAAATAATCAGAATGGCGCTCGAAAGGGTGCTTTTATTATGCTTAAAAAGGAGAAAGAAAATGAAATACAGAAAGAAACCTGTGGTGATTGAAGCGGTAAAATGGACAGGGAACAACGTCAGAGACCTTGCTAATTTTATGGGTGAGTCACAAATTAACTATGAAATAGAAACTCGTAAAATGTTCATCAGAACATTAGAAGGGATTATGGAAGCATCGGTCGGCGATTACATTATCAAAGGCGTGCAAGGTGAATTTTATCCATGCAAGCCGGATATCTTTGCTGAAACATACGAAAAAACGGAGGAATAAAAATGTTAGAAAAAGCAAAACAATTAGCATCACAAGAATTTTCGCGTCTTTCAGGCCGTGAAATTAAAGCAGAAGAATGCTTTATCGTCTGGTTTAGTAAAACCTTGCAGAATTGGAAGGCCCTTGTCAGCACGAATGCAATTTCATCAAACGAGAAGTGCGGTGACTATGCAGAAATTACTCATAACGGTGATAAGAAAGAAACTTATGTAGATGTATATGCAAAAGTTTCAAATCGGGCTATTAAAGATTAGGAGGTGATCCAATGTCTCCCAGCGATAGGGTTATCATGCGATGACGATTGAAAGGAAAGGTTATGGTTACTAAAACTAAGATTAGATTTGGCAATCAGCATCCTACTCAATCGGTAACTTTACATTATACTTATAGCTTGGCTCAGGAAGCCATAGAGTTTTATCAAAAGTCTGGTCGGGATTGTTATCCTTGGCAAGTATCTTTGCTTGAAGCTATTATGGCCATAAATGATGACGGTCTGTGGGTGCATCAAAAGTTTGGTTATGCTATCTCTCGACGAAACGGTAAGACAGAAGATGTCTATATTGTGGAGTTGTGGGGTCTGCATAAAGGACTTAGAATCCTGCACACCGCTCATCGTATCAGTACGTCCCATTCATCTTTTGAGAAACTTAAAAAGTATTTGGAAGACATGGGCTATGTGGACGGTGAGGACTTTGTTTCAAACAAAGCAAAGGGACAAGAGCGTATTGAGTTCAAGGAAACTGGAGCGGTTATCCAATTCCGTACCAGGACATCAAATGGTGGTCTGGGTGAGGGATTTGACCTGCTTATCATTGATGAAGCCCAAGAGTACACTGCAGAACAGGAATCAGCTCTCAAGTACACGGTAACAGATAGCGAGAATCCGATGACTATCATGTGCGGGACGCCGCCAACGATGGTATCAACAGGAACTGTCTTTGCTAGTTACCGCAAAAAAGTATTGGCTGGCAACAGCGAGTATTCAGGATGGGCAGAATGGTCTGTTGAGAAAATCCACGACATCAACGACATGGATGCTTGGTACTTGACGAATCCGTCAATGGGTTATCATCTCAACGAACGGAAGATTAAAGTCGAACTCGGAGATGACGAATTGGATCATAATATCCAGCGTCTGGGCTATTGGCCGACCTTCAATCAGAAATCAGCTATCTCAGAAAAAGAATGGTATGACCTTAAGGTTGAACTAATGCCTGGACTTAAAGGTAAGCTCTTTGTTGGAATCAAGTACGGACAAGACGGGACAAATGTTGCAATGGCAATTGCTGTGCGGACGGATGACAAGCGAATATTTGTTGAAAATATTGATTGTGTCTCTATTCGGAATGGCATGCAGTGGATTATCAATTTTCTCAAATCTGCAGACATTGAGAAAATTGTTGTCGACGGTGCAAGCGGACAAGAACTGCTAGCAGCAGAGATGAAAGAATTTGGAATCCAGAAACCAATCTTGCCAACAGTCAAGGAAATTATCACGGCTAATTCGCTTTGGGAACAGTCGATTGTGCAGCAAACGCTTTGTCACAATGACCAGCCTTCGCTGACTGCAGTTGTGACCAATTGTGATAAACGCAACATTGGCTCAAATGGCGGCTTTGGCTATAAGTCGCTATATGACGACCGAGATATCAGTTTAATGGACAGCGCTTTGCTGGCGCACTGGGCATGTTATACAACGAAGCCTCGTAAAAAGCAAAAAAGTTATTACTAAGTGAGTGCCGCAAGGTGCTTTTTTTAGTGCACAAAATTACCGAACTGCCGGGAAAGCAGGAGAAAGGATATTTATATGTCAGATTTTACAGCAATCACTACACAAGAAGAGCTTGACACAATTGTGAAGGCGCGCTTGGCTCGTGAGAAAGAAAAGTACGCAGATTATGACCAGCTCAAAACTCGTGTGAGTGATTTGGAAAAAGAAAACGGTGTGCTGAAGTCAGCAGCTGAAGCAAGCAAGAATAGTGCTGCAGATTACGATAAACAAATCGCAGATTTGAAGAAACAGGTAGCTAGTTATGAGACAGCAAGCTTGCGTACTCGTATTGCTTTGCAAAATGGTCTGCCAATTGACCTTGCGGATAGACTGCAAGGAAACGATGAGGAGAGCCTGAAAGCTGACGCAGAGCGTTTGGCCAGTTTCGTGAAGCCGGCTGAACCAAAGGCACCACCAAAATCAAATGAGCCGAATGTCGGTTCAGAAAATGACGAAGATGCAGCACTAAAAGGAATGCTGCGAAATATGAGAGGAGAATAATTTATGGCAACATTGCAATCAGGGGATATGTTCCCTGTACAAACAGTACAAGATATTTTTAGCAAAGTAAAAGGGCATTCAACCCTTGCGAAACTTACCACACAAGAACCTATTCCATTTACTGGTACAGAAACATTTGTATTCAACCTTGAAGGAAACACTGAAATTGTAGGTGAAGGAAATCCTTCAAGTGCTGGAAATGCAACTATGAAACCAAAAGTGATCAAACCAGTTTTAATTACTTATCAAGCACGGGTTTCGGAAGAATTTGTACATTGTTCAGAAGAAAAACAATTATCATATCTTAAATCATTTATTGATGGTTTGGCTAAGAAAGTGGCACAAGCAATTGATATTGCTTCTTTCCATGGTTTAGAACCCAAATCGATGACAGATGCTTCTTTTAAATCGACCAACTCGTTTTATGGCTTAATTACAGGAAATGTAGTAACTTTTGAAGCGGATAAAATTGATGAAAATATTGATGCTGCTGTTGCGACTATTACAGCAAATGATTGTGAAGTGAACGGAATTGCGTTATCTCCGGCAGCAGGAGCCGCGCTTGGTAAAATCAAAGTAAACGGAGTAGTTCAATATCCTGAATACCGCTTTGGTCAAAATCCCGATTCATTTTACGGAATGAAGTCTGATGTTAATAAAACATTGACAACTGTTGCAAGTACAGCTAAAAAAGACCATGTTATCGTGGGAGATTTTGAAAATGCGGTGAAGTGGGGATATGCAGAAAATATTCCACTTGAAATTATTGAATACGGCGACCCTGACGGAGCAGGTCGAGACTTGAAACGTTATCGAGAAGTATGCCTGCGTACAGAAGTATATGCTGGTTGGGGAATTCTTGATGAGCAAGCATTTGCTCGTGTGGAGGCTTAATATGGAATATATTAATAAAGAAACTCTTGCAAGTATTGAAACAGACTGCGAACTTGGCGGGGATTGGGTCCCCGCTTCGGAGCTTAAAGAGGATTATAAGCTGACTGTTCCTGAAATCAAGTCTAAACTTGATGAACTTGGAATTGAATACGATAGCAAAGCAGTGAAATCAGACTTGATTGCCTTATTAGAACAACACGAAGGGTAAAAGATATGAAGAACTTTGCAACAGTAGATGAGCTGCAGGAATTGTGGCGACCTTTAAAGCTTGATGAACAAAAACGAGCTGAGGCACTGTTGAAAGTTGTCTCTGCTTCGTTGCGTGTTGAAGCTGAAAAGGTTGGTAAAGACTTAGACAAATTGTTTGTAGCCAATGAATCGTATGCCTATGTTGTTAAGTCTGTAGTAGTGGATGTTGTGGCTAGAACTTTGATGACTTCAACAGATCAAGAACCGATGACACAAGTTTCTGAGGGCGCTCTGGGGTACACTTGGAGTGGCTCTTATCTTGTGCCAGGCGGTGGTCTGTTTATCAAAGATTCAGAACTAAAACGACTTGGTTTTAAAAAACAAAGATATGGGGCGATTGATATTTATGGTACGGATTAAAGGTATCACCGTGACCTTAATCGATAAGGTCAAGACGGGTCAGGATGATTTTGGTCACTCAATCTTTGAAGATAAGGAAATCGAAGTTGAGAATGTGCTAGTCAGTCCAACTACATCAGACGATATTACAACACAGCTTAATTTAACCGGTCGAAAGGCAGCCTATACATTAGCTATTCCGAAAGGTGATACTCATGATTGGGAGAACAAAGAGGTACGTTTTTTTGGAAAACGTTGGCAGGTATTTGGCCTTCCACTTGAGGGAATTGAAGATTTAATCCCACTTGACTGGAACAAGAAAGTGACGGTAGAACGGTATGAAATTTAAACTGAATCGTGCGGGTGTAGCTGATTTGATGAAATCAGGAGCTATGCAAACTGTTTTGAACAAACATGCTAGCAATATCAAAAATCGGTGTGGTGATGGATACGAGCAGGATGTCTATGTCGGGCGTAATCGTGCAAATGCTATGGTGAGCGCTAAGACAACCAAAGCTAAAAAAGATAATCTAAAAAACAATACTTTACTCAAGGCGGTGCGTTAAATGATTGAAATTATTATTAAAAAATATCTTGACGGTCATTTACATGTACCGTCTTTTTTTGAACATGAAACAAAAATGCCTGATAGTTTTATCTTGATTGAAAAGACTAGTGGCAGTGAGCGAAACCATTCTAAATCGGCAACTTTTGCTTTTTAAAGTTATGCAAGCTCTATGCAGAAAGCAGCAGAACTGAATGAAAAAGTCAAAGAAGTTGTTAAAGAAATGGTTGAGCTCAATTCCATTAGTGGCGTTCATCTCAATAGTGATTATAATTATACAGACACGGAAACAAAGCGATACAGATATCAAGCAGTATTTGATATCAATTATTTTTAAAAAAGGAGAAATTATATGTCTAAATCATCAAATGTGACAACGGCAAAACCTAAGGTCGGAGGTGCAATTTATTCAGCCCCTCTTGGTACAGAATTGCCTACAGATGCAACAGCTACACTCAATGCAGCTTTTAAATCATTGGGCTACATCTCAGAGGACGGACTTACTAACACGAATAGCCCAGAATCGGAAGATATTAAGGCCTGGGGTGGCGATGTGGTCAACTCTTCTCAAACTGAGAAAAAGGATACGTTTGGTTTTACACTAATTGAAGCGCTAAACTTAGCGGTGCTTAAAGAAATTTATGGAGATACTAACGTAACGGGAGAACTAGCAACAGGTATCACTGTCAAAGCAAATTCTACTGAATTAAAAGAACATTGTCTTGTTGTGGAGGTTATCCTTAAAGGTGGTGTACTCAAACGTATTGTTATTCCACAAGGAAAAGTGACCGAAATCGGAGAAGTAGCCTACAAAGACGGTGAAACGGTAGGTTATGAGACAACTGTTACTGCGTTTCCTGATAAAGAAGGGAACACGCACTATGAATATATTAAAGGAGCTTAATAGATGTCAAAATCAATTAAAGGTACGACTACATCAGGTTTTTCGTTTGAAATTTCAAGTGAACGTTTAAGCAACTATGAACTAGTAGAAGCAATCGCAGAAGTGGATACGAATCCTCTTGTGTTGCCTAAATTGCTAAAACTTTTACTAGGCGATCAAGCATATGCTTTGAAAGAGCATGTGCGTGATGAAAACGGTCTTGTGCCAATGGACAAAATGGGAGAAGCTATTAAAGAAATCTTTGAAGCTCAAAACAAGGTAAAAAAATTGCCCTCCTCGCCAAAATGATACAAGCAGATGAAGACGCATTGATTTGCGACCTTGCTGAGGTGTATAACATATACGATTATAGACAGTTGCCTGCTTATCAGGTAGCTGTTTTTTCTTATGGTCTCAGAGAAGATTCTCGTATTAAGTTAGTGATGTCTGGACAAAGAGTGTCATTTGATACTCTTTTACAAGCCAGCATTTTAGATAGGCTTTCCCTGCTTACATGGTTTAAAACCAAAGATGGGCAAAAAGGGAACAATAGACCTGTTTCTATTACGGAGAAATTAACCGCAATAGAAAAAGAAAGCAATGAAATGGTCTTTATTTCTGGCGAGGAATTTGAAAAAGCGAAAGCAAAAATTTTAAACAAGACTGGAGGTGAGAACTAGTGGCAACAGAATTAGGACAAGCTTATGTGCAGATTATGCCATCTGCTAAAGGTATTAGTGGAGCGATTCAAAACGCTATTTCACCGGAAGCTAGTGCAGCAGGTAAAAGCGCTGGGTCAACCCTTGGATCTACTCTTGTAAAGGCCGTAACGGGTGTTATTGCCGCAGCTGGCATCGGTAAGGCTTTTACTGCAGCTCTGTCAGAGGGGGCAGCTCTTCAACAATCACTTGGAGGAATCGAAACTCTCTTCAAGGGTTCGGCTGATAAGGTCAAAGCCTATGCAAATGAGGCTTATCGCACTACCGGACTGTCCGCTAATGCTTACATGGAAAATGTAACTGGCTTCTCTGCTAGTCTCTTGCAGTCTTTGGGTGGAGATACCGAAAAAGCTGCAGATGTGGCTAATATGGCCATGGTTGATATGTCTGATAATGCCAACAAAATGGGTACATCTATGGATCGTATTCAAGATGCCTATCAAGGATTTGCTAAGCAAAACTATACCATGCTAGATAACCTTAAACTTGGTTATGGTGGTACTAAAACGGAAATGGAACGCTTACTGGCAGATGCTACTAAACTGACGGGTGTTAAATATGACATCAATAATCTTTCAGACGTTTATAGCGCCATCCACGCTATTCAGAAGAATCTGGATATTACTGGGACAACTGCAAAGGAAGCGTCAACAACTTTCACAGGCTCTTTTGAATCCATGAAAGCAGCTGCTCAGAATGTGCTTGGAAAATTGGCTTTGGGTGAAGATATCAAGCCATCTCTTGAAGCGTTATTGAATTCAACAGAAACATTCCTTATTGGAAATCTTGCACCGATGATTGGAAATATTCTAGCACAGCTACCAACACTATTAATGGGCACTTTAAAAGGGGTTTTCACAAAATTATTCGGAGAAGGAATTGGGAGTGCACTAGCTGGAGTATTAACAACTTTGGCAGGTGCATTTGCTGGTTTTAAACTTTTTTCAGTATTTTCTGGACTCCTTTCTGGTTTACCAGGGATTATTGCAACAGTTAAAACTGCGGTGACGGGCTTCTTTGCACTTCTTAGCGCGAATCCAATAGGCATTGTAATTACTGCTATTGGTGCTTTGGTTGCAGGTCTAGTATATTTCTTCACTCAAACAGAAACAGGTAAAGCAATATTCCAAGATTTCATGACATGGCTATCAGCAACATGGAATGAATTAGTACCAGTGCTTACTGAAGTATGGAACAATATAGTTACAGCGGCTACTACTGCATGGAATGCAATGGTTGAGTTTGTTTCGCCTATCATTCAATCGGTTGTTGACTTTATCAAATCTGTCTGGGATGGTATCTCGGCTTGGTGGTCTGAAAATCAAGGATTGATTCAACAAACTTTTGAAACTGTATGGAACGCAATCCAGACGGTAATTCAGACTGTTATGCCAATTATTCAATCTATTATTGAAACCGCAATGAATATCCTTGCTCCTTTTATTGAGACAACATGGAACAATATTTGCACGGTTGTTACGACTGTCTGGGAATTGATTAAGATTGCTATTCAGACAGCTATGGACGTTATTGGTGGAATCATTACGGCTGTTATGGCTGTTATCAATGGTGATTGGGAAACTGCATGGAACGCTATAAAGAGCGTTGGGGAATCAATCTGGAATGGATTGTCCGCTGCAGGGCAAGCTATCTTTGATGGATTTTCTCAGATATTGTCTAACATCTGGGAAACTATTAAAAGTGTAGCAAGTTCTGCGTGGGAAACTTTAAAAGCTAGCGTACTAAGTATCATTGACGGTCTGGTATCTGGAGCACAAAATGCATGGGATACCATGTCAAATGCCGTATCTACGTTAGTAAGTAATGTGACTGGATTTTTTGATCAGTTGTGGAACATCAATCTTTTCAGCGCTGGTCAAGCAATCCTTCAAGGGTTCTTGGATGGATTGCAGTCGGTGTGGTCTTCTGTAACTGACTTCGTTGGTGGTATTGCTGGTTGGATCGCTGACCATAAAGGACCTATCGAATATGACCGGAAATTGTTGATTCCTGCAGGTAATGCAATCATGAAAGGGTTAGACCAAGGATTGCAAGATCAATTTAAGGATGTTAAACAAACGGTCGGAGGCATGGCTGGTGAAATTTATGATAGCTTTGGAACAGTAACATTTGATACCAACTTTTCTGACATCGATAAGGCAAGTGCTCAACTAACTTTATCAAATAATCGACTAGCTTCTCAATCAAATACAGATTCTAGTCAAGATTATGATTACAAAGACGTAATGGATATTTTAGCTAAATTAGCTAATCGACCTACTGTAGTATTGGTTCAAGCCAACAAGCAAGAAATTGCTAAAATCTACGCTGAACCAGTTGCAGAAGAACAGGCAAAACGACAAGCAATTCTAAATGCTGTCGATGGATTGGGGTGGTAAATTGGTAAAAGTAACTTTTAATGGTGTAGAGCTAACAAAATGGATTACTGTTTTGGACGGCTTTACACTTCTTGACGGCGCAGACTATGAACCGATATTCCGAGATTACGAAACAATAGACGGTTCTGAATATGTTTACTCTCGCAAGAAAAGTAAAAAGATTTCGGTACCTTTTTATGTC
Organism: Streptococcus sp. HMSC073A12; assembly: GCF_001812815.1. Classification (NCBI taxonomy): domain Bacteria; kingdom Bacillati; phylum Bacillota; class Bacilli; order Lactobacillales; family Streptococcaceae; genus Streptococcus; species Streptococcus sp. HMSC073A12. Next base: position 115,535 of record NZ_KV810536.1, on the reverse strand, counting down.
AAGTACGAGTCTATGGACAACCACGATGACCTGCAGAAGGTTCTCAACGTAAGCGAACCCAAAGAATTAACATTTAGTATTGCGCCGGATCGCGTTTTCTATGCTATTCCAACAGGAAATTTGGACTTTAAAGAAATCAAATTAAATGGCAAAGGCACTATTACTTTTGTTATTTCGGACGGTCTAGCCCATGCTAAGAATCCGGAATATTTTGAGTTCAAGAAGAACGCGCAAGGTGTGCTAGAAGCTGAAATTATAAATAATGGTAGCGCAGAGATTCCGGTCAACTACCGAATCAAGCTCAAACATGAATCGGGCTATGTTGGCATTGTCAGCCAATATGGAGCTATGCAATTTGGAAAAATTGAAGAAACGGATTTAGTGGAAGAAAAGAAAAATGTCCTCTTGGCCGCAAATGGCAAAGGGGACTTTAACAACTGGACAGACGGCTCTATTTTTCACGAAAATCAAAATAAGAGGGTGGTTACAAAAATGTCTGCTGATTCTTCTTTTGGTGGACGTTTGGGATTGCTGCCGGCTAATTTTACAAATACAGCTAATGGGGCGTATTTTGGAGCGGTTAAAGAATTGAAACTCTCTGAACAAGCTAAAGATTGGTACATCTGGGCTCGCGCTTGGTTTGAAACAGGTTTAGTTAGTCAGACAGGAGCTTGGTGTTTGTCGGTAGTAGATAGTGAGAATAAGTTTATCGCTGGTATGGCCATTGAAAAAAGTGAACGAGCACGAAATAAGGCACTCGTTCTTTTTCTCATGGGTGATGGTGCTGGCGGTAGTCGGGTTGTCAAATCTATCGAGTTCTCGCCGACCCTTTGGGTAAAGGATAACCCATATAGCTTAGAGGGTAAAGACCAAAACCGAAACATGTTTGACTTACGCAAACAAGGAGATAAAGTCACCTACTTTTGGTATGGCGGCTATCATTCTTTCTTCGAATCAAGGATTAAGGATAAACAAGCTTCCAAAGTGCAGTTTTTTGTCGGTCAATATAAAGGGGGCAACTCAACTATCAATCAGTTAGTTACGCACCATTATTTGAATGACTTCTCCTTTTACAAATTGAACGTGCCGTTTTGGCGCGATGTCCCCAATCGTTATCCAACAGGGGCAGAACTGTTTATTGACGCAACAGGAGAAGTAAATCCAGAAGAAAAGGGGCGCTTGTATGTCAATAACTTGTTAGCTCCTGACGACGAAATATTGGGAACGGACTACTTTAAAGTGCCGCCCGGCAAAACAAAAGTACAGTTGCTTGTGTCTAGTTTTGCGGAAGTAGAGAGCGCACGAGCAGAAATTGAGGAGGCTTGGATTTGAGTAAAAGAAATGTACGAATTGCCATCCGTGATACAACCGACAGCCATAATGTCGGTTTTTTTGATAATAAGAGTGGTATCAAATATAACTCTGCCAATCTAACGCAGTTTTTAAAAGGCGCTTGTAGTGTCCTTGTGCTGACTTATCACTCAAAGAAAATGATTGCTCAAAGTGGACAAAAGTTAGCTTTTCGATTTAAAGATAAGGACTTTTGGCTGAATATTAACAGCGTCAAGAAAACGGGCTATAAGATTGAGTTAACAGCTTACTCATTGAGTTTGGAAGCGAACAAAGAAAAGCGTGGCCCACACAAACCAGCCAATGCCATGACCATTAAGCAGTACATCGATTACTACGACCCTGAACACTCATTTGAGATTGGAATCAACGAAGTAGCAGACAAGTCTATCAAGCTAGAGTGGAGCGGAACAGACACGATTCTGGCTCGTCTTTATTCGGTCGCCAATAGTTTTGGCGCAGAGCTGGAATTTGTCACAGAGCTAAATGATGATTACTCGCTGAAACGTCATGTGGTTAATATTTACCGCGAGGGGAATCTCGGCAAAGACAAGACGGGTATGCCAGTTCGTGTGGGTGAAAAGCTGAAAGTCATCAATTACTCGGACAACATGGATGACTTTTATACCGGGATTCGTCGTACTGGTAAAGACGGTCTGACGATTGCTGGGCTAAATAAAAAAATCTATGACGACAAGGGAAATTTACTCTTTTACAGTAGCGGTGATACACTCTACGCACCGCAGGCAAGAGATAAATACCCGTCTATTGCTCGAAAGACGAATGACGGGTATATCGTCAACGAAGATAGCGAAACTGAACACGAAAATAAAGAAGCGCTGTTTGGTTACATGCTGTCTGAACTCAAAAAGCACTGTGAATTAAAAGTAGATTATGAAGTAGAGGGCGCAGTAGATGGTAGCATCGGTGACAGAAAGACGCTGATTGATGCACGGCACTTTGACCCGCCACTTTATGTGCAAGCCCGAATCAGCGAACAGACAGAAGCTCTCCTAGAGACAAGCAATGTCAAAACCACCTTATCAAACTACGTTCGCAAGTCGAGCCAGATTGCCAACGAGCTATTGCAAAGAGTTGAGCAGTTGGCGCTCGAAGCAGCGCCCTACACAATTAAACTTGCGACCAATAACGGGATTGTCTTTAAGAACAATCAAGGACAATCAACAATCTATCCGAGCTTAAAGAGAGGCCAGAAGCCAGTTGAGTGTACGTGGAAATGGTTAGTTGATAATCAAGGATTTGGCACATCTCCAACTTTTGAAGTTCAGGCGGCTGGCATGTCCAGTAAGCTAGTGTTGACAGCTATTGCCTTGATTGATGGAAAAGAGGTTGCCAGAGAGCAAGTTACTTTTACCAACGTCAATGATGGGAAAAATGGCTCAGACGGTAAGTCTATTACGGTTACTAAGGCTGAAAAGCAAGCGGACGGGGTGAAAGTCACCTTTAGCGATAATAAGTCTATTGTTGTTCCAAAAGGTGATAAGGGAGCGATAGACGAAGAGAAGCTCAAAGAAATCGAACAGAACATCAACTCAAAAGCTGATGGTGTTTTAACTCAAGAGCAAATAAATGCTTTAAATGAAAAAAACAGCATTATGCGGGCTGAACTGGAAGCCAAAGCCAGTCTTGGTACCTTAAATAAGGCAATCGCGGAGTACAAGAGCTACACACTGCAAAACAACAAAGACAAGGCGAAGTCGGAAAAAGATTTGATCTCCCTTAATCAACGACTGGTTGAAAATATTAGAAATTTAAAGGAATTAGCCGAGCGCTGGAACTTTCTTGATAAATATTTTCAAGTCGGAAACGAGGGTATCGTCTTTGGTGAACAGAACGGAAATACTTGTGCAAAAATGAGTAATAATAGATTCTCGATATTCTCCGCAGGTACCGAAGTTATGTATATATCGCAAGGAACGCTATTTATCGAAAACGGTATTTTCTCTAAATCGATTCAAATCGGGCGTTTTAGAGAAGAACAGTACCACTTAAATCTTGACATGAACGTAATTAGATATGTAGGAGGTATTTAATGGCAAGAGCAACATTTAGTGGAGCTTACGGACACAATTTACAAATAGAAATTGTGTCAGGATGGAACAAGCAAATTGTTGAAGGTAACTACTCAATAGTTAATGTGCAAGTTCGATTGATTGCTAACGGATATGCTGCTTTGTGGGGCGCCGGAGGAAAAACTTTAACCATAAATGTAGGAGGTGCATCTAAGCAGGTATCAATTGATGCTAGCATATCACAAGGCCAAACAAAAGGAATTTATGCAGAAGATTTTCAAGTGCCTCACAACCCGGATGGCACAAAATCTGTTTATATAACTGCTAGACTTGATATAAATCAAGGTAATTATGGTTGGGGGGCGGCAGGTATTTATGTGCCTTTAGCCAATATCGCAAGAGCCAGCACGGGTTCGCCTGCTAATGGCGTTATAGGGCAACCTATCGCGCTCAATATTTCCCGACATAGCGATGTCTTTAAACATTCTATTTGGGTCAAATTCGGAACTTATGACAAAAAGATTGCAGGCGATAACATAGACACATCGTTTACGTGGACGCCCGAAATGTCTATGTGTAACGAAATTCCAAATGCCAGTAGTGGTTATGGCACGTTAACCTATATCACATATAGTGGCGGAATCGAAATTGGCAGGAATACTCAACCGGTTACGCTATCTGTACCAGATAATATCAAGCCAACTTTGACAGGCTTTACTTTAACGGACACCAATACCGCAGCAGCTAGCGTTGTGCCGGGCGAGCAAGCCTTTATTCAAATCTTGTCTAATATTAAGGTCAATTTTGGGCAAATGACAGGCGCTTACGGTTCAACGATTACAGGTTATTACGCAGAAATTGTCGGCAAGAACCAGTCTACAACAACGCAGGGTGGCACTCTTGGAATCATGAACTATACAGGCAATGTGACAATTAGAGCTAGCGTGACCGATAGCCGAGGACGTACTAGTAACACGATTGAGAGAACGGTCAACATTCTAGAATACTTCGCACCAATTCTGAACATATCTGCTGCACGTTCGGGCGCGCAATCTAGCACTTTAACAATTACGCGCAATGCTAAAGTCGCCCCGCTAACCGTAAACGGTGTGCAAAAAAACCAAATGAAGTTAACATTTAAAGTTGCCAAATTTGGCTCGAATGATTATAAGGTTGACACAGGCTCAGCGGGTGGCACATGGACGACTGTATCTAGTCTAGTCAATTCAAACGCTAATTTACAAGGCGAGTATGCCGCTAACAGCTCTTGGACTGTACTGGGTATATTAGAAGACAAGTTCACAAGTAGTGAGTTCGCAGTTAATGTTGCGACCGAGCAAGTGGTGTTGTCTTATGATAGATATGGCATTGGTGTTGGTAAAATACGAGAGCGTGGAGCGCTTGACGTCAAGGGAAACACATATATTGACGGGTTCTTGCGGCATTGTATTGAACGGTCTGGTAACGTTAGCACGAACGACCTTATCGAAGGTGGTGACGCTTGGACGAATAAGGATACACCAAACAATGACTGGGGTGTCTTAGAAACATTTAAGATAGGTAACGTATCGGAAAAAGAAGCGACTCAACGTTTTACCCATAGGAATGGGGGTAAAGTCTGGTATCGTTATAGACATTATCAGACTGGCAACTGGACACCTTGGGTTGTGGAAGGAATCGACAATTTTTATCCTATTGGCTCTATCTACCAGTCCACCGCGCCAACTAATCCCACGACATTTATGGGTGGTGTTTGGGAACGTTTTGGTAACGGCAGGGTGCTAGTTGGCGTTGATGAGGCAGACGCAGACTTTAACACAGCTAATAAGACAGGCGGCGAGAAAACTCACACTTTGACAATTGACGAAATGCCGTCACACAGCCACAGACAATATGTTTCGGCTAACAACGGCAACGACTCGATACGTAGAGACTGGAGTTCTGACGGAGCTAGTAAAGCCTACGACCAAGGAATGAATACAGGCGCGGCTGGTGGAGATAAGCCACACAACAACTTGCAGCCTTACATCACAATATATCGCTGGCGCAGAACAGCGTAAAAAATCCCTTACTAGATAGAGGATAATATTTACAAAAGGAGGAAAAATGAAACTAGAATTTTTAAGTAAATCAGTAGACTATAAAGGCGGAGAACCTTACAAAACTCGTGTTGTTCTAGGTAACTCAGAAGGTGCTATTTATCCAGTGTTTTTTGCTCCGGACGCCATAGCAGAAGAAGCGGGCGTGCTGTACAAACGGGCAATGGATACCGTTTTGATGGAGAATTTTCCCGACAAGGGACAGAATGAGAAATTAAATAAAATCGACGAACAATTGGCAGAAAACAAAAAAGCTGCCGGAGACAATCAGAAGAAAGTGGCAGACATTAAAGCTTTGACAGATGTGTTGGTTTCTGTTGCTATATCTGTGCAGGGTGGTATGGATAGAACAGCATATTCTAAAGTTGCCGCCCTTATAGCTCCTCTTACGCAATACAAACGTTACACAAACGGAGATATTGTGGCTATGTCTTATCCGTTTGATGCAAATCCAAAATGGCCGCAAGGGGTAGCGACTATTTTTAAATTCACCACTCGCGAAGGTGATGGATATACGTACAAGGGACAAAGTGTTGAAGAAATGCTGCAGAAAGGTTCTTTGAGTGTTGTTATGCCAAAACTTAATTAAATTTTGAAAGGAGGACATATGCCAGAAAAAGAGCTTATGCACTGGCTTATCACGGTTGTTTTTCCTGTGCTGGTTACGGGTGCTAGTTTTTATGTAGCATCAAAAAACCGCACGGCAGACCTAGAACACAGACTGACAGAGCTTGAGGTTATTAATCGGCAACAGGAGAAAACAATCGATAGTCACAATAGACGACTTGATAAGCAGGAAGAAGAACAAAAAATCACGTTAGCTTTGGTTGAGCGCATTGATAGTCTTAGTCGTAACATTAACGACTTAAAAAATGATATGAGCGAAATCAAGGACACTATTGGAAAATTATAAGGAGAACGAATATGTCTAAAATTAACTGGAAAGTGCGTTTTAACGCAAAAAATAAAGCTTTTATCGCTCGTGTGTTTGTGGCGGTATTAGTACCTATTCTGGTCTATTACGGACTAGAGGTCAAAGATTTGACAAGCTGGGGAGCAGTCTTTGAAATTATCAAGAAAGCTCTTGCCAATCCATTTGTGATTGGAACGGCAGTCGTCAACTTTATCAATATCTTGCCAGACCCTACAACGGTAGGATTTGGCGACTCAGAGCGAGCTTTGGGATATGAAGAACCGCACAAGACAGAAGCGAGAACTGAAGGAGAATGAACATGAGTAGAAAAGAATCAAGTATTGCACGCATGTTCCACTTACAAAGTATCCCGGTCTACTACGACATGGGTGACCGCTACGGCAACGATGCAGACGGAGACGGGCGTATTGAGTATGACTGCTCGTCGGCTATTAGCTATGCTTTGGACATCAATCTAAACAACAACACAGAGAGCTTACAACAAGCCCTCCCTACAATTGGTTATGGTAAAATCTTTGACGGTGTAGACGGCGAATTTGAAGCCCAACGTGGAGATGTGGTTATTTGGGCGCCACGAGACGGCTCTATCTCCCTTGGTGCGTTTGGGCATGTCCTAATCATGACAAGTCCGACTACAGCAATCCATTGCAATTACGGTAGCGACGGCATCACAGACAACGACTACAATTACATCTGGGAGCTCAATGGTCGCCCCCGCGAAATTGTTTTTCGTGAGGGGGCGAGTGGGCAAACCCCAGCGCCTGCACCAGCTCAACCACAAACAAGCAATAAGTTAAAGGTTTATCAAGTCAACGACTTGCAGTTTGTCAACGGCATTTGGCAAGTACGTTGTAACTACCTTGCGCCAGCCGAATTTGACTGGACGCAGAACGGCATTGCCTGCGAAGACATTGACCTTGTGGACGGAAACGGCAATTTGTTAGCAGACCAAGTGACAAAAGTAGGTAGCTATTTTGTCATAAACCCTAATAAAATTGTCTCTGATAGTGGGGGAGCTTACGGCTCTGGTGGTTACTATTGGCGACACGTTACACTTGCAGCAAGCGGTCAAATTTGGCTCTCTGTTTGGAGCGTTGACCATTTGTTACATGGCTGAAATCTCTTTTTAAATAAAACAAGTAACCCCTAGCAAAAGCTAAATGGACTATCAAGCGACCTCATTTATGCAGGTGTAACTTATAGGATAAAATAAGATAAGTAGAGCCCTTTGGAAAATCCAGAGGGCTTTTTTTCGTGGCCGGAAAGTGGTATAATAGCGTAAAAGAAATCACAGGTTAATTTTTATGCCCCAAAGAATCCAGAAAGCCCTGTTGGGGCAAAACTGGGGCATAAGTCCAAAACTTACTCGGACTTATTAAATAAATTTAAATAGGTTTGCTATTTATAACTCCTTATATAAAAAGAATTTCTACTATATAAAATTAACGGAAAATATTAATATTGAAAAGACGCTGTTAAATAATTGAGATTAAAAAAGCCTGTTGTATCAACATTTATTCGTTGTCCAACAGGTTTTTTCCGTATTCAGGGGGAAATAAAAGGGGTAAAAATGATGTTGAAGTTTATCATTTGTGTTTATTTACAATCATTCTAAATACGCATTCTTATATTTTCGTGATATAATAAAGGAAAAATAATGATGAGTGAGTAGGAAATGAATTTACATCCTTATTTAGAAATCACAGACCAAAGTGATTATGAAAATATTATTCAACGATTAAAAGCCAAAGGTGTACGTATTACAGAAACTCGAAAAGCAGTCATTGCTTATATGATTCGGACACATGAGCACCCAAGTGCTGAAAAGATTTATTCTGATTTGCTGTCTAATTTTCCAAAGATGAGTCTAGCAACGGTTTATAACAATCTCAAAGTTTTGGTGGAAGAGGGGTTTGTAGAAGAAATCAAAATTAGCCATGATAAGACAACCTATTTTGATTTTATGGGGCATGAACATCTGAATGTTGTCTGTGAAAAATGTGGTCGAATTGCAGACTTTGAAGATGTGGATATTCCTGATTTGAAGCGTGAAGCTGAAGAACAAACAGGTTATAAAATTACAAAGACACAAGTTTTGATGTACGGAATTTGCCCTGAGTGCTCGAAAAATAGTTAAGGAATTGATGTACATTGCTTGAATAAAGTAAATTATCAAAAATCAAATATTCTCCCATTGATACTGGATTTTTTTGAAAAAATTTTGTAAAATATAGTAGTGACTGTGAGACAGTTTTCAAAAATCAAAGGAGAATTTCTAATGGTAAAATTAGTTTTTGCTCGCCACGGTGAGTCTGAATGGAACAAAGCAAACCTCTTTACAGGTTGGGCTGATGTTGATTTGTCTGAAAAAGGGACGCAACAAGCTATTGATGCTGGTAAATTGATTAAAGAAGCTGGTATTGAGTTTGACCAAGCTTACACATCTGTTTTGACACGCGCTATCAAAACAACAAATCTTGCCCTTGAAGCGGCAGGTCAACTTTGGGTGCCAGTTGAAAAGTCATGGCGTTTGAATGAACGTCACTATGGAGGTTTGACAGGTCAAAACAAAGCTGAAGCAGCTGAAAAATGGGGTGACGAACAAGTTCATATTTGGCGCCGTTCTTATGATGTATTGCCACCAGCTATGGCAAAAGATGATCAATATTCAGCACACACTGACCGTCGTTATGCAAATCTTGATGACTCAGTTATTCCAGATGCAGAAAACTTGAAAGTAACCTTGGAACGCGCTCTTCCATTCTGGGAAGATAAAATCGCTCCAGCTTTGAAAGACGGTAAAAATGTATTCGTAGGTGCACATGGTAATTCTATTCGTGCCCTTGTAAAACACATCAAAAAATTGTCAGATGACGAAATCATGAATGTGGAAATTCCTAACTTCCCACCACTTGTATTTGAATTTGATGAAAAATTGAATCTAGTGAAAGAATACTATCTTGGAAAATAAGTCCAATATAATATTAAGAGGCTCTGCGTAAGCAGGGCTTTTTAATATCATGCAAAGCTTTCATTTTTTAGCTGTGTTTTTTATCAATGTTTTCCATTTTCCACGACTTCATTTAGGTGGATTTATGGTACAATAAAAGATAGCATTTTGACTAGAATGAGAGATACCATGTCTAAGAAAAAAAGAACATTTAATAGCCATTCAATCCCACGACGCTTGAATTTATTATTTGGAATTGTGATTTTACTGTTTATGAGTTTAATTGTGCGTTTGGGCTATATGCAGGTTGTCCATAGAGATTTTTATACAAAAAAATTAGCGACAGCTAGCAAGACTAAAGTGACAACCAGTTCGGTTCGGGGGCAGATTTATGATGCGAGTGGGAAACCTTTGGTTGAGAATACAACCAAGCAAGTTGTCTCTTTCACACGCAGCAACAAAATGACGGCTGCAGAGATTAAAGAAATTGCTCAAAAATTGCGTCCATTGGTTTCTATTTCCAGCGCAGATGTTACTGAGCGTCAACAAGTAGATTATTATTTGGCAGACAGCGAGGTTTATAAGAAGGTCGTTAATCAGCTGCCTAAAAATAAAAAATATGGTACAGATGGAAATCGTTTGGCAGAGTCTCAGATTTATAATAATGCCGTTAAGAATGTTGATTTAGCAAAGTTAAACTACTCAGATGAAGATAAAAAAGCTATTTATTTGTTTAGTCAGATGAATGCTATTTCTAATTTTGAAACGGGAAATATTCGTACGGATAATTTATCAGCTGATCAGATTGCGACAATCGCCTCTAGCTCGAAAGAACTGTCTGGTATCAGTATTACCACCAGCTGGGACAGGAAAGTGTTGGATACTTCTTTGGCTTCTATCATCGGAAGCGTTTCAAGTGAAAAGGCAGGGCTACCCGCAGAAGAAGTGAATGCTTATTTGAAAAAAGGCTATTCTCTTAATGATCGTGTTGGGACGAGTTATTTGGAAAAACAATATGAGTCTACACTTCAAGGAAAACGCGCAGTCAAAGAAATCAATCTTGATAAAAATGGAAATATGGAAAGCGTGAAAAATATTTTCAATGGTAGTAAGGGAAATAATCTAAAATTAACAACAGATTTAGCTTTTCAGAACGGTGTAGAAGACATTTTGAGAAAGTATTTTAGTGCGGAATTAGCGAGCGGAAATGCGACATATTCTGAAGGCGTATATGCTGTTGCGATGAATCCTAAAACGGGTGCTATTTTAGCCATGGCTGGTCTGAAGCACGATACCAATACAGGAGAACTAACAACAGACTCTCTTGGAACGATTATGAACAACTTTGTGCCGGGCTCTGTAGTGAAAGGAGCTACTTTAACAGTTGGCTGGGAATCTGGAGCCATCACAGGAAATCAAGTTATGACGGATCAACCAATTTCTTTTGGAGGCTCCTCTGCCATCACTTCTTGGTTCACGCAATATGGAGCTCGTCAAATTACGGCTTTAGAGGCACTAGAATATTCATCCAATACTTATATGGTTCAACTAGCTTTAAATATGATGGGAACGCCTTATACGCCCAATATGGCAATTGATTTAACGAATTTGGACTCCTCTATGGACAAATTGCGTAAAGCTTTTGCTCAATATGGCTTGGGAGCATCTACAGGAATTGATTTGCCAAGTGAATCAGAAGGTTACACACCTAAGAAATATACGTTTGCGAACTACTTAACCAATGCTTTTGGGCAGTTTGATAACTATACTCCAATGCAGTTGGCGCAATATGCTGCAACGGTAGCTAATGGCGGTACTCGTATTGCGCCGCACTTAGTAGAAGGAATTTATGACAATAATGAGACGGGCGGGCTTGGAAAGCTGATTGAATCCAAGTCAACCAAAGAGCTGAATAAAGTTGATATTTCAAAAGAGAATATGGATTTGATTCGACAAGGTTTTTATCAGGTAGTTCATGGTACAAGCGGATTTACTACAGGGCGTACTTTGTCACAAGGTGAAGCAGTGCCGATTAGCGCCAAAACAGGGACAGCAGAAACCTTTGCAGGTGGAAAGGAAGCCATTAATACGAATGTAGTGGCTTATGCGCCAAGTAACAACCCGCAGATTGCAGTGGCAGTTGTGTTCCCGCACAATACAAACTTATCGTCAACCGTTAGCCATAGTATAACTCGTGATATTATTAACTTGTATCATCAACAGCATCCAATGAATTAGAAAGGATACTATGCTTTATCCAACACCGATTGCAAAATTGATTGATAGCTTTTCAAAATTACCAGGAATTGGCATAAAAACAGCAACGCGTTTGGCGTTTTATACCATTGGTATGAGTGATGATGATGTCAATGAATTTGCTAAAAATTTGCTTGCAGCGAAACGTGAGCTGACCTATTGTTCTATTTGTGGTAATCTAACGGATGATAATCCTTGTGCTATCTGCACCGATGAGACACGGGATCAATCTACTATTTTGGTTGTAGAAGATAGCCGAGATGTATCTGCTATGGAAAATATTCAAGAATACCATGGTTTGTACCATGTTTTGCAGGGATTGATTTCTCCTATGAATGGTATTGGACCAGACGACATCAATCTGAAAAGTCTCATTACACGGTTGATGGATAGTGAGGTAACAGAGGTAATTGTGGCAACCAATGCGACAGCAGATGGGGAAGCGACTTCCATGTATATCTCGAGGGTGTTAAAGCCAGCTGGTATCAAGGTAACGCGCCTGGCTCGTGGATTAGCAGTTGGTTCTGATATTGAATATGCAGACGAAGTAACGCTGCTTCGGGCTATTGAGAATCGTACAGAATTGTAAAAAAGAAAATAGAGCTTTCCTTTAAAAGAAAATGAAAGCTCTTTTTCTATTCAAAAACAATCTAAAATATGATATACTAAAAAGCGATTAAATTTGTAGATTTCTTTTAAGATAAGAAGGTTAGGTATAAAAATGGCAAAACAACAAATTATTCTCCTTTACGGTGGTCGCAGTGCCGAACGAAAGGTCTCTGTCTTATCAGCGGAGAGTGTCATGCGTGCGATTGACTATGATAAATTCTTTGTGAAGACTTATTTTATCACACAAGCGGGTGACTTTATCAAGACGCAAGAATTTTCACGCAAACCTGCTGATGATGAAAAATTGATGACAAATGATACCGTCATTGAGAGTCAAAAAATGAAGCCGAGTGATATTTACGAAGAAGGAGCTGTTGTGTTCCCCGTTCTTCATGGTCCAATGGGAGAGGACGGGTCTATCCAAGGATTTCTTGAAGTATTGAAAATACCTTATGTGGGTTGCAATATCCTTTCTTCTAGTGTGGCTATGGATAAAATCACGACTAAACGTGTATTAGCTTCTGCTGGCATTCCGCAAGTTCCCTATGTAGCAGTGATTGAAGGGGAAAATATAGACGAAAAGATTGCAGCAGTAGAAGCCAATCTAACTTATCCAGTTTTTACAAAACCGTCAAATATGGGCTCTAGTGTCGGCATTTCTAAGTCTGAAAATCAAGATGAATTGCGCTCTGCTCTTGAATTGGCTTTCAAATATGATAGCCGTGTCTTGATTGAGCAAGGTGTCAATGCGCGTGAAATTGAAGTTGGTTTACTTGGAAATGAAGGAGCCAAAAGCAGTTTGCCAGGTGAGGTAGTGAAAGATGTTGCTTTCTATGACTACGAAGCCAAGTACATTGACAACAAAATCACCATGGATATTCCTGCAAAACTCTCTGAAGATGTCATTGCCACTATGCGGCAATATGCTGAAAAAGCATTCCATGCTATTGGCGGTGTTGGTTTAGCTCGCTGCGATTTCTTTTATACTGATAAGGGCGAGATTTTCCTTAATGAGTTAAACACGATGCCAGGTTTCACTAAATGGTCGATGTATCCGCTGCTTTGGGAAAATATGGGCATTTCTTATACAGATTTGATTGAGAAATTAGTTCTCTTAGCGCAAGAAACATTTACAAAACATGAAGAGCATTTGTTGTAAGACAAGATTGAAAGAGCCAAAAGGTTCTTTTTTCTATTGTTTTAGTATGTCTTTGGCGAGTGTGTGTAAAAGTAGGTTATTCTGTGGTATAATGAGAGAGTTAGAGAAATTTAAGACATATAGGTGAAAAAATGCAATTAACATTTTATGAAGTAGCTTCTGTATTGAAAGCAAAAAATGATGTTCATCAATTTCCAGATTGTACATTTGGAAAAGCAGAATTTGACAGTCGATTGATTGAAGAAGGAGACTTATTTTTGCCTCTTAAAGGAGCACGTGATGGGCATGACTTTATTGCGACAGCATTTGAAAATGGTGCTGCGGCAACCTTGTCAGAAAAAAAATTGGGCGATTATCCTTATATTTTAGTTGATAATGTGTTGGCAGCATTGCAGCGTTTGGCACAGTATTATCTGGAAAAAATGAAGGTAGATGTCTTTGCAGTTACGGGTTCTAATGGTAAGACGACGACCAAAGATATGCTGGCTCACCTCTTGTCAACAACTTACAAGACTTATAAAACGCAAGGAAACTACAATAATGAAATTGGTCTTCCTTATACTGTTTTACACATGCCAGATGATACGGAAAAACTCGTTTTGGAAATGGGACAAGATCACATGGGAGATATTCACCTTCTGTCCACAATTGCGCAGCCAAAAGTAGGTATTGTGACGCTGATTGGCGAAGCGCATTTAGAATTCTTTAAAAGTCGTTATGAAATTGCAAAAGGAAAAATGCAAATTGTCGACGGCATGAAAGACGGGGCTCTTTTGGTTGTTCCAGCGGACAAGATTATTAATGATTTTCTACCGAGCCAGCTAAATGTAGTCCGTTTTGGTCCAGATGAAGATATTTTCCTAACGAAATTAGAAGAACGAAAAGATAGTTTGACTTTTGAACCCAATTTCTTAGATAACGCCATTGACCTTCCAGTAACTGGGAAATACAATGCAACAAATGCCATGATTGCAGCTTATGTGGCATTGAAAGAAGGAGTAACACAAGATAAGATCCAAAAAGCATTTGCAACGCTTGAATTAACACGAAATCGCACCGAGTGGAAGAAAGCTAAAAATGGTGCGGATATCCTTTCAGATGTTTACAATGCCAATCCAACCGCTATGCGATTGATTTTAGAGACATTTTCAACGATTCCGTTTAATGAAAAAGGTCGGAAACTGGCAGTTTTAGCTGATATGAAAGAATTGGGGGTTGATTCTAAACAAATGCACAGTGCCATGATAACCAGCCTAAATCCAGAAATTCTCTCAGAAATTTTCCTTTATGGAGAGGACATGGCTGCTCTATTTGCCTATGCTAAGGAAATTTTCCCGCCTGGAAAAGCCCATTATTTTGTAAAAAATGCTGAAAAAGATCAATTTTCTGACTTAGTAAAAGCTGTTAAAGAAGCACTCAAACCAACGGACCAATTGCTGATAAAAGGAAGTAACTCTATGAACTTAGCTAGTTTAGTGGAGAAATTGGAGAATGACGGATAACAATAAAGTACAGTATCTTGCCCTCCTTCGTGGCGTGATGCCAACAGGACCAAATCGGATCCCTAAGATGAGTGATTTGGTTCAAATGTTGGAACAATCTGGTTTAGATAATATTTCAAGTTATATTCAATCAGGCAATGTGATTTGCGAAACAAGCCTACCAGCCGAAGAATTAGCACAACACATGCATCAGGTGATATTGGAAAGCATTGGTGCAAATTTATCCATTATCGTAAAAGAAAAGTCCGATTTAGAAAGGGCTATTTTAGGAAATCCCTTTTCTGAGGAGTTGGATTCATCACGGATTCATCTCGTTTTTACAAACAATCTCATTTCAACGGAGCAATTGGCAGAACTGCAAGTAATGAACTTTATGGACGAAATATTTGCAGTTGGAACTGCTTGCCTTTATATGTATTTACCAAGAGATGCCAGAAAAAAGAAGTTAAATAATAATTTTCTTGAAAAGAAGTTAGGTATTGTCGCTACAACAAGAAAGCTAAGTGTTATCAAAGAATTAAGTAATAGGATGGATGAGTAGGAGATGAATCTACAAGAATTTTTTACAAGTTATAAAACGGAGGCCCCTCAATTAACTCCATTTTGGTATGGAATGATGTTTTTAGGAATCATTTATGTCATGTATAGTGCTGTAAAATATCATAAAAACAGGCGCTATCAGAACTTTTTGAAAGCTGTACAAGGTTTACAAATTTTAGTGCTTTATGGCTGGTATGTTGAGACCTTGTCACCAATTTCTGAATCACTTCCTTTTTATCATTGCAGATTGGCGATGTTTGCCGTTTTGCTACTGCCTGATTCTTCAACCTATAAACAGTATTTTGCGCTTTTAGGAGTATTTGGACCTATTTGTGCATTGGTCTATCCTTTATTTGATCCATTTGCTTTTCCTCACATCACTTTAGTCTCCTATTTGATTGGTCACTATGCTCTTTTGGGAAATTCTCTCACTTATTTGCTGAATCATTATGATAGCGAGTTATTGAATTTACGGCGAATTGTAGAGATTAGCTTTAGTATGAATCTTTTATTGATATTTATAAATCTGGTGAGCGGTGGAAATTATGGTTTTTTGAAAGTACCACCTTTAGTTGGAAGTCATGGAATGATTGCTAACTATATTTTTGTTTCATTGACCTTGATTTTAGCAATTTTCGTGGTCTCTCTGATTTTTAAACAAATCAGACAAGAACAAGAAGAAACAGTAAGACAGGAAAATTAAGCTATGCTGAATGATTTTTTAACGACTCAAAAGACAGCACCACCTCCCATTTCTGCTATGGGCTATGTGACGATGATAGGAACTCTCTTTTTCCTCATTTATATTTCAGTTCGCTATGCGCAACCCCCACTGTATCAGAAAACTTTTAAATATTTACAAGCTTTTCAATTAGTTATACTTTATTCTTGGTATTTTGGTTTCCATATTTCATTTGCAAATAACCTGCCTTTTTATCATTGCCGCTTAGCCATGTTTGCCATGTTGCTGCTGCCAGATAAATGTCGAAGCAAGCAGTATTTTGCTCTTTTAGGTGTCAGCGGGGCGATTTTTGCAATTGGTTACCCAGTTTTTGACCCTTATGATTTTCCGCATCTCACCAGTTTTTCATTTCTTCTGGGGCATTACTGCCTGCTGGTTAATTCGCTGGTTTATCTTATAAACCACTATGACAAGCAGCTGTTGAAGAAGTATGAGATTGTGGGCTACACATTTGCTTTGGATTTGTTTTTAGTTGGTGTCAATGCCGTAACTGGTGGAAATTATGGATTGATGACTCATCCCCCGCTTATAAAAGGAGACCGGATATGGGTGAATTACGTACTTGTCTCACTGGTTCTGGCCACCGCTTTGCTCCTTTTTGATGAATATTTTAAAAGGCGATGGAAAAAGCAATCAAAATTAGTTTAAAGCTTTAAGCATTACATCCTCTGTCAAATTTATTTGGCAGGATTTTTTATTGTTTTTTCTCAATGTAAAAAAATTTTGCTAGATTTTATAAACGAAAATAGTAAAATAAAAGTAGAAAGATAGGAGTGAGGTAATGGAAATTGGAAGAAAATTAAAAGAAGCACGTCAGATGAGGGGCTTGACACAGGAAAATGTCGCAGAAAAATTAAATGTATCTAGACAAACTATTTCAAATTGGGAAACAGAAAAATTTTATCCGGATATGTTATATGTTTTGCAGTTAAGTGATTTATACCAGGTTAGCTTGGATGAATTGCTGAAAGGAGATGAGCGCATGATTCAGCACTTAGAAGATTCGACGAACGTTGTAAAGAGCAACCAAAAGATTTTACTGGCTTTTATATGTAATATTTGTCTTTTATTCCTTTTCTTTATTTTTATCATTCCAATCTCCAAGAGTTATCTGCTGACCTTGTTGGCAGTAGCTCTGGTGGTTGGCACCACAGGTTATATATTAGTACAAATTATTCGTAAAATATAGGAGGTTCTATCATGACTTGGTATCTATTGACCTTGATTGGCTTACTCGTCGTAACAAATGGGCTGTTTGTGTATCAATTGTTTAAACTAGTTGAATTAGATGCTGCGGTTCGCGGGATGAAACATCCTAAGTTCTGGGGAGTTTTGGCAGCTGGCAGTCAACGGGGAGAAGGCTTGATTTTATACTTATTAAACCGAAACAAGGCTGTTTTTTCCATGACGGAAGAAGAAAAAGAAGAACTTCAAATGAGAAAACAACGGATTATTTATTTACTGGTTTTAATCATGATATTGGTAATTTTTCTCTTTGCTAGTGTAATTGTGAGATTATAAAATGTAGTCTCTTGTATCAAGAAACAGAAAATCGCTCGAAAAGAGCGATTTTTATATGTTCTAAGCAATTGAAAAAATCCTTTGAATCCGCTATAATAGGTAGGTTGAAACAAGTTAGGAGCAGTCCAATGTAATAAGAGTTTTCACAGAAATCGAAAGAAAAAGTATAAAAAAGAAAAAGAGGATATAATGACGATTCAAGATGAAATAAAAAAACGCCGTACTTTTGCGATTATCTCTCACCCGGATGCAGGGAAGACCACGATTACAGAGCAGTTGCTCTACTTTGGAGGCGAGATTCGTGAAGCAGGTACGGTCAAGGGTAAGAAGACCGGAAACTTTGCCAAATCTGACTGGATGGATATTGAGAAACAGCGGGGGATTTCAGTGACCTCTTCTGTCATGCAGTTTGACTATGCTGGAAAACGGGTCAATATTCTTGATACACCAGGGCACGAAGATTTTTCAGAAGATACCTACCGTACCCTCATGGCTGTGGATGCAGCAGTCATGGTGGTGGACTCTGCAAAAGGGATTGAAGCCCAGACTAAAAAGCTCTTTGAGGTTGTCAAACACCGCAATATCCCAGTCTTTACGTTTATCAATAAACTGGATCGCGACGGACGTGAACCCCTTGATTTGCTGGAAGAATTAGAAGAAGTACTTGGTATTGCCAGCTATCCGATGAATTGGCCGATTGGGATGGGGAAATCCTTTGAAGGTCTCTATGATTTGCACAATCAGCGGCTGGAGCTCTATAAAGGTGATGAACGCTTTGCCAGCATCGAAGAGGGAGAAAAAATATTTGGCAACAATCCCTTTTATGCTCAGGTTTTGGAGGATATTGAACTCCTACAGGAAGCGGGAAATGAATTTTCACAGGAAGCTATTTTTAATGGGGAATTAACCCCTGTCTTCTTTGGTTCAGCCCTAACTAACTTTGGAGTGCAGACTTTTCTTGACACTTTCTTGGAGTTTGCACCAGAGCCTCATGGACACAAAACCACAGATAATCAGGAAATCAGTCCGCTGGATAAGGATTTTTCAGGATTTGTCTTTAAAATCCAAGCCAATATGGATCCAAGACACCGTGATCGCATTGCTTTTGTCCGCATCGTATCGGGCGAATTTGAGCGCGGTATGAGCGTAAATCTGACCCGTATCAAAAAAACTGTCAAACTCTCAAATGTCACCCAGTTTATGGCAGAATCACGTGAAAATGTAGAAAATGCGGTGGCCGGTGATATCATTGGGGTTTACGATACCGGCACCTACCAAGTCGGCGATACTTTGACAGTTGGTAAAAATAAGTTTGAGTTTGAGCCCCTGCCAACTTTTACCCCAGAAATTTTCATGAAGGTTACAGCTAAAAATGTCATGAAGCAAAAATCCTTCCACAAGGGAATTGAGCAGCTGGTCCAAGAAGGAGCCATCCAGCTCTACACCAACTACCAGACTGGTGAGTACATGTTGGGAGCTGTCGGTCAGCTTCAGTTTGAAGTCTTTAAGCACCGCATGGAAAATGAATACAATGCCGAAGTAATCATGACACCCATGGGCAAAAAGACGGTCCGTTGGATTTCACCAGATGATCTGGACGAGCGTATGTCCTCCAGCCGCAATATTTTAGCCAAGGACCGCTTTGACCAGCCTGTCTTTCTCTTTGAAAATGACTTTGCCTTGCGCTGGTTTACCGATAAATATCCAGATGTCAAGTTGGAAGAGAAGATGTGAGAGCGTTAAAAATCCGACAGAAAATTAGGAAATCTGACGAAGAAGCGATTGCTTCTAGGAGGATTTATCTATTTTCCGAGGATTTAGCTCGAACTCAGTTAGAGAAAATGTAAGACGTTGCCAATGACTAGTAACTGAAGGTTCCTAATTGTTGGACGCTAGCCACTGTAGGGGGACTAGCTAACTGCCTTACTAACTTCGTCAGACGAATAAAATCGATTCGTCTGACTCTGTATCGTAACACTCCAAAGTTACTTGATTGCAAAGCAATCTAAGTAACTAACGCCAAGTTCTATATGGGACTTAGCTAGGTGTCTTACTAACTGCGTCGAACAATTATGATCGAATTGTTCGACTCCGTGTCGTAACGCTAGGAAAAATAGGAAGCTTTATCTATCTTCAGAGGATTTAGTTCAAACTCAATTAAAAAGATGTGAGACTTGCCACGGCATATTAACGAAGTGATTCACATAAAAACTATGCTATTGTTGGAGTTTTATCATAATGATTTTTGAAACAGAACTGGGTTAAGTGAGTTCGTTTGTTAGCATATCAAGCATTAGATAAAGAAGTACAATAACGATTGATGAAGGATTGAGCGTTTTTCTCAATCCTTTAGATTATTTAAAGTCAAGAAAGGGGAAAAGGGTGTTTATTGAAAAAAAGTTGAAAAATGGAATGTCTTGGATAAACTTAGATGCAGATATTTTAAGTCAACATCCAGATTCTTATAAGGAATACAATATTGATGAAGAAACGATTGAGTACGCGCTAGATAAAAATGAACGAGCACACATGGATTACAATCGTGAAACAGGAACAGTCGTTTTTATTTTCAACGTATTAAACTTAAAAAGGGATAAGGACTATTATGAAACTATTCCTATGACCTTTATTGTACAGAAAGACAAACTCTTAACAGTCAGCAATAAAGCAAATACTTATGTCGTAGATATGATGAAAAACTATATTGAACACCATGAGCCTGTAACAGTTTATAAATTTCTATTTGCTAGTTTAGAATTAGTGTGCAATTCTTATTATCCTGTAATTGAAAAAATGGATGAGACAAAGGATCGTATTAATCAGTTATTGCACAAAACGACCACCAAGAAAAATCTCTTTGCTTTAGCAGACTTAGAAACTTCCATAGTCTATTTGGTAGCAGCTGCAAAGCAAAATCGTATGCTGTTAGAGCACATTAAAGGACATGCAATTTATCGCCATTTAGATGAGATTGAAAAAGAGCAGTTTGACGATGTCATGATTGAAGCTCGCCAATTAGTAGCAATGACAGACTTGATTTCTCAAGTTCTCAGTCAATTGTCAGGTTCTTACAACAATATTTTGAACAACAATCTGAATGATAATTTGACTGTTTTAACAATTATTTCAGTCCTCCTAGCAGTCCTAGCAGTTATCACGGGATTCTTTGGTATGAATGTGCCACTTCCGTTGTCTAATGATAAAAATGCTTGGATTTATATAGTTATTATCAGTCTTATTCTTTGGATTGTATTGACCAAAGCTTTGAAATGGTTAGCCAATAAAAAGTAAAATACGCCAAGTGCATGAAGAAATTATCGTTTTCAATTAGCGTGTTTTCACGATAAATATCACTTTTTAAGTATAATTTATGCTATAATTCATTCAAAATGAATGTATTTAGTTTTAATCGGTAAATCTGTTTGAAAAATGTATGTATTCCGAGAAAAAGGGTTACATGCATTTTCTTCATGCGTACGGCGTGGAAGTAAAAAATAAAACCTATCTTTTTATCATTCTTTGTGTTATACTAGATAAGTTGCAAATAACTATGTTTTATAAGGTGGCTTCGCACTGCCTTTTTAGAAAGAAGAAAAAATTGAAATTTAATGAATTACATTTGTCTGCTGAATTACTAGCAGAAATTGACAAAGCAGGCTTTGTGGAAGCCAGCCCAATCCAAGAACAAACAATCCCACTTGCTATGGCAGGAAAAGATGTGATTGGACAAGCTCAGACTGGTACAGGAAAGACAGCCGCTTTTGGTTTTCCGACTCTTGAAAAAATTAACACAGAAAATCCTGTTGTTCAGGCTTTAGTCATTGCACCAACTCGTGAATTGGCTGTCCAAAGTCAAGAGGAACTCTTCCGCTTTGGTCGAAGTAAAGGAGTGAAAGTTCGCTCTGTTTATGGTGGATCTAGCATTGAAAAGCAAATCAAGGCTCTCCGTTCAGGCGCGCACATTGTTGTTGGAACTCCAGGACGTTTATTAGACCTCATTAAGCGCAAAGCACTGAAACTCAATCATGTAGAAACGCTTATTTTAGACGAAGCGGATGAAATGCTCAATATGGGTTTCTTAGAAGACATTGAAGCAATCATCTCACGCGTGCCGGAAGAGCGTCAGACCCTTCTCTTTTCAGCTACTATGCCAGATGCTATCAAGCGGATTGGCGTGAAGTTTATGAAAGAGCCAACACATGTCAAAATTGCAGCAAAAGAATTGACAACAGAACTGGTGGATCAATATTATATCCGTGTAAAAGAAAATGAAAAATTTGATACCATGACACGTCTAATGGATGTGGAACAACCAGAACTTTCTATCGTTTTTGGGCGTACCAAACGCCGAGTTGATGAATTGACTCGTGGGCTTAAAATCCGTGGTTTCCGCGCAGAGGGGATTCATGGTGATTTAGACCAAGGAAAACGTCTCCGTGTTCTTCGCGACTTTAAAAACGGAAATTTAGATGTTCTTGTTGCGACAGACGTTGCTGCGCGTGGTTTGGATATTTCTGGTGTTACACATGTTTACAATTATGACATTCCACAAGACCCAGAAAGTTATGTACACCGTATTGGGCGGACAGGTCGTGCTGGAAAATCTGGTCAGTCCATTACATTTGTTGCACCAAATGAAATGGGTTATCTTCAAATCATTGAAAGTTTGACCAAAAAACGTATGAAAGGCATGAAACCAGCCACTGCAGAAGAAGCCTTTCAAGCTAAGAAAAAAGTTGCACTTAAAAAGATTGAGCGAGATTTTGCGGATGAAAACATTCGCAACCAATTTGAAAAGTTTAGCAAAGACGCTCGCAAGTTGGCAACTGAATTTACACCGGAAGAATTGGCTTTATACATATTGACCTTAACCGTACAAGATCCAGACACTCTACCAGAAGTAGAAATCGTGCGTGAAAAGCCATTACCATTTAAGTATGTTCCGGGAGCTAATAAAGGCAATCGTAACAGCAAAAATAGACGTCGTAGTAATGATCGGTGTGACCGTACTAATGGGCGTGACAATTACAAAAAGAGTGGTCGCCACGATCGCTTTGACAAAGAAAAGCGTTACCGCAAAGACCACAAAAAACCTCGCAATACTTCAAGTGAGAAGAAAACAGGATTTGTCATCCGTAATAAAGGTGATAAGTAATTATACAATAATAAAAAGGCGAATAACGATTCGTCTTTTTATGTTTTTATAAGGAGATACAAAGTTATTTAAATACCATAGGCGTAGCAGTCTCTTGGAGAACGGCATCTAATTCAACAATATTTTGTTTACCTATTGTTTCAAGCCATTTAATTGTAGCAGCTTCGCCACCTTCTTGGTATGCTTTGGTAGCACCAGCCCAAGTTGCACGACCGCAAAGGACACCGTTGAAAGTTGATCCGGATTCCTTAGCAAAGCGAAGTGTATCTTGGAAAAGCTGTGCGGATACTCCAGCAGATAAGAAAATAAATGGAAGAGAAGTTGCATCACTTTGTTCTTTGTAGAAGGCAGCAGCTTCTTCTTTGGTGTAAAGAACTTCATTTTCTGCGAATCCTTCAACATATTTCATATTGACTGGAACTTCAACTTTGAGAACATCTACGCCAAATCGTTCTTGTGAGTAAAGCTTCATTGCTTCAATGACTTTGCGAGGTTTGAGTTTGGCATATTCCTTTTCATCTGTCACCTTGGCATCATAAGAAACCAACTCAAGGAAAAATGGCATGTCTTCTGCTTTACATTCAGAAGCAATCCGTTCGATAAAGGCTTCTTTGATGTCATTGACTGCTCTAGCTTCGTCAATATCTATATAGAGTAAGACTTTCACAGCATCAGCACCGTTTGCTTTGAGGCGTTGGACGGAGACATTTTCGACGAGGTCAGGATAGCGACCGGGAACAGTTTTGTCATAACCTGTTTTTTCATAGGCAACTAATAATCCAGCGTTTTTATCACGAGCTTCCGCCGCTTTCCAACCTAACTCTGGATCAAGAAGAATAGAAGAAGCGTATTTTGTTAAGTATTTCGAAACTAGCACTTTAAAGGTTTCCAATTGTTCAACTGGAGTATCTTCACCAAGAATACGACGCAAAGCCCCTCGTTGGTCAATAGCCAAAGCGCCGATAATTCCGTTTTTATCACATAAACGTTTTAATTTTTTTTGTTTTGTTGTCATCTTCAGACTCCTTTTGTTTTGTATAGTTCAATTATAGAACACAAATAAAACAAAGTCAAACAATATTTTACAAAAATCAAAAAAAATATTGTTTTTAATTTTTCAAAATGAATAAATTGTTGTATAATATATTTGAGGAATAAAATTATATAAAACTAGAAAGGAGACAAAATGAAAGAAGGACGGCATAGAGTGATTCTCCAAGAATTGGATCAGCAAGGAGTGGTTTCTGTTAAGAACTTAAAAGAGTTACTAGATGTAACAGATATGACGATACGTCGTGATTTGATTGACTTGGAAAAGCAAGGTTTGTTGACTCGTGTTCATGGAGGAGCTCACAAAAAAGTAAAAAATGGCTTGAATGAAGCCTCCCATACTGAAAAAACGATGTTAAATATTGAAGAAAAACGAACAATTGCTCAAAAATGTGCCAATTTGATTTTTTCTGGTGATACAGTTTTTATCGGTTCGGGAACAACGACGGATTTTATCGGAGATTATTTGGCTGATAAAAGTGTGAGTATTGTGACAAATTCGCTTCCTATTTTTGAAAAATTAAAAGATAATCCCAATTGTGATATTATCCTGATTGGCGGTCGTTATCGGGTGAAGACACAAACGTTTGTCGGACAATTTGCTAATAAATTATTGAAAGAAATCAAAGTTTCTAAAGCATTTATTGGTGTCAATGGAATTGACGGTCATAATGTCACGACTGCCAATGAAGAAGAAGGAAATGGCAATGCTATTATCTTGAACAATGCGATTGAAAAGTACATTGTGGCAGATAATAGCAAATTTGACAGCTATTCCTTCTATTGTTTCTATCAGTTGGATGATTTGGATGCAGTAATCACAGATGATCATATCTCACCAAAGGTCAAAGAAAAGTATAAATCATATACAAATGTTTTATAGTTAATATTTTAATCACCTGTTCATAGAGGAACAGGTGATTTTTGTTTTGTATCTTTCGTGCGGTATTGACACATCCTATTTAAAAACAGGCCATGTCCATATTAGACTGAGCCTGTTTTTCTGAGTATTGAGTTTTTAGTCGTGGTATTCACCGCGAGCCCATTTAGCATTTTCTTCATCGAAAATATGGTCATTTTTAGCGATTTCAGGATTAACTTCAATGCTATTATCGATTTTTTCAATCAATTGTTTGTTGGCTTCTGTTGGTTCGTACTCTGTTTCAAGAAAGACATCAACGATATTATGAATCAGATTTTGACCAAGAATACGTCCACCAAAAGCGATGATATTTGCATTGAGTTCTTTCTTTGCATAGCGTGCGGTTAGAACGTCACCAACAAGAGCTACACGAGTACCGGGAACTTTGTCAGCAGAAGCAGAGATACCGACTCCTGTACCACAAAGGGCAATTCCAAGATCAGCTTTTCCTGAAACAACATCTTCTGCAATCAGACGACCAAAGATTGGGTAATGAGTCCGGTGAAAGTCATAGGTTCCGACATCAATGACTTCATGACCGAGGTCTTTTAAATGTTCAGAAATTTTCATTTTTGTATCTGTTACGATATGGTCACAGCCGAGAGCGATTTTCATAATTTTTCCTCCTACCCTTTAACATAATTTATTAAGCATATCAATGCGAACTTGGTGGCGTCCAGCATCATAGTCAGCTTTTAAATAAGCTTCTGCACAGGCATTTGCCAATTCTTCACCGAGAATAGCTGCACCGAGAGTGATAATGCGTGTAGAATTGTGACGAATGGTCATCATGGCAGAATGCTCATCTGAAACAGCAGCACAAATGATGCCACGGTGTTTATTCGCAACCATATAAGAACCAATTGCAAAGCGATCAAACAAAATACCACGGGCAGTATCATCTTTTCGCAATTCTTCAACAAGAGCATCTGTAGAGTCGACAAAATCAGCAGCACCTTCTTGTTCGTTGAGATCTTTAATGTCATAACCAAGTTGGAGTAAATGAGTTTTTACTTTATTTTTTAACTCAAAACCATCACGGTCTGTACCTAGTATAACTTTCATTGTTATACCTCCTTTTTTTATTTCACAACAACATCATAACATCTCACGCAAATATTGTCAAACAAAAAATAACATAAAAAAACAAAACAAACTATTGACACCGTTTACACATAATGATATAATTTGATTATAAACAAAATAGAACAAAATAGAAGGAGGCTATGATGGAACTTTATCAGTTGTTCGATAAAGATTTAGTCTTTTGTCTGCATGCTGACAGTCAAGAAGAGCTTTTCAATCAGGTTGCAAATCTCCTTGAGGAGAGGCACATTGTAACGTCTTCTTATAAAGACGCCTTGATTGAGCGAGAGAAGTCCTTTCCTACGGGGCTGGACATGGAATTTTTAGGGAAAGATTTGCCGAATGTAGCAATTCCGCATACGGATATTGTCCATAATTTAGCAGAAAAGGTGGTTGTAGTCCGCTTAGATCAGCCGGTGACTTTTCATAATATGATTGTTCCGTCAAATGAAGTACAAGTATCGCTTTTGTTCTTCATTATCAATAATTCTAATGCCAGTCAAACGAATATATTGGCTCAATTGATGGATTTCTTTACTGCTGACGGCAACCTAGAGTCCTTATCCGAGCTGGATGAGGCAGATAAACTATTTCATTATATATCGGAAACAATAAATCATTAAAAATAAAAATGGAGGATGTTACAATGATTAAAATTTTAGCAGCTTGCGGAGCAGGAGTAAACTCAAGCCACCAAATCAAAAATGCTCTTGAAGAAGAACTTTCAAATCGCGGCTATGATGTCCAATGCGATGCGGTAATGGTCAAAGATGTGAATGAAGACTTGATAAAAGGTTATGATATTTTCACACCAATAGCAGCCACGGATTTGGGATTTGAACCGGGGATTCCTGTTATTGAAGCAGGACCAATTTTATTCCGTATTCCAGCCATGAGTGCACCAGTATATGACAATATTGAAGCAGCTATTAAGGAACATGGACTTAGTTAAAGTAATTCATTAGAAAAAAACAAAAAAATGAAAAATTGAAACGCTAGATAAAAACAATTTTTATCTACTGAAATAGTTATTTCACTTTTCATTCACTATCATTCAAAAAATAAAATCGGGAGGATTTTTTATGAATGTCATTATTGACTTAGCGAATCGCTTCTTTAAACCCATTTTGGATATGGGTGCACCAATTATCATGTTGATAGTCTTGACGGTGCTTGCTTTATGCTTTGGAGTGAAGTTTTCCAAAGCTTTGGAAGGTGGTATTAAACTTGCCATAGCTCTTACGGGTATTGGTGCCATTATCGGTATGTTAAATGGTGCTTTCTCGGCTTCACTTGCGAAATTCGTTGAAAATACAGGAATTCAACTTAATATTACAGACGTTGGTTGGGCACCATTGGCGACGATTACATGGGGTTCTGCTTGGACGCTTTACTTCTTACTCATTATGCTCATCGTCAATGTTGTGATGTTGATTACAAAAAAGACAGATACCTTAGATGTTGATATTTTTGATATTTGGCATCTATCAATCACAGGTCTATTGATCAAATGGTATGCGGACAATAATGGTGTTAGCCAAGGTGTTTCTCTCTTTGTCGCAACGCTTGCTGTTGTACTCGTTGGAGTAATGAAAATTATTAACTCGGATTTAATGAAGCCAACATTTGATGACTTGCTCAATGCACCAAGTTCGTCTCCAATGACATCTACTCACATGAACTACATGATGAATCCAGTCATTATGGTTTTGGATAAGATTTTTGATAAATTTTTCCCTTGGCTGGATAAGTATGATTTTGACGCTGCCAAGCTGAATAAGAAAATTGGTTTCTGGGGCTCTAAATTCTTCATTGGATTTATCCTTGGGATTGTAATTGGAATTATGGGAACGCCGCATCCAGTATCTGGCGTTGCCGAAGCAGCAAAATGGTCACTTGTTATCAAAGGTTGGTTGTCTCTTGGTTTGACAGCTGGTGTCTGCTTGGAATTGTTCTCACTTATTGGTTCTTGGTTCATCGCGGCAGTAGAACCTCTTTCACAAGGAATTACAAATGTTGCAACAAAACGTCTTCAAGGACGTAAATTCAATATTGGACTTGACTGGCCATTTATCGCAGGTCGTGCAGAAATCTGGGCATGTGCCAATGTTTTAGCACCAATTATGCTAGTAGAAGCAGTCCTTCTTTCTAAAGTCGGAAATGGTATTTTGCCACTTGCTGGGATTATTGCAATGGGTGTTACTCCAGCACTTCTGGTTGTTACACGTGGTAAGCTTATCCGAATGATTGCATTTGGAACTTTGTTGCTTCCGCTCTTCCTTCTATCTGGAACACTTATTGCGCCATTTGTTACGGACTTAGCGAAAGGCGTAGATGCATTTCCTAAAGGGGTAGCTAGCACACAATTGATTACCCACTCTACTCTTGAAGGTCCAATTGAAAAATTACTTGGTTGGACAATCGGAAATGCTACAACAGGCGATATCAAAGCTATCTTTGGTGTTATTGTCTTTCTAGTGTTCTATATTGGTATCTTTGCTTGGTATAGAAAACAAATGATTAAGCGAAATGAAGAATACGCTACAAATGCAAAATAGAATAATAAGATAACAATAAGCTGGACTATTCCTTTTGAAATAGTCTGGCTTTTGATTGAAAAAAAGAAAGGAAGAAACATGATCCATTTAGTTTGTCCAAATCCAGCTTTGGATCGGACAGTTTTACTTAGTCAGTTTAAAGAAGATGTGGTCAACCGACCAAGTCAAGTGCATGAAAATGCTGGCGGAAAGAGTTTTAATGTGGCTTATGTCCTGAATTGCGAAAAAGGCGAAGAACAAGGAAATTTTTGCATTCATACAATGTTAGGTGGCAAAATGGGCGAATATATTCAACGATTAAATGAAGAAGACGGTATTCCGCTCGTTGTGACAGAAGTTGATAAAAATACGCGTACTTGTACAATTATGATTGATACAGAATTAGGAAAAACCTATCTTGTGTATGAAGCGGGATTTGAGCTGAATAAGGATTTATTAGAACAATTCACTGCAAATCTTATAAAGCGCATTCAATCTGGCGATAGCGTTGTGTTTTCTGGCTCTTTGATGAAAGGGATGCCAGATGATTATATTGCACAAATTGGTCGTCTTTTGCCAGAGAATGTGAATTTAGTAGTAGACACAAGCGGTGTCGCACTAAAAGCAGCTTTTTCAGCACAACCTGACATTGTAAAAATTAACGATGAAGAATTGGCAGAATTAACAGGATGTCCAGTTGAAACTGCAGAAGAAGCAGCAAAACTTCTCAAAGAATATGATGAAATTCCCTATTTCATTGTGACAATGGGAGGAAAAGGAGTCGTAGCACGCCTGCAGGATGATGTTTTCCAACTGACGTTTCCAACAATTCATGTTAAAAATCCTATTGCGTCAGGCGACTTTTTCCTTGGAAGTCTCTGCCATGCTTTAGAAAGTAAGGAGAGAGTTGATAGAGAGGCTGTCATTCGTGCCTGTGCTTATGCAACAGCTAACTGCCTGCAATGGACTCCAAAAGTAGACCCAGCCGATGTAAAACGAATTGTAGACGAAATCGAACTAACAACATTGTAAATTCTTTCTACAGTTTATATGATATTTTTTGAATGTATTGACTTAGGAAATCCCCACTTTATATAATAAAATAGATTATTTTATTATAAGGAGGTCGTATGACTTTATCAGGACTTATTGTTTTAGCGGTATTTGTATTTCGGTTGGTATTTCTAAAAATATCGATGAAGAATGAGAAAGCGATATTGGCAAATGGTGGGCGCGAATATGGCGTGCAAAATACCAAGTATATCACTATTCTTCACATTTTATTTTACCTTTCTTGCTTTGCTGAAGCTACGATACGTCAGGTTTGGTTTGACGCACTTAGTGCTATAGGTTTGGGGCTATTGCTATTTTCAATGTTTATGCTCTATGTTGTGACGCAATTATTAGGGGACATTTGGACAGTGAAATTGATGCTTGTAAACGATCATAAGTTTGTCGATCATTGGCTTTTCCGCTATGTGAAACACCCAAATTATTTCTTGAATATCGTTCCAGAGTTGATTGGTTTAGCATTACTTTGTCATTCACTAATTTCATTTTGTATTCTATTTCCTCTGTATGTGGTAGTTTTGTATAATCGCATCAAGGAAGAAGAGAAACTGCTCAAAGAAGTCATTATCCCAAATGGTATTGCGCAGAAGTAAGTTATTTTTTTAAGTGTAGAATGAAAGATTTTAAATTTATACAAATTATCCATTTTGTATAAATTTTTAAAAAATAAAGTAAGAAAGGGCTTACAAAAGTTTGAAAATGTGTTAAACTCTATTCATAAAGTTAAATAAAACATGGATTGTAACTAAGAAATTAGGCGAGACCATAAATGACCCAAGTAAAAAGTCTTGGTTTGTTTATGGCTTTTTTTATGTTTTACAGAAAGATTGTTAGGAAGGAGGACACGAATGTTTCGAATTGTCCAGCCACTAAATAATAATGTTGCGGTGGTCAAAAATAAAAGTGGTGAACAGGCTGTTGTCATGGGGCTCGGTATCATTTTTAAAAAGAAAAAAGGGGATTTGCTGGCAGAAGAACGAGTAGAAAAAGTCTTTCAACTAAAAAGTGAAGAATCGCGCGAAAACTTTTCTGCTTTGTTAAAAGATGTTCCCTTGGACTTTATCACGACTAGTTATGAAATTATTGATTATGGTATTCAACAGTTCCAATTTCCAGTTCAAGAGTACATCTATGTAACTTTGACAGATCATATTTATTGTAGTTATCAAGCGCTGCAAAGAAATACTTATAAAAGTAATCACTTGCCGGATATGTCGGAGCAATATCCGACGGAGTACAAAATTGCTGAGCATGCTTTGGTGATTTTAAAAGAAAAATTGGATGTGGATTTTCCAAAAGATGAGATTGGGCGGTTAGCCTTACAGTTTATCAATGCGAAAGGCGAAGATGTCGTGATTAGTAAAGATGAACAAACACTGACCCGACAAATGATTGCTTTGGTGCAAGAGGAACTTTTAAAACATGGTATTAAGCGGACAAAAAAGAATAGTAATTTTTATGATCGTTTAATGATTCATTTGACGTACTTTATTGAGCGTTTGGATCAAGATGACAGTGATTCAAAAGTCTCAATGAAGAGTTTGGAAGAACATATCAAAAAGGATTATCCAGAAGCCTATCAGATTGGTGAAGATATTTATGAAGTCATTCATCAGCATTTGGGTGGGGGACTTCATCCAAATGAGAAAGTGTATTTGGTGATTCATATTCAAAGATTATTGTAAAGGAGAAGACATGTTTCAATTACCAGAAGATTTTATTTTTGGCGGTGCAACAGCTGCTTATCAAGTAGAAGGAGCTACAAAAGAAGGTGGAAAAGGTCCGGTCGCTTGGGATGAATTTTTAGAAAAACAAGGACGATTTTTGGCAGATCCAGCCAGCGATTTTTATCATCAATATTCAAAAGATATTGAGTTGTGTGAGGAGTTTGGCGTCAATGGTTTGCGCTTGTCTATTGCTTGGAGTCGGATTTTTCCGAATGGACGTGGTGAAGTGAATCAAGAAGGAGTAGATTTTTATCACCGTGTTTTTGCTGAATGTGCGAAACACCACGTCCTGCCGTTTGTTACATTGCATCACTTTGATACTCCGAAAATTTTGTTTGATCAAGGTGATTTTCTCAATCGTGATACGATTGAAGCGTTTGTGGAATATGCTGAATTTTGTTTTCAAGAATTTCCAGAGGTTCATCATTGGAGCACTTTTAACGAAATTTATCCTGTGGCGACCAATCAATACTTGCTCGGTGTCTTTCCTCCGGGGATTCAGTACGATTTGAGTAAGGTGATTCAATGCCTGCACAATATGATGTACGCGCATGCGCGTGTAGTAAATCTTTTTAAGGAAAAGGGTTACCTCGGTGAAATTGGAGTGGTGCATTCTTTGGAAACAAAATATCCAGCAACAGACAGCGAAGAAGATAAGTATGCAGCTTTTCTGGATGATGCGCTTTCTATTCGTTTCTTGCTAGATGCTACTTATCTAGGTTATTATTCAAACGAAACAATGGAAGCTCTTAATAAAATTTGCGCTGCTAACAATGCTAGTTATGAATTCCTTGAAAGCGACTTTGAAGAAATGAAAAAAGCTAGTCACCGAAATGATTATCTTGGAATCAATCATTATCAATGTCATTTTGTTAAGGCTTATCAGGGCGAATCAACTATTCATCATAATGGAACGGGTGATAAAGGCACTTCAGTTTATAAAGTGAAAGGCATTGGAGAACGGATTTACAAGGAAGGGATTGAACGAACAGACTGGGATTGGATTATTTACCCAGAAGGCTTGTATGACCTTTTATTGAGAATTAAGAAAGACTATCCACATTATCAAAAGATTTATATCACTGAAAATGGAATGGGCTATAAAGATGAGTTTGACAATGGTATCGTCATGGATAAGCCACGGATTGATTATTTGAAAGTGTATTTGCAATCTTTAAGCAAAGCTATTGATGCCGGTGTTGTGGTAAAAGGGTATTTCCTTTGGTCTTTGATGGATGTTTTCTCGTGGTCAAATGGCTACAATAAACGCTATGGCTTGTTTTACGTTGATTTTGAAACTCAAAAGCGTTACCCTAAGGAATCCGCTTATTGGTACAAGCATGTTAGTGAAACAAAGATTGTGATTTAAGAAGGGAGATAAGATGAATAAAAACGAATTACAAATGTTGGGATTTGAAATCGTAGCTTATTCGGGGGATGCACGTAGTTGTTTACTGAATTTGCTGAAAGAGGTTCGTCAAGGGAATTTTACAAATGTAGATGCTGCTTTAAAAGAAGCAGATGAAAATTTGAATTTAGCCCACAATTCACAAACGCAGATTTTAGCACAAGAGGCAGCTGGGGAAGATTTAGATTTAGGATTTATCTTTATTCACGGTCAAGATCATTTGATGACGACATTATTGTTAAAAGAATTAATCATAGATTTTATTGAATTATATAAAAATCAATACAAGGAGGACTAATTCCATGAACGGAATTATCAAACAAATCGAGAAAGGAAAACCTTTCTTTGAAAAAATATCACGCAATATTTATCTTGGCGCTATTCGTGACGGATTTTTAGCCGCCATGCCTGCAATTTTATTTTCAAGTATTTTTATCTTGCTAGCAGCAATTCCAGAAATTTTTGGATTTAAGTTGCCAAATGACGTTTCCACCTGGCTTTGGAAAGTATATGGCTATTCTATGGGTGTAGTAGCTATTCTCGTGTCCGCAACGACCGCTCGTTGTTTGTCAGAATCAATGAACCGCAATATGCCGACCAACAAGACTATCAATTCGGTTTCTGTTATGTTGGCTTCCATTGTGAGCTTCCTCCTTTTAAGTGTGGATCAAATTGAAAACGGTTTAGCGAATGGCTACATGGGAACAAAAGGGATTTTAGCGGCTTTTGTAGCAGCTTTTATCACGGTAAATGTTTATAAATTCTGTGTATTGAAAGACATTACTATTAAGATGCCAAAAGAAGTTCCTGGAACAATTTCTCAAACTTTCCGTGATGTCTTTCCATTTTCATTTGCAGTATTTGCTGCTGTTCTGATTGATACAATCGTACGTTATTTCTTTGGGCATTCGTTTGCAGAAGCTGTTATCACACTTCTCCAACCTTTGTTTACCGCAGCTGATGGCTATTTAGGAATTTCAATTATTTGGGGAGCAATGGCGCTCTTCTGGTTTGTTGGTGTGCATGGTCCTTCAATTGTAGAACCAGCTATTGTCGCGATTATTTATGCAAATGTGGAAACAAATTTACAGTTGGTAAAAGCAGGTCATCATGCTTCAAACGTGTTGACAGTTGGACTTGGAAACTTCGTTGGCACAATGGGGGGTACAGGTGCAACATTGGTTGTTCCATTCCTCTTCATGCTCTTTGCAAAATCTAAGCAATTAAAAGCTGTCGGGAAAGCTTCCTTTGTTCCGGTTTGCTTTGCAGTCAATGAACCATTGTTGTTTGCAACACCGATTATTTTAAATCCTTATTTCTTTATTCCATTTTTAATCACTCCAATAATCAATGTTTGTGCTTTCAAGTTCTTTGTTGATGTGTTAGGTATGAATAGCTTTATGTATGTCCTTCCTTGGGCAACGCCAGCACCGATTGGCTTGATTTTAGGTACGGGTGCAGGAATCTTATCTATTGTCTTGATGCTGTTGTTGATTGTAGTTGATTCTTTCATCTACCTTCCATTTATCAAAGCGTACGATGATTCATTAGTAGAAGAAGAAGCGAAAAAAGCAGAAGTGATGGAGCTCGAAGAAGCAGCAGAAGCAGAAATAGACGATCAAATTCAAGCGGTTGCAGATGGAAGGCATCATAATATTTTGGTTCTATGTGCCGGTGCAGGGACAAGCGCCATGCTAGCAAATGCACTAACAGAAGGCGCAGTAGAACTAGGCATAGACCTTAGTTCAACAGCTGGTGCTTATGGTTCGCACTACGATATTATGAAAGATTTTGACATGATTGTGCTAGCTCCACAAGTCAATTCTTACTATGAAGATATTAAGAAAGATACGGATAAATTGGGCATCAAACTTGTTGCGACAAAAGGTGCTGAATATATCAAATTGACGCGTGATCCTAAAGGTGCTGTGCAATTCGTTCTTTCGCATTTTGAATAACTAGCCTTCTTATAAAATGTTCGTTTAAAAACTGATAAAACCTATTTCTTGTTTTATCAGTTTTTTAAAGCGAATACTAAAATATTAAACCAATTAGAAATAGGAAAACTGTATGAAAATAGGATTAAGATTGTCGCTTGTTTTTGCTGCTAGTCTTTGTTTGCTTGGAGGAGTCATTCCTATTAAAGCTAATGAAAATACTAAGATACGTGTTGATAAAGTAGAAAATTTATCATCTGATTTTATCATGGGGACGGATATTTCAACAGTAATTGCTCAAGAACAAAGTGGTGTAGAGTACAAAGATGAAAATGGGAATGTCAAAGATATCTTTGATATTTTGAAAGAAAATGGTGTGAATTACATTCGCGTTAGAGTATGGAATAATCCTTATGATAATAACGGACATGGTTATGGCGCTGGAAATAGCGATATAGAAAAGGCGATTGAGATTGGCAAACGAGCTACAGCACATGGTATGCGGCTACTAGTGGACTTTCATTATTCAGATTTTTGGGCTGATCCAGGACGGCAAGTTCCACCAAAAGATTGGACAAATATGAATGTGTCTGAAAAATCAGAGGCTTTATATCAATACACCAAAACGAGCCTTCAAAAAATAAAAGCAGCTGGTGTCGATGTTGGAATGGTTCAAGTTGGTAATGAAACAACGAGTAGCGGGATAGCAGGTGAAGCAGGAGAGGAACGCTATCAGTTGTTTGCAGCAGGCGCCAAAGCAGTGCGAGAAGTGGATGCAACTATACTGATAGCTTTTCATTTTACAAACCCAGATAAAACGGAAACGATACTAAATTACGCAAAAGGTTTATCAGATCACCATATTGATTATGATGTATTTGCTACTAGTTATTATAGTTTTTGGCATGGTAATTTAGATAATCTGACTTCAGTTTTAAAGACAGTGACCGAAAAGTATGGGAAAAAGACACTTGTAGCAGAGACTTCTTATGCCTATACATTAGAAGATGGAGATGGTCAACAAAATGTTATCCGAACACAAAATCAAATGCTGGTAGGTGGCTATCCCGCCTCTGTTCAGGGGCAATCGCATGCCTTACGAGATGTCATTGATGCAGCGAATAAAGCAAGTGCATTAGGCATCTTTTATTGGGAACCAGCTTGGACACCGGTTAGTTCCAAAGGAAAAGAAGTAAATACACCTATTTGGGAAAAATACGGTTCGGGCTGGGCTTCTAGTGCCGCCATTGGGTATGATCCAAATGTTAATCAGGAAAATTACGGTGGCTCTGAATGGGATAATCAAGCATTGTTTGATTTTACAGGAAAAGCTTTGCCATCACTTGCAACATTTAAATATGTTTATACTGGGTTGAATACAAATCTAAAATATGATAAGAATGAAGAAGCAGAGCTGCAAGAGAGTTTGTTATCAAATTCTAGCTTTGAGGAAGAAGATCTTTCAGATTATACTTTTAACGATTTTATCAAGCGTAGACAAGACACGCCTAAAACAGGCAAGTATGCCATGAATTTCTACAATGGCGCAAACGATTACACAACTGGCATTGAAAGAAAGATAACACTTCCAGCAGGAACTTATCAATTTTCTGCTCAAATTCAAGGTGGTGATACGAATGGCTCTGAAGATATTTATGCTTTTGCTCGTGCTGAGGCAGTAAATGTTCAAAGTGAAAAAGTCAAACTAGCTGGTTGGTCAAATTGGCAGACAGCGAAATTGAACTTTACACTAACAAAAGAGACAGAGGTGACACTGGGAGTATTTGTGAAAGCAAATAAAGGTTCATGGGGAACAATTGACGATTTGCTTTTAACCAGAGAAGGAGTAGATAAGACAAAGTTGGGAACCGCTCTTTCTTCGGCAAAAGAAAAATTAGCGGAAACTATGCATTATACAAAGGATTCACTTGTGAACTTAAAAGAACAAGTAGAAGAGGCGCAAGCTATTTTACAAAAAGATGATGCGACACAAGCAGAAATTGATGCAGAATGTGAAGCATTACAGACTGCCATTCAAGCCCTTGTACCACTAGAAAATCAATCTTTATCTAATGTTCAGCATGAAGATGGTAAAAAAACAAAGGAAAATTCTAATAATAAAGAACAAAAAGGAGAAAACTCCCATGCTGGGTTGACAGATTCTGATTCGTCTAATAAAAATGGGAAGTCTTCTCAAACGAATAGGAACAAGGAAACTTTGCCTACTACAAGTGACAAAAAATTAGCTAAAACCAAAGAATTATTACCAAGTACAGGAACTAGCATGTCATATTTAGCTGGTATCGGTGTTGTTTTTCTGAGTGTATTTGTTGCTGTCATTTCTAAGAAAAATAACCAATAAATCATTGCAAAAAAGTAGAAAGACCTCCCGCTTTCTACTTTTTCTTATCTGCAATATATTCTAATTTTTGTTGTCGTGTTTTTCTTTTAAAGAGGGCCTCGGCTGACATGGCAGAAGGTTTGTCGGGAAATTCTTCTTGATACAAAAGAGTAACAGGTAATCGTGCACGGGTATATTTGGCGCCTTTTCCAGCATTATGTGTGTCTACTCGTCTTTTGACATCGGTCGTATACCCTGTGTAAAGAGAGCCATCGGAACATTCCAGAACGTACATATAGGCTTTAATTTCCATAGTAAATCTCATGAATTTCTGGAGTGTAGCTGCCATCTTCATTATGAATGAAAAGCGGTGGCAGGATTTTTAGACCATCACGAGAACCATCTTTAATAGCTTCAATGAGGAGCATATTGGCTTCGCGATTTGCTTTTGGGTAAACAAACTGAATGCGTTTCGGAGCTAAATTGTGAGCTGTCATGGTCTCAATAATATCAAGGAAGCGTTCAGGACGATGGACCATTGTTAAACGTCCGTTTGATTTTAAAACCCGTTGAGAAATTTGACAGATTTCTTCCAAATTTGTCGCAATTTCATGACGTGCAAGCAAATAATGTCGGCTTGCATTAAGATTAGAATGTTCATCTACTTTAAAATAAGGCGGATTGCAGAGGATCATGTCTACTTTGCTACCACTGATATATCTGGTGAGATATTTCAAATCATCTTGAATGACCTGCATTTGGCTGGTTAGATTATTTAGCTCAATAGAGCGCTGGGCCATATCTGCGAGACGTTCTTGAATCTCAACAGCAATGATTTGGGCTTGTGTGCGCGTGCTTGCAAAAAGTCCAACAGCACCATTTCCGGCACAGAGATCCACGATAAGACCACGCTTAGGTAAGTTTGGAAAGCGGGAGAGGAGCACGCTATCTACTGAATAGCTAAAGACCTCTCGATTTTGGATAATTTTGACGTCAGTAGAAAAGAGCTGATTGATTCGCTCACCGTCTTTTAAAAGAATTTCTGCCATATACCCTTATTATATCATGATGTAGAGGAAAAGAAGTAATAAAAATAAGCAGTAAGACAAAAATGTACGGCTTTTCTTACTGCTATAGGTTAAATTTTACAAATTCTGTTCCCGTTCATTCTGTCTGTGTGTCACAACAATAAAAATAATTGTAAAGAGGAGCATCAGAATGAAATAGATTGGCAAACTGTTGCTGGTTAGAGTAGCGATTTCGATGTACTTTTGCAGGAGAACGGCTGTTCCAAAGAAGCCAATGAGTGACCAGAGGATCAGCAGAATCCGCCAGAGATTGAGTGGCAGGCAGGCACGGATAACAGATAGAAAGCCGATAGAGCCTAATAAATAATAAAGCAGAGTTGAGATTTCTATTTGTGACCAGCCATGTAGTCCACCGAAAATATTGACAAATAAAACGCTAAAGACGACCATTAAACCGCTCGGTAGAGCCTTAAAAATAGCTTTTTTAAGAAAGTCGGGTTCGACTGGTTTGATATTGCGCTCAAAGGTGAGGACAAAAGGTGGTAAACCTTCAACAAATTGGTCAATTAAGGTGATTTGAATGGGGATAAATGGAAAGACCAAGAGCCATTCTGCTCGTCCCAGTAAGATACTAGAAATACAAATGATTGTCAAAATGAACGAATAGGTTGTTTTAATGAGGAAAATTGGTGCAATGCGGGCGATGTTATTAACAACACGGCGTCCTTCAAAGAGAATTTCAGGGACATCGTTAAAGTCAGAATTGAGCAAAACGAGATTGGCAACCTGTCGTGTTGCGGGATCTCCTTCAGCCATGGCAATGGAGCAGTCTGCTTCCCGTAATGCCAGAATATCATTGACTCCGTCACCAGTCATAGCTGTGGTGTGTCCTGCTTTTTTCAGGGTTTGAATGATAAGTTTCTTTTGATGAGGAGAAACACGACCAAAGATAGCAGTCGTTTCTGCCAGCTCAATCAACTCTTGATTCGTTACTTTTGAGCAATCAACATAACTTTGGTAGTTTGCAAATCCTGCCTTTGCAGCAATGTTTGATACAGTAATTGGATTGTCGCCTGAGATGATTTTTAATCCCACTTCTTGTGAGCGTAAGTATTCCAAAGTATCAGCTGCTCCGTCACGAATCGGATCTGTGATTTCTAAAATGGCAATGGGTTGAATGCTACTTGGTAAGTGAATGTGTTTATGGTCAATGCGTTCAGGACTAATAGCTAAAGCAAGCACACGCGAACCACGCTTTTGAGCTTCCTGTGCTAGCTCAATTTCTTCATGAAAGAGCATTTCAGGCGCACCGAGAAAGACAGTACCTAAGTCCGACATTTCCATAGCTCCCCATTTACGGTCACTCGAAAATGGAATCATATTACTTGTTTGATAGTCAGTCGGAGTAGTAAATTGCTTGCGAATGGCTTGGGCAGTTGGATTATTGTCATCGCTTGCAGTGATATAAGCACTAAGAATGTCAGAGATTGCTTGTTCTGAAAAATCTTCTGTGAGTGGGCTGAAGGTTTCAACGTGCATTTTCCCTTGTGTAATGGTGCCTGTCTTATCAAGACAGAGCATATCAACACGGGCCAATGTTTCAACGGAGTACATTTCCTGTACGAGGACTTTTCGTAAGCCCAGCTTGATGACAGCTGTTAAAAGAGAAGTAATCGTTAAAAGAGCAATTCCTTTTGGCAGCATTCCCAGAAGAGCCGTTGAGGTATTGACAACTGAGTCTTTGACAGGTAAATGTTTTACAAAGAGAGCTTCTAGAAAGAGCGCAATTCCGAAAGGGATAATGATTTTTCCTGTAAAACCTGCAATCTTGTCCATGGATTTCATGATACGAGAATTGATTGGTTTGACAGTCTTAGCCTCTAGCATCAGTTTAGAAGCATAATTATCAGAGCCTACATGAGTGATTTTAGCAATAACACGCCCGCTGGCAAGAAAACTTCCTGAGAGCAATTGCTCCCCAATCTCCTTTTGAACAAGGTCACTTTCACCTGTCAACATGGCTTCGTTCACTTCTGCAAAACCGTCTAAAACAGTTGCGTCACTTGGAATCTGCTCCCCCGTAGCCAATTGAATACAGTCATCCAAGACTAAGTCTTCTGGATTGATTTGACTAGATTTGCCATCGCGAATGACCGTTATCTTTTCTTTGTTTAAAAGATTCAGTTTGTCGACCATGTGTTTAGCTCGCAATTCTGTCACGATACCAGAGAGGGCATTAAAACAGATAACAGCAAAGAAAACCAAGTTGCTCCATGCTTGTACAGTAACGAGTGCCAGGGCAATGGTAAAATTTAACGCATTAAATAGCGTAAAAACATTGCGCTTGATGATTTGCCAGGTGCTGGTACTCGTATTGGCTGTAAAATTATTGGTAAGTCCTTGTGCAATTTTTTCTTGGACTTGCTGGTGGGTTAATCCTGTAAATTCTTTCATGTTCATGAGGATAATCATACCATTTTTTTAATAAAATTTCTAATAGAATCCATTCAGCTGTAACAGTTTTAAAGCAAAAAAAGTTTGCGAGTGGTCATTGGATAAGGTATAATAAAAAGGATAAGAAGGGAGAGCCTATGTTTTATAGATATTTAAGAAGATTGGTGATGTTGATTTTATGGGCTTTAAATGGTAATGCTCAATACCATCATTTGGAGAACATTCCAGACCAAGAGGAAAATTATATTTTAGTGGCTCCACACCGTACTTGGTGGGATCCTGTTTACATGGCTTTTGCAACAAGACCCAAGCAATTTATCTTTATGGCAAAAAAAGAATTGTTTACAAATCGCATCTTCGGTTGGTGGATTCGCATGTGTGGTGCATTTCCGATTGACCGTGAGAATCCAGGAGCATCTGCTATTAAATACCCCGTCAAGATGTTGAAATCAAGCAATCGGTCTTTGATTATGTTTCCAAGTGGAAGTCGGCATTCGACAGATGTAAAAGGGGGCGTTGCACTGATTGCTAAAATGGCAAAGGTACGCATTCTTCCAGTTGTTTATGTAGGACCGATGAGTTTGAAAGGTTTGGCAAAAGGCGAACGTGTAGACATGGATTTTGGACAACCCATTGATATTTCAGACATCAAAAAGATGAATGATGAGGGTGTGGAAGAAGTTGCCTGTCGTATTCAGACAGAATTTGATCGTTTAGATGCAGAAGTAGCAGCTCTTGAAGTGAAAAAAAATCCAAATATATTATTGCTAATCCCCCGTTTGATCGCTCTGTTACTGTCAATTGTTGTTGGCTTGCTGACATTTGCTTTCAGTTTCATCGCAAGTTTCGTTTGGGATCCTGATAAACATAGGAAATAAAAATCTTGTAGAAGAGGTATGCCTCACCTTTCGAGAAGGAGCATCTATGAAAATAGCAGTTTTGCTGTATCCAGCATGTTCATTGCAGGAAATCACAACTTTGACATCAACACTTTGTCTTTCTTTTGGACAATCTTTGGATTATCTTGCTTCAGAAAAGAAAGTCTATACGAGTGAAGAAGGATTGCAAGTTATTCCAGATTTTACTTTTAAAGAAGTGCAAAATGAAAAGTATGATTGCATCATATTGCCAGGCACGCTAGAGCCATTTGTTAGCCTTTATGATTCCAGACTAATTTCTTTTTTGGAAAGGGTAGACACAAAGCGGACGATAGTAGCGGCTATTTCCTCATCTCCTATGTTTTTAGGGAAAGCAGATTTGTTGAGAAGCCGGTATTACACAGGTGGTCTGTATATGGAATTAGTAGAGTATTTTTCTTTTTTGGAAAAAGGAACTTTCCTCCATCAGCCTGTTGTAAAAGACAAGAATGTTATTACAGCCATTGGATTTGCTTATGTAGAATTTTCTCAAACCGTTTTGAATGCTTTAGGATTAGAAGTGCCGAGCGATTTCTTTTTGAGAAAAAATTCCTACACTCCAGAAGAGTTAACGTATCATTTAGAGACTGCTGATTATCAAGAAATACTGCAAGAAATTTTACGATATGAACAAAAATTCCAGGAATGATTTTCTGGTTTTTTACTATGAATTTTAAGATATAAGGAACCAAAACACACGAAACTTATATGAAACCGCTTGCTAAAATAGATTTAAAATAGTATACTAAATTTAAGGTATACGGTTTTAAAAAGGTGATAAGAGTGATGCTCACTCTTAAAAGTTGATGTATTCAACATGCAATCATAAAAGGAGAAATATATGAAAAAATTGATTTTTCGCTTAACAATTCTGCTATCTACTCTCATTCTCTTTCCTTTTCAAGCAGTAGAAGCCTGTACAGGTTTTATTGTTGGGAAGAACTTGACAGCAGATGGTTCGACTTTGTATGGTCGTACAGAGGATTTGGAGCCTAATCATAACAAAGTCTTTAAAGTTCATCCAGCCAAGAACAATCAAGCGGGAGAAAAGCTGATTGATGAAGCCAATGGCTTTGAATGGCAATTACCCGCACATAGCTATAAATATACTTCTGTTTCGGACGTTACACCAAAAGACGGTATTTTTGATGAAGTAGGCTTCAATGAGCATGGAGTTTCCATTTCTGCTACAGTATCAGCTAAGGCGAATAAAGATATCCAGAAAGTTGATCCTTATGTGGAAAAAGGTTTAGCAGAATCCATTATGACAACGGTTGTCTTGCCACATGTCAAAACGGCTCGTGAAGGTGTGGAGCTCATTGCAGAGATTGTCAAAAAACAAGGCGCTGCTGAAGGAAACATTGTGACAATTGCAGATAAGACAGGTGTCTGGTACATGGAAATCTTATCTGGTCATCAATATGTTGCCATTAAATATCCAGACGACAAATATAGTATTTTCCCTAACACCTTTTTCTTAGGAAGTGTTGATTTTAATGATAAGGAAAATGTC
Organism: Streptococcus sp. HMSC073A12; assembly: GCF_001812815.1. Taxonomy (NCBI): domain Bacteria; kingdom Bacillati; phylum Bacillota; class Bacilli; order Lactobacillales; family Streptococcaceae; genus Streptococcus; species Streptococcus sp. HMSC073A12. The sequence continues at coordinate 72,694 of NZ_KV810536.1, read as the reverse complement.
ATTGCTTCAGAAAATGTAGAAAAAGTAGCACGAGATGCAAATTCCTACAAGGAAATCAATGGCATGTTCCATATTTCCCAATCTTACAATCCGCCAATGGCAGAAGCTGATCGTTCGCGTGCTTGGGCAGGTATTAAGGCTTTGAATCCAGACGCACCAGTCAATTATGATGATAAATATTTTGATTTGTTGCAATCTAGCAATAAGAAAATCAGTGTTGCAGATGTGATGCGGATGCAGCGGAACCGTTTTGAAGGAACGCAATTTAAACCCCTTGACCAAATGGAATTGGACGGGAAAGGCATTCCTCAACGTGGAAAAGTAGATCCAGTCTATAAATATCCTCTTGGCAATCCAAACGTAATGGAAGCGCACATTTTCCAATTGAAAGATAATATCCCTGCTAGCATGGGTGGTGGCACAATGTGGCTTTCTGTTGGTAGTCCTCGCTTTGCACCATACTTGCCATACTATGGAAATATCAACAATACTTATGCTGCTTATCAAGTTGATACAACGAAATATGACAAAGATTCTTGGTATTGGGTTGCGTCACACATTTACGATATGGCAGCCAAACATCAAAAATTATTTGGCAATAGCATTCAAGAAAAAGGGAAAGCTTTGGAAGCACGATTGATTGAAGAACAAGCCAAATTAGATGAACAATACGCAGCTGCAGGTGGAGCTTCGTCAGAAGAAGTGACTGCGTCTAGTATGGCGCGTGCAGAGGCAGTCTTTAAAGAAATGAAAGCTCTAGAAGCTGAAATGGAAGAAAAGATTAAAAATGAGCAAACGCCACCAAGCTCTAGCTTAGAACCATCTTCAAGTACAAGTGAGTCATCTTCAACCACATCTTCCACTTCATCTACATATCAATCTTCTTCAAGTACAAATGAAACGTCTACATCTAGTTCATCAGATACTGAAAAACCTAAACCAAGCGAAACTTCTGATACCTTAGTGGATACAGCCACAGGGGTTCGCTTGCAAAATGCAGATTTGGTGAAAGCTAATCTCAAATTAGCAGTTAAAAAGACGATTGAAGAAAACGCAGATAGCTATGACATTACCTTGACCAATCCAAAAGGCGAAGCAGTGTCACAAGTCAGTTCAACAGTAGTGACAGTACCAGTGAAGCAAGGTGCTACGGTGGATTCTGTTTATGCTATGAAAGACGGCAAGCAAGCGGAAAAATTTGATTTTGTTCTCAACAAAGATCAAACGATTAGCTTTAAAACAACACACTTCTCTACTTACAAAGTAAATTACAAAGTTGTCAAAGAAACGCCAAAACAAAATAAACGTGGCTTCCTTCCGTCAACTGGTGAAAAAGTAACCTTCCTCGGTTTGGTAGGAATTGTCATTTTAGGAGTTGTCATCTTCATCTTAGCAAAACGTTCAAAAAAGAATAATGACTAGTTGAAGCAAGAAAATCAACATCATGTTGAAGGGATTCCCTCAAAGTTAGGTACAAACTAATTTTGGGGGATTTTTATATGAATTGGATAAATTTCTACATTGAATTGACAATGATAATGTTAATGATTTTTGATAACAATAGTTGTCAAAATGACACGAATGAGTTACAATAGAGATGAAAGGAGAGGAGCATATGAAGCTGGAAAATCGATTAAAAGAACTTCGAGCGCGAGATAGGTTGAATCAAACAAAGTTGGCTAAAAAAGCAGGAGTTTCTCGACAAACCGTCAGTTTGATTGAGCGGGGAGAGTATGCTCCGTCTGTCATCATTGCCTTGAAGATTGCACATATTTTTGGAGAAAACGTAGAAAATGTATTTTATCTAAAGGAGAATAGCGATGAAAAAATGGATGAAAATTATCGGTTTACTAGTAGTGAGTGTTTTGCTAGGAATTTTTGTAGCAAATAGTTGGCTCGGAAATTTCCATTTTCCAACTTTTTAAATAGTACACTTTTCGGGTGGATGATTCGTGTGCTTAATCTGATTTTATTCTGTATGACAATTTATTTACTACAGTCTAGTCGGACAATTCAAAGCCAGTCAGAATTAACAAATGGAGATGAATTAAATGAACAACTTTATCAGAAGATGTTCAAAAATTTGGAATATGGTACTATTTTATTAGACGTTGTGACAATCTTGACGATTTTTGATATACTAACATTAATGTATTCATTACTAAAAATAGTGTTTTGATTACAGGCAGTTTATTTCCTTATGTAGCACTTGCTTTTATTCTATATGGACAATATTGTCTCCAAAAGACAATTGAGTAGGTTCGGCATGTTAAATTGCCAATCGTTACATTTCCCGAAGATGTTTTAGCCTTGATGAAGACCTATGATGAAGCAGAAAGAGAAGCACATTATGAGCAGAGCTTTAAGATTCTTTTTCAGTTAAATCAGTTTATTTTGCCAGCGTTCTACATCCTCCTGTTTACTATTTCGCTTCTATTACGTGAAATTCAATACCTTCCTATTGCAATTGTAGTATTTATCCGTCTTTACATCAATGTAGTAAATATTTCTATGATAAAGAAATACTTTAAATAAGGCTGGTCAAAAAGTATCTCTACCTCTATCTCATTTAGTGATAAGCGAATAGCACAATAGGTGATTGCTCAAAGCATTGCTTTGAGGTGGCGGATAGGGCTTGCGAAGCAAGTCTGAAACCTGTTCGCTTTTCAAGCTAGAAAGAACACTTTTGACGAAAACTCTGTTTTCTTTATCCACCGCCTCAACAGTCAGGGAGACTGTTGATCAGTCTTTCATGTAGGGAACTACGAACTTAAATTTTTCAAGATAAGTTCTGTCCCAATCTTATGAAACATAACTAGTTATACGAGGAGCATTTTAATGAAAAAAATAGCCCATCTTGGACTTGGAATTTTAAAATTATTGGGACTGATTGTGTTAGTCATGGCTATCAATGGCATTCCTATGTTGTTTCTAGCTAGAGGGCAAGATTTGCCCGTGTATATAGAAATTTTACTGGTGTTAGCCTACCTTGTGCTCGTGTTTTTTGCTATCCGCACTTTATGGAGAAGATACCAAACACACATCTCAAAAGACGTCAAAGTTCTGTCGTTTTCTTGGGGAGATTTTGGAAAAGTCTTGTTATTCTTTTTAGTGGCGAGAGTGGTAGCAGTAGTTGGAACTTATCTAAATATTCTTTTAACAGGACAAAGTACGACCAGCAACGATAACGCTTTACAAAGTCTAGGAAAAATTATGTCTGTTAATCATATTTTTTTTGCTCTGTTATATGTAGTAACTGTTGCAATAATAGCTCCGGTGATTGAAGAATTAGTATTCCGTGGTTTTGCGACAATCTTTTTCTTTGAGAAAGATCAAAAAATATCAGCAGCCATCATAACATCTATCATTTTTGCACTTCCTCATATTTCAAAATGGACAGAGTTTCCACTTTATTTTGCCATGGGATTAGTGCTTTATGCTGCCTTTGCACGTCGAGGAAATCTCAAGGATTCAATAGCTGTGCATATTTTAAACAACACACCAGCAGCTCTCGTTATGCTGCTTACGATGTTTCAATAGTGGTTTAAAAATGGCAAATCATTCATAATTTAAAATCAAAAACACGAAAGGAGTAGTACCACTTATTGTTGGTATGTCCCATTCGTGTTTTTGTGTTATTAGATGTTATTTTTGTTAATTGATATTTTATAACCCGTAATTATAATCATCATCTTGCATGGCTTCAACTTCACCAAGAAGATAACCGTTTCCGACTTGAGAAAAGAAGTCATGGTTAGAGGTTCCAGTTGAAATACCATTCATGACAATCGGATTGACGTCATCAGCTGTATCAGGGAAAAGTGGGTCTTGACCAAGATTCATCAGAGCTTTATTAGCATTATACCGAAGGAAAGTTTTGACTTCTTCCGTCCATCCGACGCCGTCATACAAAGTTTCTGTATAGTCTTCTTCGTTTTCATAGAGGGTGTAGAGCAGGTCGTACATCCATTCTCGGAATGTTTCTTGTTCTTCTTCTGGCAATTCGTTAAAGCCTAACTGGAATTTATAACCGATATACGTTCCGTGGACAGATTCATCGCGGATAATCAATTTGATGATTTCAGCTACATTGGCTAATTTGTTATTTCCAAGATAGTAGAGCGGAGTAAAGAAACCAGAGTAGAAGAGGAAGGTTTCTAAAAAGACACTGGCAACCTTCTTTTCAAGAGCATTTCCATTGAGGTAAATCTCGTTGATAATTTCTGCTTTCTTTTGCAAATAAGGATTTGTATTGGTCCATTCAAAAATTTCGTCAATTTCTGATTTCGTGTTAAGGGTTGAGAAAATAGATGAATACGACTTAGCGTGAACAGACTCCATGAATTGGATGTTATTCAACACAGCCTCTTCATGAGGTGTGCGAATATCTCCTCGGATAGCTTCGACACCTGATTGGGATTGCATCGTATCCAATAATGTTAATCCGCCGAAGACCTTACCAACAAGGTCTTTTTCTTTAGGTGATAATTTTCTCCAGTCATCCAAATCGTTGGAGAGGGGGATTCGCGTATCGAGCCAGAATTGCTCGGTCAGCTTTTCCCAAGTGGACTTGTCAATGACATCTTCAATGGCATTCCAGTTTATGGCTTTATAATAGGTTTTCATGTTGATTACTTTCTTTTATTCCAATTGATTTTTATCGTTTACAGATAGTTTAAATTTGTTCTGAAAGGTTTTTAAAAACTTTATATAGTACAAAAGAATCTCGCTCATAGCAGCTGTTGTACTAACATAAACAAGAGAAATTTTAATCCTCGTTAAATCACGCAGCTCTCACACTGGTTGGCTCCAACTTCGCCGCCGTCATCTGTAAAGGTGCGGACATAGTAGATCGATTTGATGCCCTTGTTAAAGGCATAGTTGCGCAGGATAGACAGGTCGCGTGTCGTTTGTTTGTTTTCGGTTTTCCATTCGTAGAGTCCTTGCGGAATGTCGCTACGCATAAAGAGGGTCAGAGATAGTCCTTGATCTACATGCTCAGTCGCTGCTGCATAGACATCAATGACCTTGCGCATATCCATGTCGTAAGCGCTGGTATAATAAGGAATCGTCTCAGTTGATAGACCAGCTGCGGGATAGTAGATTTTTCCGATTTTCTTTTCTTGGCGTTCTTCGATGCGTTGCGTAATAGGGTGGATAGAAGCAGATACATCATTGATATAGCTGATAGAGCCATTCGGTGCAACGGCTAGGCGGTTTTGATGGTAGAGACCGTCAGCCTTAACCTTATCGCGTAACTCTGCCCAGTCTTCTGCAGACGGGATAAAGATGCCTGTGAAGAGTTCTTTGACACGGTCAGACTGAGGTACAAATTCACCCGTCAGGTATTTGTCAAAGTAAGTACCGTTGGCATAATCAGATTTTTCAAAGTTGTGGAAAGTCATGCCACGCTCACGAGCAATATTGTTGGATTCAACAAGTGTCCAATAATTCATGAGCATAAAGTAAATGCTGGTAAACTCAACTGATTCAGCTGAACCATATTCAATCAACTGTTGAGCCAGATAACTGTGTAAGCCCATGGCTCCTAGCCCAAAAGTATGAGCTAAGCTATTGCCATGATCAATAGTCGGAACGGCTTTGATGTGAGAGCTATCTGTAACAAACGTTAGCGCCCGCGTCATGGTACGGATAGACTTACCGAAATCTGGTGAAGTCATCATATTGACTACATTGGTCGACCCAAGATTGCAAGAAACATCCGTTCCCAAATGTACAAATTCTTGAGCATCATTCAGGAGACTTGGTTCTTGTACTTGCAGGATTTCAGAGCAGAGATTACTCATGATGATTTTACCGTCGATTGGATTTGAACGGTTAGCTGTATCGATATTTACGACATAAGGATAGCCAGATTCTTGTTGGAGTTTAGAAATTTCTGTTTCTAAATCACGAGCTTTAATTTTCGTTTTATTAATCTTAGGGTTGGCAACCAATTCGTCATATTTGTCAGTAATATCAATATAAGCAAATGGGACACCGTACTCGCGTTCAATAGAGTAAGGACTGAAGAGGTACATTTCCTCATTCTTACGAGCTAATTCGTAAAATTTATCTGGAATGACAACTCCTAAAGAAAGAGTTTTAACCCGAACTTTTTCGTCAGCATTTTCTTTCTTTGTAGAAAGGAAAGCGATGATATCTGGGTGGAAGACATTGAGGTAAACAACCCCGGCTCCCTGACGTTGCCCCAGCTGGTTAGAGTAAGAGAAGCTGTCCTCAAACAGTTTCATCACTGGTACAACACCAGAAGCAGCCCCTTCATACCCTTTGATGGGAGCACCTGCTTCACGCAGGTTACTGAGAGAGATCCCAACGCCACCACCGATACGAGATAGCTGCAGAGCAGAGTTAATGGAGCGGCCGATAGAGTTCATATCATCTGTTACTTGGATGAGGAAGCAAGAAACTAGTTCACCGCGACGGGCACGTCCTGCATTGAGGAAGCTTGGTGTAGCCGGTTGATAGCGCTGGTGAATAATTTCATTGGCAATATCCTTGGCGATTGCTTCATTACCGTTGGCAAAATAGAGCGCATTGAAAAGAACGCGGTCTTCCATGCTTTCAAGGTAATACTCGCCGTCATTTGTTTTGAGAGCGTATTGATTGTAGAATTTATAAGCTGCCATGAAAGATTTAAAGTGGAAATCTTGCTCATGAATGAAGGAAGCTAGCTCTTCGATGTATTCAGGTGAATAAAGCTGGATGAATTCTTTTTCTAAATAGTTTTCTTGAATTAAATAGTGAATTTTTTCTGTGATAGAAGAGAATTTTTTCGTATTTGGTTCAACATTTTCTTTAAAGAATGCTTCCAAGGCTTCCTTATCTTTGTGAAGCATAATCTGTCCGTTGATTGGACGGTTGATTTCGTTATTCAGACGGAAATACGTCACGTCTTCGAGTTGTTTAAGTCCCATATTGTTCCTTTTCTAAATAATTGAATTGTTTTGCAAAAGAAAGAGCTTCTATGGTTTATAGAAGCGGCTGGATAGCTCTATGATTACAACAATTTTATGATAATTTTTTCAATTTACCTGGTTGAAAACCGGAAAATGCTTCCGTTGGAGTTTGAACGACTGGAGCAGCATTAAAGCCTAAGCTTTTCACATGATCGATGTATTCAGGCTGTTCGTCCAAGTTGATTTCACGATATTCGACATGATTCGTATCTAAGAAGCGTTTTGTCATTTTGCATTGCACGCAATTATTTTTTGAGTAAATAGTTACCATAATGAACTCCTAATTTCTTTAAATTCAGTATAGAATTAGTATATCCAAATCAGGGAATTTTGTCAACTGTCACGTTCTAAATATTGTGTTTTGTTTTGGAATTTTAAATACCATGATACTAGATATAGTGTTTTCTTGGAAAGAGAAAAAGATAGAATGAACTCCTGTTTTGGGCTTCGTTAGACTAAGCTTTCCTTAGGGAACAATGGATTAAAAATGTGTCAATCAATTGGACAGTGAAAATCTCGTTTTAATGAAATTTCAGTAATTCTCATAAAAAAGACTTGCTGAATACACATAAAATTCTTGAAAAAATTTTACAAAGATGTTATAATCTAGAATTGTAAGGGTTATCACATGAGACCCCAAAAAGATTACATTAAAGGAGAGTCAAACTATGGCTTCTAAAGATTTCCACATTGTGGCAGAAACAGGTATTCACGCACGTCCAGCAACTTTGTTAGTTCAAACTGCTAGCAAATTTGCTTCAGATATTACTCTTGAATACAAAGGTAAATCAGTAAACCTCAAATCAATCATGGGTGTTATGAGTCTTGGTGTTGGTCAAGGGGCTGATGTAACAATTACTGCAGAAGGTGCAGACGCTGATGATGCAATTGTAGCAATCGCAGAAACAATGACAAAAGAAGGATTGGCTTAACATGACAGAAATGCTAAAAGGAATTGCAGCATCTGATGGTGTTGCTGTTGCTAAGGCATATCTACTTGTTCAACCGGATTTATCATTTGAGACTGCTTCAGTCGAAGATACAAATGCAGAAGAGGCTCGTTTGGATGTAGCTCTTGAAGCTTCACAGAACGAGCTTTCTGTTATCCGTGAGAAAGCAGTAGAAAGCCTTGGAGAAGAAGCAGCTCAAGTATTTGATGCTCACTTAATGGTACTTTCTGACCCAGAAATGATTGGTCAGATTAAAGAAACAATTCGTGCAAAAAAAGTGAATGCTGAAGCAGGTCTGAAAGAAGTAACAGACATGTTCATCACTCTCTTTGAAAATATGGAAGATAACCCATACATGCAAGAACGTGCAGCAGACATTCGCGACGTGACCAAACGTGTGTTGGCTCACTTGCTTGGTGTACGCTTGCCAAACCCTGCTATGATCAATGAAGAAGTGGTTGTGATTGCTCACGACTTGACTCCTTCTGATACCGCTCAATTAGATAAAAACTTTGTTAAAGCTTTTGTAACCAACATTGGTGGACGTACAAGTCACTCAGCTATTATGGCTCGTACTCTTGAAATTGCTGCGGTTCTTGGAACAAATAACATTACCGAATTAGTAAGAGACGGTGATACAGTTGCTGTGAATGGAATTACTGGTGAGGTTATTATCAATCCAACAGAAGAACAAGTTGCAACCTTTAAAGCAGCGGGTGAAGCCTATGCAAAACAAAAATCTGAATGGGATTTACTGAAAGATGCTGAAACAGTAACAGCTGACGGAAAACATTTTGAACTGGCTGCAAACATCGGTACACCAAAAGATGTTGAAGGTGTCAACGCTAATGGCGCTGAAGCTGTCGGACTTTACCGTACTGAGTTTCTTTATATGGATTCCCAAGATTTCCCAACAGAAGATGAGCAATATGAAGCTTACAAAGCTGTTTTGGAAGGCATGAATGGTAAGCCAGTTGTTGTCCGCACAATGGATATTGGCGGAGACAAAGAGCTTCCTTACTTTGATCTTCCAAAAGAAATGAATCCATTCCTTGGATTCCGTGCGCTTCGTATTTCAATTTCGGAAACAGGAAATGCAATGTTCCGCACACAATTACGTGCACTTTTGCGTGCATCTGTTCATGGGCAATTGCGTATCATGTTCCCAATGGTTGCTTTGTTGACTGAATTCCGTGCAGCAAAGGGCATTTTGGAAGAAGAAAAAGCTAAATTGCTTGCAGAAGGTGTGGCAGTTGCGGACAATATTCAAGTTGGTATCATGATTGAAATTCCAGCGGCAGCAATGCTCGCTGACCAATTTGCAAAAGAAGTTGACTTCTTCTCAATTGGTACCAATGACTTGATTCAATACACAATGGCTGCTGATCGTATGAACGAACAAGTTTCCTATCTTTACCAACCATATAACCCATCTATCCTTCGCTTAGTGGATCGAGTGGTCAAAGCTGCTCACGCTGAAGGCAAGTGGGCTGGTATGTGTGGTGAAATGGCAGGTGACCAAACTGCTGTTCCACTTCTAGTTGGTATCGGTCTGGATGAGTTCTCAATGAGTGCAACATCTGTTCTTCGTACACGTAGCTTGATGAAGAAATTGGATACGAAGAAGATGCAAGAACTTGCTCAACGTGCTCTTACAGAATGTGCAACGATGGAAGAAGTTCTTGAACTTGAAAAAGAATATCTTGATTTTGAATAATATCGAAACGGAGACCATGGTCAATTAAGACAATTGGAATCTCAATTATTGAAAGAGGGCGTTGTTGTCCTCTTTTTTATATTGCAGATAATTTAGTTTTTCCATGCTCCTTTTCACTTCCTTTTGCTCATTTTTGCTATAATGATAATTATGAACAACTTGATTAAATCAAAATTAGAATTGTTGCCTACTAGTCCAGGTTGCTATATTCATAAAGATAAAAATGGCATTATCATCTATGTCGGAAAAGCTAAGAATCTGCGTAATCGGGTGCGCTCTTATTTTCGTGGGAGCCATGATACTAAAACGGAAGCACTGGTGTCTGAGATTGAGGATTTTGAGTTTATTGTCACGGAGTCTAATATTGAAGCCTTGCTGCTTGAAATCAATCTAATCAAGGAAAATCGGCCTAAATATAACATCATGCTTAAGGACGATAAGTCCTACCCTTTTATCAAAATCACCAATGAGATATATCCGCGACTTATTATTACACGTCAGGTTAAAAAAGATGGTGGTTTATATTTTGGCCCGTATCCTGATGTAGGTGCTGCGAATGAAATTAAGCGCCTGCTGGATCGCATTTTTCCTTTCCGCAAGTGTACCAATCCACCTGAGAAAGTTTGCTTCTACTATCATATCGGACAGTGTCGAGCTCATACTGTCTGCCATAATGATCCACATTTCTTTCAAGAGATGGCTCAAGAAGTAGCAGATTTCCTCAAAGGTCATGATAATAAGATTATTGATGAATTGAAAGGAAAAATGACTAGTGCTGCTGAAAATATGGAATTTGAAAAAGCGGCTGAATACCGAAATTTGCTTCAAAGTATTGCGACACTTCGCACCAAGCAACGAGTGATAGCAAAGGATTTACAGAATCGGGATGTCTTTGGATATTATGTGGACAAAGGATGGATGTGTGTACAGGTTTTCTTTGTCCGTCAAGGAAAACTCATTGAGCGAGATGTAAATATGTTTCCTTATTACAATGACCCTGACGAGGATTTTCTGACCTATATTGGTCAATTTTATCAGGAAAAATCTCATCTGATTCCCAATGAAATTTTGATTCCATCTGATATTGATGAAATAGCTGTTCAGGCTGTGGTGGATACGAAGATTCTCAAACCTCAGCGAGGAGAGAAGAAACAGCTGGTTAATTTGGCTATTAAAAATGCGCAAGTTAGTTTGCAGCAGAAGTTTGATTTGTTGGAGAAATCTGTTGAAAAAACACAGGGAGCTATTGAAAATCTAGGTCAGTTGCTCAATATTCCCACTCCAGTTCGGATTGAATCGTTTGATAATTCCAATATTATGGGAACAAGTCCTGTTTCAGCTATGGTGGTTTTTATCAATGGCAAACCCAGCAAAAAAGATTATCGCAAGTATAAGATTAAGACAGTTATCGGTCCTGATGACTATGCTAGTATGCGAGAAGTGATTAAGCGCCGTTACAGTCGGGTTATGCGAGATGGTTTAATACCGCCTGATCTTATTGTCATTGACGGTGGTCAGGGTCAAGTCAATATTGCTAAAGACATCATTCAAAATCAATTAGGGTTAGATATTCCTATCGCTGGTTTGCAAAAAAATGACAAGCACCAGACGCATGAATTGCTCTTTGGCGATCCTTTGAAAGTGGTTGAGTTATCTCGCAATTCGCAGGAATTTTTCCTCTTACAACGCATTCAAGATGAGGTGCACCGCTTTGCCATTACCTTCCACCGCCAGCTTCGCTCAAAAAACTCCTTTTCTTCGCAACTAGATGGCATTGAAGGACTGGGGCCTAAACGCAAGCAAAATCTGATGCGACATTTTAAATCTTTGGCCAATATCAAGAAAGCTAGTGTTGATGAAATTGTCGAAGTGGGTGTACCGCGAAAAGTGGCAGAGGCAGTGCAGAGAAAATTGAGAGAGTCTAGAGATAAAAAAGAATAACAACAACTAGGTCTTAAATCTTATGAATTAAGGTGAAAGCGTTCGTTTTCTCATAAAACCCCTGCAAGCTCTTCCAATTTATGGTAAAATGGAATGAGTATAATAAGAAAAGGAAAGTCCTTATGAAATTTCTTGAATTAAATAAAAAGCGTCATGCAACTAAGCATTTCAATGATAAAGCAGTTGATCCGAAAGATGTGCGGACGGCGATTGAAATTGCAACTTTAGCGCCAAGTGCTCATAATAGCCAGCCTTGGAAATTTGTAGTTGTGCGTGAGAAAAATGCAGAGTTGGCTGAGATTGCTTTCGGTGCAAACAAAGACCAAATCACAGAAGCACCTGTGACGATTGCTCTTTTTACAGATACAGACTTAGTTAAACGCGCTCGGAAAATTGCTCGTGTGGCTGGGGTCAATAATATGTCCGATGAATTGTTGCAATATTATATGCAAAATTTACCGGTTGAATATGGGCATTATTCTGAGCAGCAAAAAAGCGATTATTTGGCTTTAAATGCTGGTTTGGTGGCAATGAATCTTGTTTTAGCATTGACTGACCAAGGAATTGGTTCCAATGTTATCCTTGGATTTGATAAGTCGAAAGTCAATCAAGTGCTAGATATTGATGAACGCTTCCGTCCAGAACTTTTAATTACCGTTGGTTACACAGACGACAAACTGGAGCCAAGTTATCGTTTGCCAGTGGATGAGATTATTGAAAAACGTTGATAGAAAGGAATCTGATTTTATGACGATTGATTTTAAAGCAGAAGTTGAAAAACGTCGCGATGCTCTGTTGAATGACTTGTTTAGCCTTTTGGAAATTAACTCTGAGCGAGATGACACGAAAGCAGATAAAGAACATCCTTTTGGGCCTGGACCTGTTAAGGCTTTGGAAAAATTCTTAGAATTAGCTGCGCGTGATGGCTATCCAACGAAAAATGTTGACAATTATGCAGGGCATTTTGAATATGGCGAAGGAAAAGAAGTGCTTGGAATTTTTGCGCATATGGATGTTGTGCCGGCTGGAAGTGGCTGGGATACAGATCCCTATACGCCAACTATCAAGGATGGTAAATTATTTGCGCGTGGTGCGAGCGATGACAAAGGGCCAACGATGGCTTGCTATTATGGACTGAAAATTATCAAAGAATTAGGCTTGCCGACATCTAAGAAGGTTCGTTTTGTAGTTGGTACAGATGAGGAATCCGGCTGGGCTGATATGGACTATTATTTCAAACACGTTGGTCTGCCAGAGCCAGATTTTGGCTTTTCGCCAGATGCAGAATTTCCGATTATCAATGGTGAAAAAGGAAACATCACCGAATATCTTCATTTTGCAGGGGAAAATGGCGGAGCTGCGCACTTGCATAGCTTTACTGGCGGACTTCGTGAAAATATGGTTCCTGAATCTGCAACAGCAGTGGTATCAGGAAATGTGCCAAATCTTGAAGATGAATTAGATGAATTTGCAAAAGAACACGGACTTCGATTTGAATACCAAGAATTACCGAGTGGTCAAATAACAATTACGATTGTTGGGAAATCCGCTCACGGAGCATCTCCACAATCCGGTGTCAATGGCGCGACTTATCTGGCGAAATTCTTGACCCAGTTTGATTTTGCAGATTCTGCTAAAGACTATCTTGAAGTGACTGGGAACATTCTTTTAGAAGACCATGCAGGAAAAGCTTTAAAAGTGGATTATATAGATGAAAAAATGGGTGCTCTTTCTATGAATGCTGGGGTTTTCCGCTTCGATGAAGCAAGCAACGACAACACCATTGCTCTTAATTTCCGTTATCCACAAGGAACCAATCCAGAAATGATCAAATCTAAATTGGAAAACTTGCCAGTAGAAAAGGTGACATTGTCCGAGCACGAGCATGTTCCCCACTATGTTCCAATGGAAGATCCGCTTGTGAAGACACTTTTAGATGTGTATGAAAAGCAAACAGGTCTGAAAGGTTATGAGCAAATCATTGGTGGAGGAACGTTTGGTCGTCTCTTGAAACGCGGTGTTGCTTATGGTGCCATGTTCCCAGGCTATACAGATACCATGCACCAAGCAAATGAATTTATAGATGTAGAAGATCTTTTCCGTGCAGCAGCTATTTATGCTGAAGCAATTTATGAACTGATTAAATAAAACAGGTAAACTCAGCTAGAAATAGTTGAGTTTCTTTCAAAGAAAGAGAACAATTATGATTTACACAATTACGAGTGCGACAGGTCAATTGGGGCAAAAGGTTGTTGCTGAGGCACGAAAACATTTAAATTCTAATGAAATTCGGCTATCTGTTCGAAGTCCCAAAAAAGCAAGTCAATATGTAACAGCAGGGATTGATGTTAGAGCAGCTGATTATTTAGATATGGATTCTATGGTCGAGGCTTGGCGTGGAACGGATGTTTTGATTTACATTCCAAGTATTTCCCATCCAAGCATTGTGCGTGTGCCAGAATTTTAAAATTCGGTCATTGCAGCAGAAAGAGCTGGAGTTAAGCACTTTATCTTTGTTGGATTTTTCGCCGATCAAGTCAATAGTCCATTTCACATGGCAGCTTTCTTTGCATATGCCAATACTCGTCTAGCGTCAGCTGGATTTTCTTACAGCATTATCAAAAATGCTATGTATGCTGATCCATTGGTGCCTTATTTACCTGAGTTAATAGAGCGCAAGGCTGTTATTTATCCAATGGGCAATGCCAAAATGAGCTTTGTTCCGCAGGAAGATAGTGCAGAAGCTATTGTCAAACTGGCTATGTTACCTGCCTTACAGGGAAAGACGTATGTTTTGACTCAAGAACGCAATTACACAATGTTGGAGCTGGCTAATCTTTTGTCCGAGGTTTCTGGTCACGAGATTGGCTACTAACCAGTGACGGTTGAGGAATTTGCTGCTCTGTATGATCAGCCTAAAGGTTTCGGTGTTGTGCTGGCTTCCCTTTACCAAGCTGGAAGTCAAGGCTGTTTGGACATTGTGACAGATGATTTTCGGACGATCACAGGACGGCAGGCAGCTGATTTGAAAACTTATATGAAGAAGAATTATCAAAAATAGAGGCAAGAAATGGAAACGCTAGAAGACATTAAGAAAGCTATTATGGATGATTCACAAAATCAAGCATATACAAAGCGAGGAATTGAGCCGCTTTTTGCAGCGCCTAAAACGGCACGTATCAATATTGTCGGTCAAGCACCGGGCATCAAAGCGCAGGAAACGCGCTTGTACTGGAATGATAAGAGCGGTGATCGCTTGCGTGAATGGATGGGTGTTGATTATGATACTTTTTATCATTCAGGTTATTTTGCTGCGATTCCAATGGACTTTTACTTTCCAGGTCATGGAAAATCAGGAGATTTGCCACCTCGCAAGGGTTTTGCTGAAAAATGGCATCAACAGATTTTAGAATTGTTACCAGATCTGGAATTAACTATTCTTATTGGCCAATATGCTCAGAAGTATTATCTTCATCAAAAGGGAACTGTAAAGTTAACCGATACGGTAAAACATTATCAAGATTATTTGCCAGAATATTTCCCACTTGTTCACCCATCTCCACGAAATCAAATCTGGCTGGTCAAGAATCCTTGGTTTGCAGAGCAAGTGATACCAGATTTGCAGGCGAATGTTCAACAGATTATTTCAAGATGAGCACTTGCTCATCTTTTTTTTGAAACCAAATCTTTGACAAAAAAAGGTTCGATATAGTATTATAAATAAACTTCTATATCGTATGTTTTAGAAAGAAGAAAAATGGGTAAAAAAGTAGTCAATAGTGGATTTTACATTGGGAAAATTCATCGTTTATCTAATCGATTAATGAATCATATTTTGTTAGAACGAGGGATTCAAGCTTTTAATGGAGAACAGGGACGTATTTTACATGCGCTTTGGCAAAAAGATTATCAAAGCCAAACCGAACTGTCAGAGCAGACCGGTTTGACGTTGAACACTCTAACCAAAATGATTGACCGAATGATTCGCATGAAGCTTGTGGAACGGTGTTCTCATGAAAAAGATAAGCGGAAAAAGATGATTTGTCTGACAGATTATGCAAAAGGATTAAAAGCAGAATATGATGCAATTTCTGATGAAATCATTGAAATCTTTTACAGTGGTTTTTCTGATCTGGAAATCAGTGAATTTGAGATTTATTTAGAGCGTATTTTAGTAAATTTAAGCCAATCAAGAAAGGATGAAGCATGAACGAGTTAATCAAATTAGTCACCAATCAATGGCAGTTTCTGTTAGGTCTTATCTGGGATCATGTCTGGATATCGGGTTTGTCTATCTTACTTGCTTTAATTTTGGGAGTTGGGCTTGGAATTTTCATCAGTTTCAAAAAAAGCTGGGCTGGTGTCGTTATCGGAATAGTGAATATTCTTTATACAATTCCCTCTATTGCCCTTTTAGGGATTTTGATTTCAATTACAGGAATTGGTAACAAGACAGCAATTGTAGCTTTAACCTTGTATGCACTGTTACCCATGGTACGGAGCACTTATACAGGGATTACAGGTGTTGATCCGCTTCTCGTTGAAGCAGCAGAAGGAATGGGTTCTACTCGCAAGCAGATTTTAACCAAAGTGCAATTGCCGCTTGCCTTTCCGGTCATGATGGCAGGTTTTCGAAATATGGTGACGATGACCATTGCGCTAGCCGGGATTGCTTCTTTCGTTGGTGCTGGTGGTCTGGGGCTTGCAATCTATCGTGGAATTACCACTAATAATCAAACCTTGACCTTAGTCGGAAGTGTTTTAGTAGCTTTGTTGGCACTAGCCTTTGATTTTCTCCTTTCTTTGGTCGAAAAATAAATCTTAAACCATAAAAAAGTATCCAAAAAATGGTTGGTTGTTTTAGGTTTCATAACTTTTTTGACAGCAGGAATAATAGCGTTTTTCCAAATGAATCCAATGGGTGGAACGGTCAAAATTGCGACCAAGCCACAGACAGAAAACTATATCTTAGGGGAAATGCAAAAGCAAGTTATTGAAGAATACACCAATCTGAAGGTCAAAATGACCAAAGGTGTTGGTGGTGGTACCTCAAATATTCATCCAGCAATGGTTAAAGGTGAATTTGATATTTATGCTGAATACACCGGTACAATCTGGGAAGTTATTCTCAAAAAATCAGGCTCGTATGATGAAAGTCAATTTAAGACGCTTGAAAGTCAATACCGCAAGAAATATCAACTTGCATGGGCAAATACATTTGGCTTTAATAACACATATGGCTTAGCCGTTCGCAAGGATGTAGCAGAAAAATACAATATTAAAACCTTTAGTGATTTAGCCAAAGCTAGTTCTAATTTAACTTTTGGTGCAGAGTATGACTTTTTTGGTCGTGAAGACGGTTTTGCACGTTTGCAATCTACCTATGGTATGAAGTTCAAATCTCAAGTAGATATGGATAGCGGATTGAAATATCAGGCTATTAAATCCGGAAAAGTTGATGCGATTGATATTTTTACTACAGATGGACAGCTTTATGGTGCCAATCTAGTGGTTTTGAAAGATGATAAAAAAATCTATCCTTCTTATCAGGCAGGAACAGTTGTTCGAGAAGCCACTCTAAAAAAATACCCACAATTGAAAAAAGCATTGGCAAAATTAGACGGTATTTTAACGGATAGTAAAATGGCAGAATTGAACCACAAAGTAGAAAACGACAAAGAAGAGCCTGCTAAAGTTGCTCATGACTATCTT
This sequence comes from Streptococcus sp. HMSC073A12, assembly GCF_001812815.1. Taxonomy (NCBI): domain Bacteria; kingdom Bacillati; phylum Bacillota; class Bacilli; order Lactobacillales; family Streptococcaceae; genus Streptococcus; species Streptococcus sp. HMSC073A12. The sequence continues at coordinate 55,394 of NZ_KV810536.1, read as the reverse complement.
GTAGAGAAAGGGATTTTGAAGAAATGATTGAATATAAAAATGTCAACAAATCATATGGAAATCAAGACATTATCAAAAATCTAAATCTAAAGATTGAAGATGGCACTTTTCTGACAGTTGTGGGGACTTCTGGTTCGGGCAAAACGACATTGTTAAAGATGATAAATGGTTTGGTCAAGCCGAATCAAGGGCAAATCCTTATCAATGGTCAAGATGTGCAGGACACGGATTTGATTGAATTGCGGCGAAACATCGGTTATTCGATTCAAGGAAATGGGCTTTTTCCGCATTTGACAGTTGCCGAGAATATCGCTTATGTGTTGAATTTGCAAAAGAAAAATCAAGTGGAAATAGAGAAAGTTGTAGATGAAAAGTTAGCCATGCTTGGTTTGGATACCCAGCTAAAAAATCGCTATCCAGCAGCTTTGTCTGGTGGACAGGCGCAACGAGTGGGGATTGCACGTGCATTAGCTGCAACTCCTAATATTTTGCTAATGGATGAGCCGTTTGGAGCAGTGGATGCTATTACGCGCTATCAGTTACAGCGTGAATTAAAGTTACTGCATGCAGAAACCGGAATTACAGTTGTGTTTATCACACACGATATAGCAGAAGCTTTGAAACTAGGTACGAAAATCCTCGTTTTAGATAAGGGAGAAATCCAGCAATATGGCACGCCGCAGGAAATAAAAATGCAGCCTGCAAATGATTTTGTCAGAAAACTACTAGAATTAGCAAGCTAAGGAGAAGTTCTATGAATCAAAAAATGAAAGCCATGGTGATTTATGAGCCTGGTGGTCCAGAAAAATTTGTTCTAGAAGAACGAGCCATCCCGAATGTAAAAGCAGGCTGGACTCTAGTCAAGATTAAAGGTTTTGGTATCAATCATTCAGAAATTGTCACTCGGAAAGGTCTATCTCCAACTGTTCAATTCCCTCGTATTTTAGGAATTGAGTGTGTAGGACAAGTAGTTGAAACGACAAGGAGAGATTTGCAAGAAGGGCAAAAAAATTGTTTCCATCATGGGTGAAATGGGACGTGCCTTTGACGGTTCTTATGCTGAATATGCTCTACTTCCAAATGAGCAGATTTATCCCGTAGATAGCCAATTACCTTGGTCTGAGTTAGCAACAGTACCAGAGACCTATTATACCGCTTTTGGCTCCTTCAAAAATCTGCAGATAAAAGAAGGAGATTCAATCTTAGTCCGAGCTGCGACAAGTGGCGTTGGATTAGCTTTCTTAAAATTGGTAAAGGCGCAATTCCCACAGAATCGTGTAGTTGGCACAGTTCGTTCTCTCGCTAAAAAAGATTTGCTTCAATATCTAGGTTTTGATGAGATTATTTTAGATGAAAAAGGAGTTTTGCAAACTGAGGAAAAGTTTGATAAAATCCTTGAATTAGTCGGTCCGGCTACTCTAAAAAATTCATTTGACCATATTCAAAGTGCAGGAATTATCTGTAACACTGGTCAATTAGGTAGCAAATGGTATGTAGAGGAGTTTGACCCAATCGTAGAAATAAAAAATAATAGTTTTTTGACGAGCTTTTATTCAGGCAATGTGAGCCAGCAGCTTATTGATGAACTTTTTAGCTATATTGATGCTTACCAAATAAATGTATCTCCTCAACGAGTCTTTTCATTAGAGCAAATCCCAGCAGCCCATTCTTATATCGAAAGTTAAGTGGGATTTGGTAAAATGGTCGTCTTAAATGATTAACTAGAAAAATTAAAAGTGTGCAAATTGCATGCTTTTTTGAATTGACAGACAGTATATCTACGCTTATAATGAAAATTAGAAAATTCTATAAATGAGGCAATACAGATGAAAAAAAGGATTGGGATTTTATTAGTAGCGAGTTTTTTTCTTTTGACAGCTTGTGGGGGAAAGAAAACGAATGTGGAAACGAAACAAGAAGGAAAAGCAACGTCTGCAAAAGTTGCGTCCTCTGAGCCAGCAAAGAAAAAAGCAAAAGTTCATTATAATGGTTCTTACTATAGTGTAAAAGGAAAATACGATGAAATTGTTATCGCAAATAAACATTATCCATTATCTTCAGATTATAACCCCGGTGAAAATCCTACTGCTAAAGCAAAATTGCTGGAATTGATTACTGCTATGCAGCGCGAAGGCTATCCTATCAGTCATCAATATAGCGGTTTCCGTAGTTATCAAACGCAGGTTACTCTTTATCAAAATTATGTCAATCAAGACGGGAAAGAAGCAGCAGATCGTTATTCTGCCCGACCTGGCTATAGTGAACACCAAACAGGCTTGGCATTTGACTTGATTGGCACAGACGGAAATCTAGTAACAGAAGAAAAGGCAAGTCGATGGCTTTTGAAACATGCAGCCGAATATGGTTTTGTCGTGCGCTATCTAAATGGTAAAGAAGACAAAACTGGATATATGCCAGAGCAATGGCATCTCCGCTATGTTGGAAAAGAAGCAAAAGCGATTGCAGATTCAGGACTATCTTTAGAAGAATATTACGGTTTTTCCGGGGGAGATTATAAGGATTAAAGTTGAACACAAGGAGACAATACACATGAAAATTTACACAATGAACCCTACTATTGATGTCGTGGAAACACCTGTTGAAGAAACTAACCGCATCATCCGTCATCCTCACTTAGAAGAAGGAAAAATAATTCCTGGACACAAGGCTGATGCTTTGGTGACTGTTGTCTGTCTAGAGGGAAAGGTTGATTTTACAGCATCTGGTCAAACCGTTCAACTTGTTCCTGGAAGTTTTTTAACCATGGAACCCAATGAACTTCATAGTTTATATGGTGTGAAAGATAGCCATGTATTGGTTATTCAGCAATTAAAATACTGAATGTGAAAAAAGGTAAAAACTTGGAAGTCATACTGTCGTAGATTCCAAGTTTTGTTGATTATATAAAAAACCTTTCCCAAAATTGGAAAAGGCTTATTATCAACATTTTTTGTAATGTAAATACGATTTTTATTTGAGACCGTATTTTTTGTTGAAACGATCCACACGTCCATCTGCTTGAGTGAATTTTTGACGTCCAGTATAGAATGGATGTGAGTCTGATGAAATTTCCACACGGATCAAAGGATAAGTGTTTCCATCTTCCCATTCAACAGTTTCGCTAGAATACTTAGTAGAACCACTAAGGAATTTGTAGCCGGTTGAAGTATCCATAAAGACAACAGGACGGTATTCAGGATGAATATCTTTTCTCATTTTTAAAAATTTCCTTTCTGCCATGGTCTCTCTGCGAGCCATAGATTCGTTACTTTGATAGTTTACCAAATTCTAGCGGATTTGACAAGTCTTTTCTACCAAATTATTTCCTTTTTGCCAATTCTTTCAATTCTTGATAAACTTCTTCGATTTCTTCTTTGGAGTAAGCATTGGCACCACTGGCAAGAGGATGACCGCCTCCGTCGTGTTTTTTAGCTACTTCATTGATCGGGATAAATTTACTCCGTAGTCGAACGCGGTAATTGCCATTTTCTTGCTCAACAAAAATTCCCCATAATTCAACACTGTCAATACGCCCTGGAGCTGAAACGATAGCGGAAGTATCAGCATCTGTTAAATGATTGGCTTTGAGAAGTTCCTGAGTTAAAATGACACGAGCTGCACCATTTTCATCGACTTCTAAATGGTCATAAACATAGCCTTGAAGTTTAGCGATTTGATAGCTGAAAGAGTCCATTTTTCGAGCCAAAGCAGCAAAATCAAAGGGATACTCGCGAAGTTTACTTGCGACAGCCATTGTGCGGGCAGTTGTGGCAGGATATAGGAAACGTCCTGTATCACCGACAATTCCAGCATAAAGCAATTTAGCAGAATAATCATCTAGTTTGAGTTTATTTTCCAATGCAAAGAGAGCAATTAACTCACTAGCACTACTAGAGCTAGTATCTACCCAAGAAATGTCCCCGTAAATATCATCGTTTGGATGATGATCAATTTTGATGAGAAAATCTCCTTTGTTGTACCGTTCGTCATCAATCCGAGCAGTATTTGCTGTATCACAAACAATAACTAAAGCATGTTTGTAATCATCATCTGAAACATCATCCATTTTAGCCATCCAAGCAAGAGTAGGTTCAGTCTTTCCTGCTACTTTAATCTTTTTCTCAGGGAAATTGACTTGAAGTAATTTTTTCAAACCGACTTGACTTCCTAAGGCATCAGGATCAGGTCGCATGTGACGATGAATGATGATTGTATCATATTCTTTAATTTTATGTAAAATTTGCTTGAAAATTTCCATATGATAACCTCCGCTCTACCTTTTATTCATTGTATCATAAGATGATTATTTTAAAAAGTAAAAGGGAAAAGTAGGGAACTTTAAGAGATTGGAAGTGCAACAATTTGTTCAATGTGTTATAATAAACTGATAGAATTTTTTTGGAGGAAATTATGGCTTTAGCAAAAATTGTATTTGCGAGTATGACAGGAAATACAGAAGAAATCGCAGATATTGTAGCTGATAAATTAAAAGAACTTGGTTTAGAAGTAGATATTGATGAATGCACAACGGTTGATGCAGAGGAATTTCTAGAAGCAGACATCGCAATCGTTGCTTCTTACACATACGGTGACGGCGAGTTGCCTGATGAAATTGTTGATTTTTATGAAGATTTAGCTAGTCTTGACTTGACCGGAAAGATTTATGGTGTTGTCGGATCGGGCGATACATTCTATGATGAGTTCTGTAAGGCCGTAGATGACTTTGATCGTGCTTTTGCGGCAACAGGTGCTGAAAAAGGCGCTGAAAATGTCAAAGTCGATCTATCAGCAGAAGATGAAGATATTGAAAATCTGGAGAAATTCGCTGAAGCATTAGCCGAAAAAGTACGGTAATCATGTAAGAAGGCTGGGAAATTTTCCTAGCCTTTTTTAGCTTAATTTATTCGATTTTAGGCATATATTCTGACATTTCTAATATAGAATAGTATAATAAGAGAAGAGAATTTGTATCAATGGGAGGAATGAGATGACGAAAGAACGAGATTATACCTTTGGATTTCATGACGATGTGAAACCTTTGTTCTCAACAGGCAAAGGTCTGACAGAAGAGGTTGTTCGTGAAATTTCTGAAATTAAAAATGAGCCACAATGGATGTTGGATTATCGCTTGCGTTCTTTAGAATTATTCCATAAATTGCCCATGCCTGATTTTGGACCAGATTTATCCGGCATACGATTTGATGATATTGTCTATTATCAAAAATTAAGTGGGGATCGGGCTAGAAGTTGGGATGAGGTACCAGATGAAATAAAGAAAACCTTTGAGCGTCTGGGGATTCCTGAAGCAGAGCGTCAATTTTTGTCAGGGGCTGTTGCTCAGTATGAATCTGAAGTGGTCTATCACAACATGAAAGAAGAATTTGCCAAGCAAGGCATTATCTTTACCGATACTGACACGGCAGTACAAGAATATCCGGATTTGGTAAAAAAATACTTTGGAACAGTCATTTCTAATGCAGAGCACAAGTTTTCCGCTTTGAACAGTGCTGTTTGGTCAGGTGGCACATTTATCTATGTTCCTAAAAATGTTCAATGTCAGGTGCCAGTTCAGACCTATTTCCGTATCAATGGAGAGAATGCCGGTCAGTTTGAACGCTCGCTCATTATCGTAGAAGAGGGTGGCTCTATTCAATACATTGAAGGTTGCACAGCGCCGACTTATACGACCAATAGTCTTCATGCTGCAAATGTGGAAATTATTGTCAAAAAAGATGCTTTTTTCCGCTATACAACGATTCAAAACTGGTCAGACAACGTTTATAATCTGGTGACAGAGCGTGGAACGGTTGAAGAAGGCGGTACTTTGGAATGGATTGACGGAAATCTGGGCAGCAAGGTCAATATGAAATATCCTTGTAGCATTTTGAATGGCCGCAATGCAAGAACTTCAGTCCTTTCCATGTCCTTTGCTAATTATGGTCAGCATTTGGATGCGGGTTGTAAAGTCTATCACAATGCGCCAAAGACTTCTAGCACATTGATTTCCAAGTCTGTTGCCAAAGACGGTGGTAAGACGGATTACCGTGGTCAAGTCCGTTTTGGCAAGAACAGTGCTGGTTCAAAGTCTCACATTGAGTGCGACACGATTCTTATGGATGGTGAATCCAGCTCAGATACCATTCCATTTAATGAAATTCACAATTCAAATGTTGCACTTGAACACGAAGCTAAGGTTTCTAAGGTTTCAGAGGATCAGCTTTATTACCTTATGAGCCGCGGTATTAGCGAAGAAGAAGCAACTGCTATGATTATCAATGGCTTTATGGAACCAATCACCAAAGAACTCCCAATGGAGTATGCAGTCGAACTTAATCAGCTCATCAATATGAGTATGGAAGGCTCTGTAGGATAAAAGTAAAAACAGTCGTGAGGCTGTTTTTTTGAAACAAGAGAAAGAAAAAAGCACCGAATCGGTGCACGCTTTTGCAAGCTTGAGTACGGACAAAGCCTTATTTTAACTTGCTGTGCTGTTTCGAATGGTTCCAAAACACAATACACTTTAATCATAGGACTTGCAAAATTTTTCAATCGTGCTATAATATTTTTTAGAGACATATCGCTGACTGGAATCTTTTAGAGAGCGCGTGGAGCTGAAAATCGCGCAGAGAAAGGCAGTTGAGACTACTCTGTTAGCTTTTATGCAAACATAAAACGGTGGCTACGTTAGAGCCAATCAGAGGTGTCAACAAACTTTTTTGTTGTACATGAATGAAGGTGGAACCACGTTGCGACGTCCTTTTCGGGATGTCGTTTTTTTTTTATTTTGTTGAAGGGAGGAAAAGTTATGCTATATATGATTGGCTGATCACCCTGCAGCGGGAAATCAACGCTCGCTTCCCTTCTTGCTCGGAAGTACGATTTGCTTCATATCAAGCTGGATGATTTGGTAGATGAGATGATAGCTCAAGCAAGAGAGGACTTAAAGCCGATTTCCCTTCTGAGACAGGACAGAAATCCGGAACAAATCTGGATGAGAAATCCAGAAGAGATGGCAGATGAAGAATGGCGTTTTTATGAAGAGATTTTTCCTTATGTGACATCTTACTTGATAAAAAATCAAGACAAAGCCCTCTTGGTGGAGGGAGCAGGGCTTCTGCCTCACCTGATAAAAAGTCTTGAAGAACCAGCGGTTTCCTATCTATGCTTGACTCCGACAGTTGATTTTCAGAAAAAGCATTATAAGCAGAGAGAATGGGTTCCTTATGTTTTAGAGGGAACTTCCAATCCTGAGCAAGCTTTTGAAAACTGGATGCAGCGTGACATTCTTTTTGCCCAAATGGTGCGGAAGGAAGCTCAGAAATTAGGCTATCCCAGTCTCATGACAGACGGCAGTCAATCAATCGGAAAAGGAGACTGCTGAAGAGATTGCCAGGCGCTTAAAATTGCCCAATACAAATAAATAGATATTAAAGGAGAAAACTATGATTAAGATTACTTTCCCAGACGGCGCTGTTCGTGAATACGAAAGCGGCAGCACAACATTTGATATTGCTCAGTCTATCAGCAATTCCTTGGCAAAGAAATCCTTGGCTGGTAAATTCAACGGCAAACTCATCGATACCACTCGTCCTATTACAGAAGACGGTAGCATCGAAATTGTGACACCTGACCACGAAGACGCCCTGCCTATCTTGCGCCATTCGGCTGCTCATCTCTTTGCCCAAGCTGCTCGTCGTCTCTTCCCAGACATTCACTTGGGTGTCGGTCCAGCTATTCAGGACGGATTTTACTATGATACAGACAATACCGCAGGACAAATTTCCAACGAAGACTTGCCTCGTATCGAAGAAGAAATGAAGAAGATTGTCAAGGAGAATTTCCCGTCAATTCGCGAAGAAGTGACAAAAGATCAAGCGCGAGAAATTTTCAAGAAAGATCCTTACAAGTTGGAATTGATTGAGGAGCATTCAGAAGATGAAGGTGGTTTGACAATCTACCGTCAAGGTGAATATGTGGATCTCTGTTGTGGACCTCATGTCCCGTCAACTGGACGTATTCAAATTTTCCATTTGTTAAATGTAGCGGGTGCTTACTGGCGTGGAAATAGCGATAATGCTATGATGCAACGGATTTATGGTACAGCTTGGTTTGATAAGAAAGATTTGAAAAACTATCTTCAAATGCGTGAAGAAGCGAAGGAACGTGACCACCGTAAGCTCGGTAAAGAGTTGGATCTTTTCATGATTTCTCCTGAAGTTGGGCAAGGTCTTCCATTCTGGCTTCCAGATGGTGCGACTATTCGTCGTATCGTAGAGCGCTATATTACAGACCGCGAAGTCAATGACGGCTACCAACACGTGTATACGCCACCGCTTGCAAGTGTGGATTTATACAAAACTTCTGGTCACTGGGAACATTACCAAGAAGATATGTTCCCGCCAATGGATATGGGAGACGGTGAACAATTTGTTCTTCGTCCGATGAATTGCCCACACCATATTGAGGTTTATAAAAACCATGTTCATTCTTATCGTGAGTTACCTATTCGTATTGCGGAACTTGGTATGATGCATCGCTTTGAAAAATCAGGTGCACTTTCAGGACTCCAACGTGTTCGTGAAATGACCCTAAACGATTCTCACTTATTTGTCATGCCAGAGCAAATTCAAGAAGAATTTAAACATGTGCTGGATTTGATGATTGACGTTTACAAAGACTTTAATATCACAGATTATCGTTTCCGTCTGTCTTATCGTGACCCGAATGACAAACATAAATATTTTGATAATGATGAAATGTGGGAAAATGCTCAACGCATGTTAAAAGGAGCAATGGATGACTTAGGTTTGGACTACTTTGAGGCAGAAGGCGAAGCTGCTTTCTACGGTCCTAAATTGGATGTCCAAGTAAAAACGGCTCTTGGAAATGAAGAAACCCTTTCCACTATTCAATTGGACTTCTTGCTACCAGAACGTTTCGACCTTCATTATGTTGGAGCAGACGGTGAAGAGCATCGTCCAGTCATGATTCACCGTGGTATTGTGTCTACTATGGAGCGCTTTATTGCTTACTTGATTGAAACATACAAAGGTGCTTTCCCAACTTGGCTTGCTCCTCATCAAGTGACGGTCATTCCAATTTCTAATGAAGCGCATGCTGATTACGCTTGGAAAGTAGCGAAAGAACTGCGCAATCGTGGTGTCCGTGTGGATGTCGATGAACGCAATGAAAAAATGCAATACAAGATTCGTCAAAGTCAAACTCATAAAGTTCCTTATCAATTGATTGTAGGGGACAAGGAACAAGCAGATGGTACGGTGAATGTCCGTCGTTATGGCAGCAAACAAACGCATACAGAAACACTTGCAGAATTTGTAGACCATATTTTGGCTGATATTGCTAGAAAATCACGCATAGATGATAAGGACAACTAAGCTAAAAAGTAGATGATAGGATGCAATGATGACACAGATGCATATAAAAATGTGCAACAGAGAATTATACCATATATTCTGTCATCTCACTTTACAATCTTTCAATTTCTGAGCTTAAGCTAGAAAAGATATAAATCAAAAACTCTATTTCTAAAAGGAATTTTCCCGATTAGAAATAGAGTTTTTTAGTTTATCATTGCCAAGCGTCATAATCAAATGTTTGTAAAATCGTATTCGTCATTTCTTCAGGTGTTTCTTTAGTGCCACTTGAAATCCAAAGTGAGATAATGCCCTCTACACTAGATAGAAAAACTTCAAGCGCATATTTTTCAGAAATAGTGAAATTTTCTTTTAAAAAGTGTTCGGTTTGAACTTTGTGCTGATCGTTCGTTAAAATACTAAGCATAAATTCACGGATTGTTTCACGGAAATTGAGGTAATGACTTTGAGAAACAGCATAAATCAGGTCATGGTTTTGTTGGAGATAGCTTAGATTTGTAATGATTGTTTGTAGTTTCTTCAAAATTTTTACGTAATTGGGTAATAATTTCTTCTTTTAGTGTTTCAATTAGGTCGAATTTATCAAGATAATGAAGGTAGAAAGTTCCACGGTTGATACCTGCTCGTTGACAGAGTTTACTAACGGAAATTGTTTCAAATTTTTCTTCTAACAAGAGCTGAATGAGGGCTTCTCTGATATGCTGCTTGGTTGCTGTTTGTCGATTTTGTACCATAATACTCCTTAAATGAACACTCTGTTGATAATTGATGATTGCCTTTATGTTAAGTCTATTTTATAATAAAGATAGGATTCAATCAACAAACAGCTTGTTTATTTAATTGGACATGGAAACTGAAAGAGGAAAAGGCGATGGCTTATATTGAAATGAAGCATAGTTACAAGCGGTATCAAATGGGAGACACAGAAATTATTGCCAACAATGATATCTCTTTTGACATCGAAAAAGGAGAATTGGTCATCATTCTTGGAGCTTCTGGTGCTGGAAAATCGACGATTCTGAACATTCTTGGTGGAATGGATAGTAATGACGAGGGAGATGTGCTGATTGATGGGCAAAATATAGCGCATTACAACGCTTATCAACTGACAGACTATCGGAGAAATGATGTTGGTTTTGTATTTCAATTTTATAATTTAGTTCCCAATCTGACGGCGCTAGAGAATGTTGAGCTGGCTTCAGAAATTGTTCAAGATGCGCAGGATGCAGCAGAGGCGTTAGCAGCAGTTGGGCTAGGAAATCGACTGCATAATTTTCCTACTCAATTATCTGGTGGTGAGCAGCAACGTGTTTCCATTGCGCGTGCCGTGGCAAAAAATCCTAAAATTTTGCTTTGTGATGAACCAACAGGTGCGCTAGATTATAAAACAGGTAAGCAAGTGCTGCAAATTCTTCAAGATATGTCACGCAAACAGAGAGCAACAGTGATTATCGTGACTCACAATGGTGCGTTAGCTCCGATTGCAGACCGCGTGATTCGTATGCATGATGCACGGATTCAGTCCGTCACTTTGAATGAACATCCTCAAGATATTGCAAGTCTAGAGTATTAGTGAGGAGTGGTGATATGAAAAAATCCATTCTAAATAAAGACATCTGGCTCTCTTTTCGTCAGTCCAAAGGACGCTTTCTGTCCATTATGTTTTTGATGATGTTAGGTTCTTTTGCGCTAGTGGGCCTGAAAGCAGCCAGTCCAGACATTGAAAATTCAGCCAATCGTTATCTTTCACAGATGAAAATGATGGATTTGGCAGTGATGTCAGATTATGGTATCAGCAAAGCTGACCAAAAAGAACTGAATGCAGTTCCAAATGCACAGGTAGAATATGGTTATTTTACAGATACGGTGGTTGGAGATAGCTCAACTTCTGTTCGAGTTTTTTCTCAGACAACTAATATTTCTAAGTTCAAGCTTGTCTCAGGTCATTTTCCAAGCAAGGAAAATCAAGTGGCTTTGGCTAGTTTTTATCAAGGAAAGTACAAGATTGGCGATAGCATTACTTTAAACGAGGAAGGAACCAATAAGTATGCTTTGAGACGGCATACCTTTACAGTGACAGGATTTGTCAATTCAAGTGAATTGGCTTCAACTATTTCTCTTGGCAGTTCTAACTCAGGGAGTGGTACCTTGTCTGCTTATGCAGTGGTGACGCTCAAAACGTTTCAAAGTCCAGTCTATACGGTCGCTCGTTTGAGATATAACAATTTAAAAACACTCAACTCCTTTGGAGATTCCTATAGAAAAAAGGTAAAACGGCATGAAGATGAGTTAGAAAAGCTACTGGCTGATAATGGAAAAAAACGTTTATCAGAGATAAAAGCCCAAGCACAGGCAAAAATTGCGGACGGAGAAGCAAAAATTCAAACTTCTCAACAAGCATTGGCAGATGCCCAGCAGCAACTAAGGAATGCGCAGGATCAAATTGATCAAAAAAGAGCAGATTTAGAGCTTGCTCAAGGTCAACTAACTGAAAAAGAAAACTTGCTTGCACAGGGCGCAGCTCAAATTGCACAGGCTGAGCAGACTTTGGAAAATACGAAAGAAAAATTAGATACAGCCGCCGCTCAACTGTCTTCAGGTTGGGCACAATTGAATCAAACGAAAACCCAATTAGATCAGGCAGCTAGTCAATTATCTGCTGCAAAAGAAAATGTAACAAATGCTCAAGCTACATTAGCTACAGCGCAGGCAGAATTGGAAAAAGGTCAAATGCAACTTGCAGCTGCAAAAACTAATTTGCAGACCAAAATAGCTGCGCTACAAGCACAAGGAATTGATCCAGCAACAGTGCCTGAAATTGTGGCAGCACAAACTCAACTAGCACAAGAAGAAGCAAAATTAAATCTTGCTCGTACAGAATTAGAGAAAAAGCAGGCTGAATTTCAAACTGGACTGTCGCAGTACAAAAGCCAAGAAGCGCTTTATAAAGCAGGACTTGCCCAATACCAATCTGCAGCTGAGGCATTGAATGCGAAACAAGCTGAATATGACGCAGGCTTAGCTCAATATCAAAGTGGTCAGGCAACCTTAAGAAATAAACAAACCGAGTACCAAGCAGGTCAAGCCCAATTGGCGCAAGCAAAACAACAAATCGCAGACGGTCAGGCGCAATTGGACCAAGCTCAGGCAACATTGAACGATAAAAAAACTGAATACGAAAAGCAAAAGAAAGATGCTGAAACAAAAATAAAAAATGGGCAAGCAGACATTCAAAAGGCAAAAGAGGAAGTAGCTGGTTTGTCTGTATCAACCTACCGTGTGTATACACGTCGGACATTTCCAGGAGCTGACGAGTACACAACAACGGGGAATCGTGCTTATGGAATCTCAGCTGTAGGAAATGCTTTTCCGATTGTACTATATCTGGTAGCTGCCCTTGTAACGGTAACGACAATGACACGTTTTGTCAGCGAAGAACGCACAAATGCTGGCGTTTTAAAAGCTTTAGGTTATCGGAATCAAGATGTCGTTAAGAAATTTGTCGTTTATGGCTTGGTTTCAAGTTTGTTAGGTACAGTAATGGGAAGTTTGTTAGGTACTTATTTCTTACCCTACATCTTAGGGAAAACTATTTTTAAGACATCAACTTATCCAGATTTGCGATTAGAATTTTATTGGGAAATTAGTCTCATTGCTCTTTTATGCTCGGTCTTGTGTGGTGTCGCACCAGCCCTTTATATTGCTCACAAAGAGTTGAAAGAAAAACCATCTCAATTATTGTTGCCCAAGGCACCTACCAAAGGCTCAAAAATCTTGCTAGAGCGGATTGACTTCATCTGGCGTCGGCTTAGCTTTACGCAAAAAGTGACGGCTCGAAATATCTTTCGTTACAAGCAAAGAATGCTGATGACCATTTTTGGTGTGGCAGGCTCCGTCGCCCTCTTATTTGCCGGTTTGGGGATGTCTTCTTCCATGGAAGGTATGGGAAATCGGCAGTATGGAGAAATTATCAAATACGATGCGGTCATTTCGCAAAAACATCATCTCAAATCAGACGAGCAAGCAGCAATCAATCATTTATTAGCAGATAAAAAAATAGCTAAAAAACGCGGTATTTATCAAGAAACATTTACCAAAAAAATCAAGGGTGCTAAAGATGAACAGTCTCTCGCGTTATTTGTGACAACAGGCAAGGATTTTCATCATTTCATAGAGTTATATGATAGTCAAAGCAAAGCGATCTTGAACTTGTCTTCGCATGGAGCGGTCATTTCTCAGAAATTAGCAACCATTATGCATGTTTCTGTTGGAGATACTTTTGAGGTGACATCCGATGAAGGAAAACGCTATAAAATCAAAGTTTCTGGTATCACTGAAATGTACGCAGGGCATTTTATCTTTATGAATCAGGACTATTATCAAACGGTATTTGCTCGTAAGTTCCAAGAAAATGCTTATCTGATAAAATTGAAAGATTCCTCTAGCAAAAATGTGCAGGATACCGCAGCAGCCTTCATGAAATTAACTGGTGTGCGAGCAGTCGTACAAAATACGGGGATTTTGGAACAAATTGATGTCATTGTCAAATCTCTTGGCTTTGTAATGCAGATTTTAACTGTTGCCTCTATTTTACTAGCCATTGTGATTCTTTATAACTTGATGAATATCAATGTTGCAGAGCGGATTCGAGAATTATCAACGATTAAAGTATTGGGATTTCATAATAAAGAAGTCACGCTTTACATTTATCGAGAGACCATTCTTTTGTCTGTTATTGGTATTATTGTAGGCTTGTTTTTAGGAAATATTTTACATCGCTCCCTTTTAGAGACGATTGCCCCAGACGCCTTTCTTCTCAATCCGGCAGTATCGGTGTTTGTATATCTTGTACCAGTCTTTTCTATCATCATGATTTTGATTGTCTTAGGCTTTATGGTCAATGCAATATTGAGGCGTATTGACATGTTGGAAGCGTTGAAGTCGGTAGATTGATGAGGCAGTAAAACTTTCACTCAAACTTGGGAGTGGAAGTTTTTTCTTGGTTTGTTATAATATTTTATAAAGGACAGATGAAACGGTACAATGAAACGAAAAATTGCTTTATTATCAGATATTCATGGAAATGTAACGGCATTAGAAGCTGTTTTGGCGGATGCTAAAAAGGAACAGGTGACCGATTACTGGTTTTTGGGAGATTTATTGGCACCCGGAACGGGGCGAAAGAAAATTATTGACTTAATGGCTGCTTTACCGATTAGCCTTCAAGTGCGGGGAAATTGGGAAGATAGCATTTGGAATGCTCTTCATGGGAAATTAGATATCAGTCGCCCTAGTCATTTATATATGGTTTGTTTATGCCAGTATCTTTTGGAAGAAGTCACACCTGAAGAACTGAACCGATTGCATGAGCTGCCTTTGCAGCTTTTGACAAAAGTTGGCGATTTAGAAATTGCTGTGACTCATCATTTGCCAGATAAAAATTGGGGACGAGAGTTGATTCATATTGGTCAACAAGAGAATTTTGATCGCCTGTTTGAAGGTAACAATTGTGCCATTGCCATTTATGGTCATATTCATCAGCAATTTCTTCGTTATGCGACGGGGGGACAGATGATTATCAATCCGGGATCTATCGGTCAGCCGTTTTTTCTAGATGCTTGTTTGCGAAAGGATCTGCGAGCTCAGTATGCTATTTTAAAAATTGATGAACAGGGATTAGCAGATGTCGATTTTCGACGAGTGGCTTATGATGTAAATAAAGAATTGGAAATGGCTAGAACATTGAAGTTGCCTTATTATGAAGTATATTACGAAAGTCTGGTCAATGGAATTCATCATACGCATAATCATGATTTACTTCGAGCAATTAGTGAGCGAGAAGATTATGTTGCACATCTCAAGGAGTTTTTTGAGAAGTAACACTTGAAGTTACAACGTAAATAAAGTATACTAGTAATAGAATCTGCAAATGAAAGGAGTTTTACATGCAAATTTCGAGTCGTTTTACCATTGCCACGCACATGCTGACTGTTATAGCATTAGAATGTCAAAAACATAAGGTGACTAGCGATTTTCTAGCTGACAGCGTTGGAGTAAATCCTGTCATTATTCGCAAGACATTATTACAGTTGAAAAGTGCAGATTTGATTTCTGTTGCGCGTGGAACGGGCGGGGCTGTCATCAGAAAAGATTTAAAAGACATTACCCTCTTGGATGTCTATCAAGCAGTAGAAAGTCTGGGCAAATCTGGGCAACTCTTTAGCTTTCATGAGCATCCCAATCCATCTTGTCCCATTGGCAGAAATATTCACTTAGTTTTAGATGACAAATTAGCAGAAATTCAAGCAGCAATGGAAGAAGAACTGAGCAAGACCAGTCTGGCAGATGTCGTTGCATCTGCCCAAGAAGAGATAAAAAAACAATCCATTTCGTGAGAAATGGATTGTTTTTTGGAGAAAAAGAGGAGCTAAAAATAACAGTTGATTTCATAATCAAGAAAAACTTGCTGATAATCATAGAGGTCTTCCGGATGTAGAGCTTGCACATTTTCCATTTCATAAGAACGTTTTAGTAATTTATATTTATTTTCACCGAATTGATGAAAAGGTAAGAGTTGTACTTGATCAATAGATAATTTTTTAAATAAAATAGCAAATTGTTCGGCATCTTCTAGAGAGTCATTAAAGCTAGGGATAACAGGAATACGCAGGACAATGGTTTTTTGTTGCGAAAAAGCATAATGAATATTTTTGATAATTAGTTCATTTTTGACCCCTGTGACTTTGCGGTGATTGATGGTGTTATAATGCTTTAAGTCAGTATAGATAAAATCTACATACTGGAGCAAATCAACGAATTTGTTATGATCTACAAAGGCTGTCGTTTCAATTGCTGTATGGATACCTTTTTCTTTGGCAGCTTTAAGGATTGCTTTGGCAAATTCAAACTGAGCAAAGATTTCTCCACCAGACAAGGTCAGGCCCCCACTTGATTCTTCATAAAATTCTCTATCTTTGAGAACTTCTTTGATAATCTCTTCAACGCTTTTTTCCTCTCCCATGGTGATAGTCTTTTTGCTAGAAGCGTCTAACATGGGCTCAGGTTTAAATTTCTGAGATTCTGGATTGGCACACCAAGGACAGCGTAAAGGACAGCCTTTTAGAAAAACAGTTGTCCGAATTCCTGGTCCGTCGTGAATACTAAAATGTTGAATATTAAAGATGATTCCTTTTTCTGCACTCATGATGTACACTCTTTTCTTGCTTATTTTCTTTTATTATATCAAACAAACGAAAGAAAAACAATTACGAATGAAACTATTTTTTGTTTTATTTATTCCTTAAATTCTGTTAAAATAAAGAATGAGGTGAATAAAATGGAACGTTTAGATGAAATCGTTAAGCTCGTTTCGGAGTTTGAAAAAATTGATGTTAATACTTTATCTGATAAATTAAAAGTCTCTAAAGTAACGATTCGGAAAGATTTGGATAAGCTGGAAATGAAAGGCTTGCTTCATCGGGAGCACGGTTATGCGGTCTTAAATAGTGGTGATGACTTGAATGTCCGGCTTTCTTTTCATTATGATACCAAGCGAAAGATAGCACAAGAAGCGGCAAAAATTGTTGCAGACAATGAAACGATTATCATTGAATCTGGTTCAACTTGTGCTCTGTTAGCTGAAGAAATCTGTCGTACTAAGAAGAACGTGAAAATTATTACAAATTCTTATTTTATCGCAGACTATGTGAGAAAAGTAGATTCTTGCAAGATTATCTTGCTAGGCGGTGAATTTCAGAACGATTCGCAAGTTACGGTCGGTCCTTTACTTAAGGAAATGATTCAATTTTTCCATGTAGAACATGCTTTTGTAGGGACTGATGGCTATGATGAAGAGCTTGGTTTTACAGGTAAAGATTTAATGCGTAGCGAAGTGGTGCAATATATGTCGGAAGCATCTGATAAAATGATTGTGTTAACAGATTCGAGTAAATTTGATAAAAGAGGGACTGTCAAGCGTTTTGGTTTGAAACAGGTTTCGCAGGTGGTAACCGATCAAGCTATTCCGACAGCAGCGGTTCAACGCCTAAAAGCAGCCAATATCAAATTGACTCTAGTCTGATAAGTAGAGGGAGATAAGATGAAAAGTGAAAGAAAAAGGCTATTAGCTAAGATTGCTTATCTTTATTATATAGAGGAGAAAAGTCAGGCAGAAATTACAGCAGAGACAGGGATTTATCGGACAACTGTGAGTCGTATGCTGGCTGAAGCTAAAAAGGAAGGTATTGTCAAAATCGAGATTGAAGCCTTTGATGCGCGTTTGTTTCATTTAGAAAATGTAGTGAAAGAGAAGTATGGGTTAAAAGGACTTGAAATCGTAGCAAATCAAGTGGATGATTCACCTTCTGATTTGGAGCAGCGGTTAGCTCAATCAGCGGCAGGAATGCTTCGGGGGATGATTGATGACAATGCTAAAGTTGGATTTTCATGGGGAAAGAGTCTTAGTCTCTTGGTAGAACACTCGGGCAGTCGGCACTTGAATAATGTGCATTTTTTTCCATTGGCTGGCGGACCTAGCCATATTCATGCTCGTTATCATGTTAATACCCTCATTTACAGTATGGCTAATAAATACCATGGGGATTGTCGCTTTATGAATGCGACGATTATACAGGAAGACGAGATCTTAGCAAAAGGAATTTTATCTTCTAAATATTTTGATGACTTAAAAAGAAGTTGGCAAGAACTAGATGTGGTTGTTGTTGGTATTGGCGGACAAGTGGATGAAAAGAATCGGCAGTGGTTGGATATGCTGACGGCTGAAGATTTTCGTACAGTGGAAAATGAAGGAGCTGTCGGAGAAATTTGTTGCCGCTTTTTTGATGAAAATGGTGAGTTGGTTGATGAACAGTTGCAAAATCGAACAGTTGCTATTTCTTTAGATTATTTAAAAACAGTTCCTTACAGTCTGGCTTTCGCCTATGGTCGTCAAAAAGCTGCCGCTATTTTGGCGGTTTTACGTGCTGGGTATGTCAACCATTTAGTTACAGATGAAGCAACTATTTTAAAAGTGTTGGAATTGGATAATAGTGCAGTTAATTAATTAGGGGAACTATATACCAGTTTACACCACTAACAACATATTGTATTTATGAGAATATCAAAAAAGTCGATTTCCGTTTTGGAAGTCGCCTTTTCAATTTTAATAGTTGTTCCCTTTTGAAGAGTTGTGCTTTTTACATAATAGTTGGCAATTTTCAGGGACAGTTTTTCCACCTAAAGACCACGGTGTAATATGGTCGCCTGCTAGCTCTTTAAGAGCATACTCCCTGTTGTTTCCTTCATCCACACAATAAACGCAGTGATGGCTCTGTTCTTCATATTTTTGCTTGATGGTTTTATCATCAAAAGCTCTAAGTTGGAGATATTTGGAATCTCCGTAAATGATGTACTGATAAATCCCTTTCATTTTAGTTGTGACTTCATCATCATTTACCAACTCTGCAATTTTTTCGTTAATGACAGAAGCACTATTTTTAATGATATTGTTGTCTAACTGTCCTAATTGATATTCTTTGTAGATTGTTCCCCAATCCATCCCTTTCAAACTGTTTTGATAGCTTATAAACTTTCCACGAACCCATTCAATTATGGCAGAAAAATTTTGCCATAATTCAGAAGCATCTGCATCTCCTTGATGCTTCAACATATAATCTTCGATTGTATTTGTACTATCGTCATTATCATTTTGTGAAGCCCATTTAATAGCAGTTTGTAGATACTCTTGTCTATTCCAATTACCATTTAATAGTGGTTCTGCTTTATCGTTATTCGGATTTTCGTCAGCAAGTACAACGCCACGTCCACTTTTTGTTGAAAATCTTTGTTTGGCGTTAGAAAGCCAAGTGCCAGTGTAAGCGGAATTTCTTAGCTCTTGTTCATTTAATGGTTCTCCTGCTGTATTTATAACGTGAAACCATTTCATTTTTTCAGATGCTGTTCCTTCACAAACATATATATCTAATTCATAATCAAGAATTTGAACTGCTAAGTCAGTTAGGTTCATTTGAAGATTTGGGAAATCTTGTTGTGGAGCACTAGACGGAAATTTGTTTGATTTTACAGAATAATTTCCCATAACATAGTTACAAATAGCTAAAATACGCTGTTGACCATCAAGAACTTCATATTGCCCATTTCCCAAGTCGACCCAGTACATGATACCTAAAGGACACTCGTCTAAAACGGTTTGGATTACAGCTTGTCTCTTATCTTCGTTATATACGCTATTTCTTTGATAAGATGGACGGATATTTAAGTTGCCATTATATCCTTTTACAGCATCTGTTGTTGCGCCATCATCATTATTTGTATAACCACTAGCTAAATCTCGAATAGTAAATGGTTTATTTAGTAAATCTCTTAATCTAGTTACTTTCATTATATCATCTCCTTTGTTAATAACCTCTGTCTTCCGCACGACTGATAGGATTTAAGTTTCTTATAAAGATACGTTTATAAACATTTTTGTCATTGAAACTAACATTGAAACTCTCTCCTTGTTTATGGTATGGTTCACCAGGATCTCCGTATGAATATGAACAACCTAATATTTCAAATTCTCTTGGATTGAACTTATCAATGAAAGTAATAGGAACGCCCATCATTCCTTCATAATCAATTGGTATATCTTTTACGTTATCTATATTTATTCCATTATAATTATCATATTTTGGGTATTTCTCTTCAAATCCTTTATAATATTTATGAGCTTTTGTTTGGTCGAACTTATCTCCAATATGCCACAAGCCATCATGACGCTTTTGTAAATCTAAGTTAGTGTACCAACAAGCCATAATATGCTTGACTCTTCTGCCATCTTCGTCTAATTTCTCATAATTTGCATCATCTGGAACATAAAGCCAAAAGTCTGAATTCATACTTCTAGCACCAATCCAAATTTGATTATTCTTGATTAAAGGGAATACTTCTTTGTAAGTTACCGCATTCTTATTTCCAACAACAATAAATGATTTATTGTAATTGATTAGTTGGCTAATATACTCCTTAAACAAACTAAACGGAGGGTTAGTAATAACAATGTCCGCTTCTTTCAAATAGTTTATACTGTCCTCGCTTCGAAAATCTCCAGCGGTATACTCATCATCTCCATAAATAGTTTCAATATTTCCAGTTTCCATATTGAAATCATCGCCACCTTCATAAATCAGAGCATACGACGGTTCGCTATCCTTTTGAAAATGTGTTGCTATCAGTTTTTTAAGACCCAGACTAGCAAAATTGTTATGAAAATAACGCCAAAAATTTGATTGTGTTGGGTCATCACAATTACAGTAGATAACTTTATCTCTAAAATGTTCCCTATAATGCCCCATTTCCTCAGCAATATCTTTATAGCGAGTATAAAACTCATCATTTTTTACTTTTTTAGCCTTGTGTAGTGAGCCAGCCATTATGCCACCCCACTTTCGTAGGGAGTATAAAAGGCTTCTTCACAAAAATGTGAAAAAGCCTGTTTTAGAGCTTTACAAAAAACACGTCCGATTACATAATCAGCGTGAGCTGTGAGCTGTGAGCTGTGAGCTGTGAGCTGTGATTGCGTTCATAATACTTAATTTCCTTTATTTTTGATACTTCTATTATATCAAAATTTTGGCTTTTTTGCATAGTAGAAGTTTACATTTTTATTGACAATCATTCTTGTTTTCGATATAATATAATCAAGAAGTAAGGAGTACCAGTTATGAAGTTTGAGTTTAAGTCATTATTTGATTTACAATCTGCTTTTCCAGACGAACAGTCATGTATTGACCATTTAGAAAATATGATTTGGGGCGATATGATTATCAGCCCTTTTGATGCTACCTCAAAGGTCTACAAATGCAAAGGTAACAAATACCGTTGCAAAAATACTGGAAAATACTTCAATGTCAAGACTGGTACTCTTTTTGACAATACTAAAATTGAACTTCGTAAATGGTTTATGGCAATTTGGCTTGTGACTTCTCACAAAAAAGGAATCTCATCTGTGCAATTATCAAAAGATATTGGTGTTACGCAAAAAACAGCTTGGTTCATGCTGCAACGTATCCGTAAGTGTTTTAGTTCTGAAAACAACAATAGTCTTGATGATGTTGTGGAAGTTGATGAAACCTACATAGGTGGTAAAAATAAGAATCGTCATAACTCCAAAAAAGTCAAAAATGCTCAAGGGCGTTTATTGAAAGACAAATCTGCTGTAGTAGGCATGGTACAACGTCAAGGTAAAGTTAATGCTCATCATGTACCAGATACAAAGACGAAAACATTGACTGAACAGATTGTCAAATATGTAAAGGAAACAGCTCGACTTTACACAGATGAATGGCTGGGTTATAATAAAGTGGCTAAGATGTATAATCATGACTTTGTTAATCATGGAATTAGTGAGTATGTGCAAGGTGATGTTTATACCAACACGATTGAAGGCTTTTGGGCTGGATTGAAACGTGGAGTATTAGGAATTTACCATTCGTGGTCTAAGAAATATCTTCAAGACTATGTAGATGAATTTGTTTTTCGTTATAATACTCGTAACTATTCGGATAGTGAGCGTTTTAATCTCCTGATTTCAAATGCCTGTGTCCGAACTAAATACAGGGAGCTGATTTATGGCTACTAATACATTACATGACCTACATTTTGAATTGGAAAGGTCTATCGCTCGTAGAGTTGATAGTAAGCTGATTGGTTATCAGGTCAGTCTTTCAGATGGTTTTTACAATAAATACACCAAACTCTGGGATAAGACCTATTCCTTTGATTTTGTTACTAAACATCGCTCTTTTTATACTCAACTGACAAAACGTTGTGTTTATGATGTACTTGGAGATAGTCAAAAGAAAATTGACAGAAAGGCTATTGCCAAACAAATGGCAGAGTTAGAAGCTTTGGTTGATATTGCAGAAAGTAAAGAGGAGTTTCAGAACTTTTTTGAGAAAAAATACAGTCTCAAATTTCCTGATTTGAACGATTGCATTTATCAGAAGAAAAAAGAGTTATCGGATTTTGACAAAAAACTTTGGATAGCGATGCACTATAACCTTAGAAAAGATGAGGGGGAATAATAATGACAACATGGTACGATTACATGGTGAGAGCTAGTGAACATGCTGGAAGTAACGGTGATTTGTGGTTTCGCTATCTTTATAAGGTCATTAAAGATGAGGAGACTAAACTAACTACTGATGATGTAGAGCAATTGTTGAAAAATCCTACCTTAACACCTTTCCAAAAAATAACCCTTCAAGATGCTTTAACAGAAGGTACACACACAAGAGAACACGTTTTGCAGGCGAACCGTAAAAGTAAGCCAAAAGATATTTTGAAACTCTTTAGAGAGGGTAACTATGGATAAGAAAGTTTTATTTGAAGCTTTCAATACAGAATTAGCTAAGGAAAATATCAGCCTCGAGATTATCTGTGTTGGTGGCTTTGTCCTCGAATACTACAACCTTCGAGGAACAAAAGATGTTGATGCTTTTTATCAAGAAGATGCTAAAATCAGAAGCATTATTGAGAAAGTTGGCGATGATTTTGGTGTGAACGAACCTGAAGAATTATGGTTGAATAATAACGTTGCTAATATGAATAGAGTACCACCGCGGTCAATCTGTGAGAAGGCATTTAGCTATTCAAATTTGACTGTTTTTGTACCACCATTATCCTACATTCTTGGTATGAAGCTAGAAAGCGGACGAGATAGGGATAGACAAGATGCAGGAGATATTATTAAGTTAATCAAAATCCGTTCCATAAAAGATGTTACCAACAAGCTCAAAGAATATGGTTTTCAACCAGACCTTTCATTGATATTGGAAGTATTTGAGATAGCCTATGGTATGGAATGGTTAGCAGAATACATGACCGAACATCCAGATGGATTGAGATAAACTAAAAGACGATTTCCGCTTGGAAGTCGCCTTTTTTGATATTCTCGTAAGTACTATATATTGTGTCTAGTGTAAACTGGTATATAGTTCCCTTAAATAATATTAGTTATAGAGCTATGATGGGAGAATTTATTATCTATTATAATGGAAAAATTATTGGCGGAATACATGATGGTAGATTACTTGTTAAACCCGTGCAGATATGCCAAATGTAGTGTATGACTTGCCGTATGATGGAGCAAAAGAAATAATTCTTGATTATAGTAGAATTTTGAACGAAAAAATTCAATTATGATAGAGTTAAAAAATGACCTTGTCCCTCTTGAACGAGGGACAAGGTCATTTTTGTTATCTCAGTATTCATTTGATAAGAAATTGTTTACTTCATCGTTGGGAAAAGCAATACGTCACGAATAGAAGTGACATCTGTCAACAGCATAATTAAGCGGTCAATTCCAATTCCGAGGCCTCCAGTTGGCGGCATGCCGTATTCAAGAGCTTCTACGTAATCGTAGTCAATGCCAGTTGCTTCGTCATCTCCGAGTTCCTTAGCTTTGGCTTGCGCTTCAAAACGCGATAATTGGTCAATTGGGTCGTTCAACTCTGTAAAGGCGTTGGCAAATTCGCGTCCAACGATAAAGAGCTCAAAGCGGTCTGTAAAGCGTGGGTCATCTGCATTTTTCTTAGCTAGCGGAGACACTTCTACTGGATGACCATAGATAAATGTAGGCTGAATTAAGGTATCTTCAACAAAGTCTTCAAAGAAAGCATTGATAATATGACCAACCGTAAAGTGTTTTTCAACCGTTACATGATGTTCTTTAGCCAGTGCAGTCGCTTCTTCGAGAGTCATATCTTTCCAGAAATCAATGCCAGTTTGTTCTTTAATGGCTTCTAGCATGTGTTTACGTGCAAATTTGCGACCGATAAAGATTTCAGTACCTTGATAAGGGACACTTTCAGCATCTGTGACAGCTTTCGCTGCACTTTGGATAATTCCTTCTGTCAAGTCCATGATATCTCCAAAGTCTGCATAAGCTTGATAAGCTTCAATCGTAGTGAATTCAGGATTGTGAGTGGCATCCATTCCTTCGTTACGGAAAATGCGTCCCATTTCATAAACACGTTCCATACCACCAACAATCAGACGTTTTAAGTGCAATTCAGTTGCGATACGAAGTACCATATCAATATTTTGTGCATTGTGATGAGTAATAAATGGACGAGCAGCAGCACCACCAGCTTCATTATGTAAAACGGGTGTTTCAACTTCAAGGAAGCCTTGGTTATCAAGATAACGGCGAATTTCTGAAACGATACGACTGCGAGTTACGAAGCGTTCAAAGCTTTCCCGATTGGAAATCAAATCCAAATAACGTTTACGATAAATCGTTTCAACATCTGTTAGTCCATGGAATTTTTCAGGCAATGGACGAAGTGCTTTAGAGAGATGTGTAATGTGAGTTGCTTTAATCGAAAGTTCTCCCATATCTGTGCGCATGATCTCACCTTCGATACCAAGGAAGTCGCCAATATCCGCTTTTTTAAAAATTTGATAATTTTCTTCACCAACAGTATCTTTTCTAACATAGATTTGAATTTGACCTTCACGGTCTTGGATATGAGCAAAACCGACTTTGCCTTTCCCGCGCTTGGTCATAAGTCGTCCCGCAATGGTAGCAGTTTCCGCTAATTCATGTAGCTCTTCTTTTGTTTTATCACTATATTTTTCTTTTAATTGGGCAGAATCTGCAGTACGTTCAAAACGTTTACCAAATGGGTCAATGCCTTGTTCTGCTAAAGCAGCCATTTTTTCACGACGAATCAGCTGCTGGTCATTTAATTCTTCAATATGTTCAGTAGTCATATTCTTCCTCCTAAAGTTTACCTTCCTCATTCTATCATAAATAAGGCAGAAATTCATCTATAAATAAAGAAAAACCGTGATTTTATACGCTCACGGTTTCAATTGTTTTTAAGTGATCAACATTGTTCCAATCAAGAAGTGTAAAATGCTCAAAATCTTGCGTTTCAAGAATGGTGACACTTCCATTTGTAAGACCACCCTGCTGGCGAAGTTGAGCAAAGTCATAACCTAGTAATAAACGTAAAGAAGCAGTTAAATTCGCTCCATGACCAACAAAAAGAAGATTTTTATAAGATTGCCCTTTTTGTGATTTAATGAAGTCTATTGTACGTCGTGTAGTATTGTAGACTGATTCTGCACCAAAAATAGAGTTGTTAAATTTCGCTAGATTGTGACGGAAAGCTTCCATTTGGTGAGGATAGATAGCCGTAATCGTAGAAACTTTTTGTCCTTCTAGGGATCCTAGTTGCCATTCACGTAGCTCGGCATGTGGCTCAACGACTTGTGAAAAATGATTTTCACTATTGATAATCTGTGCAGTTGCCATTGCGCGTGGTAAATCACTTGAAAAAATCTTGTCAAATTTAATGTGAGCCATGTGTTTTCCAAGCAAGTGCAATTCTTCAATAGAAGTCTCAAGCAGCGGTGAATCACCATTGGCTCCTTGAAAGCGTCCTTCTAAATTCCATTGAGTTTTTCCGTGTCGAATGAAGTAGAGTTTCATACAGTTTCCTTTCTATTTTGAATCCTCTTTTAAATCTGCAAAGGTCGCCTCGACAAAATGAGCTAAATCCTCTGCGTTAATTTCAATACTGTGTCCTAATTCTCCAGCCGATACGATAATAGTTTCGTCTGTTAAAGCCGAATTGTCAATGTAAATAGGAAAGTGGTGTTTTTGACGAATGCCGACAGGATTATTTGCTCCGTGAATGTAGCCAGTTGTCTTGTCTAAATCTTTTTGCGAAATCATGCTTACTTTTTTGTTACCAGATATTTTGGCCAGCTTTTTTTCAGCTAGATGTTCTGTTATGGGCAAAATCCCAATAATTGTCCCTGTTTTATCGCCTGTTAGAGCCAATGTTTTGTAAATCTGTGAGCGCTCTATTCCTTCAGGCAATTGTCCTTCTAAAGCATTGATTTGGAGCCCTTTGTGAGGGATTTTTGCTTTTGTCAAAATTTGTTCTACAAGAGTTTTCTTAATTTTTGTTTTTTTAGCCATTATTTATACTTTTCCTCCAATTGGCTCATCCAAGCGCCCAGCCAAGTTCCTAATCCAAAGAAGAACGCAGCAGTAACGAAGGTGATGATAGAAGTATTAGCATAATGAATACTTTCGCTATTCCCAGGGTTTGGTACCAAGATGAGAACAGTACTAGATAAGACAATCCCAATGATAAAATGGTACACTTGAGAATGATAATTTTCCAAAGCATAATTCATGGATTTTGAAAAAATCACAAGTGCGAGGAGACCGCCAATTCCGATTGGTAAAAAGGTTCCCAAAATATCTAAAGATTTAAAACCGATTAGCATCGGGGAATACAGTCCCAAAATCAAGAGCAAATTTGAAGGACTTAAACCTGGAACGAGAATTCCCAGTGTGATAAGGGAACCAGCTAAAATAAAAGTCAAGAAATTTGCAGGTAACGTTCCGACTAAACTATTGAGGAAATAAAGGCAAATCCCAGAGATGAAAAAAGTGGCTACGAACCAAATAACATCAGTTCGGTCGCGATCAGATTCTCTGGTAGATTCCTTTAGCAAGCTTGGAATCGTACCGATAATCGCTCCTGCAAATCCCCATAAAACAATGATTTTATAATGCTCTAAGAGATATTCAACTGGCAGGGAAAATAGTGCAATCCCTAAAACCATTCCAATACCAACAGGTAAAAAATAAAGTACATTTTCACGAAAATTCTCTTTTATATGCGCTAAAAAATAAATCATCCGCTCGTAAATCCCCAAAATAGTGGCTAAAACTCCACCAGATACCCCAGGGAGAATAAATCCTAGCGCGATGACAATTCCCTTAACAATTCTGATTAACCAAGAAATCATTCATTACTCCCTAAACTTTTCTTTGTTAGTCATTATAACATATTTAGAAACAAGAAAGTAGTGATAACTAGACGAGAAGAAAAGAAAAACTCTGCAAAGTTTTCGATTCAAACTATTACAGAGTTATTATTTTCCATTACCAAATAATTTTTTAAATGTTTTTGTCTGATTTTTTAAAGGAGATAGCTGATTAAGATCGACATCATGTGCAAAACCACCAATTGAGCCTTGTGATGTGTATTGATGTAAATCGTATTTTAAGTCTGTCTTAGGGGCAGTGTTGTAATAACCGTCATTATAGCCGTAAGTTGGAATCCAAATAGCTGTGAATTTCTTAGTTGAGATACTGTGTTCTTCAAGGAAATAGGTTCCGACATAAATCCCGATGTTCTTAGCACCCAATGATGATAACTTAGCGCGAAAAGCTTCAACACCAGCATTCATGTTCTCCATAGTTTTTTCTTCAACATCTAGCCAGTAGTAGGTCGGTTTGTATTTTGAAGCAGCTTTATAAAAACTTTCGGCAGCTTTTTGCATTTCTTTCTTGTTGCTACCAGCCACATAAGCATAGACAGCGACAGGAATATTTCGTTTTTGAAATTCTTCTATGTGGCGTTGATAGGATTTATCAATTCCGTTTAAGTGTGTAGCTGCATTTTCTTTTTTTGCTTGTGCTCCGCTATGCACGCGTATAATGGCGCCAGAAACATTTTTTGCTAGTACGTCATAGTTAATATCACTTGGCAATTGCCAGCCGGACAAGTCAATGATTGGTTTATAGGCTTTGTCTGCTTCATCGGAATCTGAAGTATCAGTTGACTGAGAAGTAGCTGATGTTTGTGTAATAGCGTCCTTTTGCTGTTTAGTTTCCTTGTTTTCTGAATAATGCTTCGCTCCTAAAATAATCACAATGAAGCTAACAAAGAAAACAAAGACAACAAGCGGTTTAATCCTCTTTCTCATATAATTTCATTTTAACGTAAAGTCAGATAAAAAGCAAAATAAACTAGTAGAAAATAAGTATTTGTCATCAAATTGAAATATTAAAGAAAGCGGTTTATTGGACATAATGGTGAAGAATGCTTATAAATCCTATTCATGGACTCAGCTTATTGTTCTTTTTTTTAGTTAAAGTTTAGTCTAGATACTGCAAGGATTTAAAAAATACCGTTCGTCAAATACTTTTTTTTTACCCTGAAAAGTGGTATAATGTTCGGTGAAAATTTAATAATATTAGGTGAACTATGAAAATTGATAAACGCCACCTGCTTAATTATTCCATTTTGATTCCTTATTTGGTTTTATCTATTTTGGGATTGATAGTTGTTTATTCAACGTCAAGTGCCACTTTAGTACAGGTAGGAGCAAATTCGCTCAGATCTGTTTTAAATCAAGGAATTTTCTGGGTAATCAGCTTACTTGCCATTGCTTTAATTTACAAAATAAAGTTAGATTTCTTAAAAGACAATCGACTGATTGTCATTGTTATTTTTGTGGAAATCTTGCTTTTAATTTTATCTCGCTTCCTTGGTGCCCGAATCAATGGTGCACATGGTTGGTTACGATTTGGTCCGATTAGTCTCCAGCCGGCTGAGTATTTAAAAATTATTCTGATTTGGTTTTTAGCACAGCGGTTTTCTCATCAGCAAGATGAAATCGCAACGTATGACTATCAGGCTTTAACACGAAATCAACTGATTCCACGCGCACTGAACGACTGGCGAATCCTAGTCGTTGTGTTAATTGGAATCGTAGCAGCGCTGCCTGACTTGGGGAATGCGACCATTCTTTTGCTGACGACCTTAATCATGGTAACGGTTAGTGGGATCGGTTATCGCTGGTTTTCAACTCTTCTTGGGATATTTGTCACTCTTTCCACAGCGGTTTTAGCAGGCATCTGGTTGATTGGTGTGGAAAAAGTTGCTAAGGTTCCTGTGTTTGGCTATGTAGCAAAACGATTTAGTGCCTTTTTTAATCCTTTTAAAGATTTATCAGGCGCAGGTCACCAGCTAGCTAATTCCTATTATGCCATGAGCAATGGCGGTTGGTTTGGCTTAGGATTAGGAAATTCTATCGAAAAACGTGGTTATTTACCAGAAGCACAGACAGACTTTGTCTTTTCCATTGTTATTGAAGAATTTGGATTTATCGGTGCCAGCTTGATTTTAGCCCTCTTGTTTTTCCTTATTTTGCGGATTATCCTTGTGGGAATTCGAGCGAAAGATCCATTTAATTCTATGATGGCTCTTGGTGTTGGTGGAATGTTACTGACACAAACGTTTGTCAATATTGGAGGAATTTCCGGTTTGATTCCTTCGACGGGTGTCACCTTCCCATTCTTGTCACAAGGTGGAAATAGTTTGTTAGTATTATCCGTAGCGATTGCTTTTGTTTTAAACATTGATGCCAATGAAAAACGAGAAAGTTTGTATAGAGAAATCGAAGAAACCAATCACGGTTTAAGAATTATTCGCTAACGTTAGATTGAGCAAAAGCTTATTGAAAGGTGTAGATTATGTCACTTCAAAAATTAGAAAATTACAACAATAAAGAAGTTATCAAAGAAGAAGTTACGATTCTGACGGACTTATTAGAAGAAGTTACAAAAAATATGCTGAGTCCTGAAACCTTTGAAAAAATCATTGCTTTAAAAGAATTAGCAGCAGCTGGAAATTATGAAGGGTTAAATGAGATTGTTCAAAGTCTATCGAACAAGGAAATGTCCTATATTTCTCGTTATTTTTCAATACTGCCTCTTTTAATCAATATTTCAGAAGATGTGGATTTGGCTTTTGAGATTAACTATCAAAATAATGTGGGGCAAGATTATCTTGGGAAATTATCCACAACGATTGATTTGGTTTCTGAAAAGGAAAACGCTGCTGAAATTTTGGAGCATTTGAATGTGGTTCCTGTTTTAACAGCTCACCCAACTCAAGTGCAACGAACGACTATGTTGGATTTGACCAATCATATTCATGTCTTGTTGCGTAAATACCGCGATGTGCGAATGGGCTTGCTCAATGAGCAAAAATGGCACAATAATCTTCGCCGATATATTGAAATTATCATGCGGACAGATATGATTCGTGAGAAGAAATTAAAAGTGACCAATGAAATCACTAATGTGATGGAATACTACAATAGCTCTTTCTTGCAGGCGGTGACTAATTTAACAGAAGAATACAAGCGCTTAGCCAAACAGCACGGGATTGACCTGAAAAATTCTACCCCTATTACGATGGGAATGTGGATTGGTGGTGACCGAGATGGAAATCCTTATGTTACAGCTGACACATTGAAAAAATCCGCTTTGACACAATGTGAAGTGATTATGAACTATTACGATACGAAAGTTGCTAATTTGTACCGTGAATTTTCTTTGTCAACAGGTATCGTAAAAGTAAGTGAAGCGGTGCAGGAAATGGCTTATCTGTCAGAAGATAATTCTATTTACCGCGAAAAAGAATTGTATCGTCGAGCCTTCTACTATATTCAAACAAAACTAAAAAATACAAAGACTTACTTTATTGATCAGATAAAAACCGAGACACATTACCACAAAATTGAAGAATTTAAACATGATTTACTAGCTATCAAGCAGTCTCTTCTTGAAAATAAAGGCGAAGCAATGATTTCTGGTGAGTTTACTGAGTTGCTTCAAGCAGTAGAAGTATTCGGTTTTTACCTTGCTTCCATTGATATGCGTCAAGATTCCAGTGTTCATGAAGTCTGCGTTGCGGAGTTATTAGCGAGCGCAGGAATTGTGGAGCATTATAGCGAGCTTTCTGAAGACGAAAAATGTCACGTTCTGCTAAATGAACTTCTCTATGATCCGCGGATTCTTTCTGCTACACATGCTAAAAAATCTGCACTTTTGCAAAAAGAATTAGAGATTTTTCAAACGGCGCGTGAGTTGAAAGACAAGCTAGGAGATGCGGTTATTAAGCAAACCATTATTTCTCATGCTACGAGCGTGTCTGACCTTTTAGAGTTGGCTGTTATGCACAAGGAAGTTGGTCTCATTGACAAAGAATTTGCGCGTGTACAGATTGTGCCGCTCTTTGAAACCATTGAAGACTTGGATAATTCCTATGACACGATGAAGAAATACTTATCTCTTCCAATCGCTCAGAAATGGATTGCCTCTAATAACAACTATCAAGAAATCATGCTGGGCTATTCAGACAGCAATAAAGACGGTGGTTACTTATCATCCTGCTGGACTCTCTATAAAGCGCAACAGCAACTGACAGCTATTGGAGATGAATTTGGTATAAAAATCACCTTTTTCCACGGTCGTGGTGGAACGGTTGGTCGTGGTGGCGGACCTACTTATGAAGCCATTACCTCTCAGCCTCTCCGCAGTATCAATGACCGAATTCGCCTGACAGAGCAAGGAGAAGTTATTGGCAATAAATACGGAAATAAAGACGCTGCGTACTACAATTTAGAAATGTTGGTGTCGGCAACGATTAACCGTATGATTACCAAGAAAAAGAGCGATACTAGCACATCTAACCGCTATGAGCATATTATGGATCAGGTAGTAGAACGAAGCTATCAAATTTATCGTGATTTGGTTTTTGGCAATGAGCATTTTTATGATTATTTCTTTGAATCAAGCCCAATCAAAGCTATTTCCAGCTTTAATATTGGTTCGCGACCGGCTGCGCGTAAAACAATTACCGAAATCGGTGGCTTGCGTGCCATTCCGTGGGTCTTTTCATGGTCGCAAAGTCGGGTGATGTTCCCTGGTTGGTATGGTGTTGGATCCAGCTTTAAAGAATTTATTGATGAAAATCCAGAAGAAAATCTAGCTTTCTTGAGAAAGATGTATAAAAATTGGCCTTTCTTCCAATCGCTTTTGTCCAATGTAGACATGGTGTTATCAAAGTCGAATATGAATATCGCCTTTGAATATGCTCAATTGTGTGAAGATAAAGAAGTACAAGAAATTTATTATACAATTTTGGATGAGTGGCAATTAACCAAGAATGTTATTCTTGCTATTGAAGATTATGATGACCTGTTAGAGGAAAATCCCTACTTGCGAGACAGTTTAGACTACCGCATGCGTTATTTTAATATCTTGAATTATATTCAGCTGGAACTCATCAAACGCCAACGCCGTGGGGAGTTATCTCCTGACGAAGAAAGGTTGATTCACGTCACAATCAATGGAATTGCGACAGGACTGAGAAACTCAGGCTGATGAAGAATAAAAAATCGGATTATTTCCGATTTTTTTATATCTTTGTAACCCAAAACGCTTCCAATTCGTTATACTAGTGAAGGAAGGGGGATGAGGATATCAAACTAGATGATTATGAAAAAGTCTTGATTACCTTTGCAAAAGAAATCGTCTATTATCTGCAAGGCTCAGGCGTTCCAAAAGAGCAAGCAGAAGATGTTGTTCAGGATGTTTTTATCAAAATGCTAGAGTCTGATTTTGTCATCCCTGCTCAAAAAATGCGAGCTTGGATGTATAGTGTGTCTATTCGCCGCTATATTGACAAATACCGGCGTGATAAGCATTATATGGAAATCCTGCGACGAGATTTTTTTACAAAGGAAAATCAATTGATTGTTGAAGAAACAGATTATGACTTTCTCATGGAGGAAGTAGAAAAGTTGCCCACACAGGATAAAATCATGTTGGATCTTTATTATTTTCAAGGATTCTCAATAGGCGAAATAGCAGAAGTACTCCATTATTCTAAGAGCAAAGTCAAAGTTCAGCTCATGCGCAGTCGAAAGAAACTTCGACAGATTTTGGAAAAGAAAGGATATCATCATGGAAACATTTGAAATCGTTGCAAAGAAAAACAAAAAGCGAAATACCAAGCGGATTATCCTCTGGTCAACAACAGTAGTGGTAGTATTTTTTGGAATATATATTGCTGCTCGTATGATTACAGGAAAACTCATCAGCGACCAAGCTTGGAAGGTGGTCAATGAGGTACAGCTAGTTGAAAGCGTCGCCTTTCCTAATATTGAAACGTATACCTGGTCTGCTAATGGTGGAGATATGTTTCACGGTGGTATTAAAGGTAGACAAGCTAAAGATATTTATGGGATTCCGCTAGACTATGGTGAATACAAGACAGATTTTGTAATTTTTAATATCAATCGAGGAACTCTTTTTCATGCAAATTCTGGCAGATATACAGAATCTGGGGCAACTATTCAAATAGAAAGTAACCAAAAAGTGCCACAATTCTACAATAAAAATGTGAAAGAGGAGAAAGGAGAATCTGTCCATGAACCAACTAAAGAGCTTCCTTACGTAAAAGATATGCAAAATCAATTAGTAGAAGTGGCTCTGACCTTTGATAAACCATATAGTTTAAAAGAAATTCGAGCAATGATACCTAAGAACCTCAAGACCAATTGGTATTGGATTGGTACAAATTCAACAAGCGATCCAAGCTGGTGGCAACCAAGCAATCTATATGGTACGAGTCCAGATTATCTAACGCAAAAAGAATATGTTCACAAAAAGGAAGCAGAAGAAGCTATTAAAAACCTCAAAGAAGGAGAGAGACTGAGTAACAGACTTGCCCAAATGAAAGATGTAGATGGATTCTTGGCTAATCTGAAGAAATATATTAAAAGTGGATTTGGAAAAAGTAGCTATAATAATGTAACTCCGTCAGATGACATTAAAACCTACTTGAAAAAATTTGGTAAGCTAGACTTGTCTAAGAAAGAAGACCTAGAAAAATTAGAATTCTCAGGCGTTATCCTAACAGGAAAAGCTGAAAATTTTGCACAGTTGGAAGGTAAGGAGTGGATTTATGCATCAAGCATTGGAGCTTCTATACCAAATCAACCATACTACAAGTTGGACAAAGAATAAATTGATAAAAAAGGCGTAAAATGCTTGCAATTTGAAGAAAATTTGATAAAATAGTAAGGAAAGTTAGACTGTATTGCCTACTGTCTATCTATAAAATATATTTTATTGGAGGCTTTTACTCAAATGGCAAAAGAAAAATACGATCGTAGTAAACCACACGTTAATATCGGTACAATCGGACACGTTGACCATGGTAAAACTACCCTAACTGCAGCTATCACGACTGTACTTGCACGTCGTCTTCCAAGTTCAGTTAACCAACCAAAAGATTATTCATCTATTGATGCTGCTCCAGAAGAACGCGAACGCGGAATCACTATCAATACTGCACACGTTGAGTATGAAACTGCTAAACGTCACTATGCTCACATCGATGCTCCAGGACACGCGGACTACGTTAAAAACATGATTACTGGTGCTGCTCAAATGGATGGAGCTATTCTTGTAGTAGCTTCAACTGATGGACCAATGCCTCAAACTCGTGAACACATCCTTCTTTCACGCCAAGTAGGTGTTAAATACCTTATCGTCTTCATGAACAAAGTTGACTTGGTTGACGATGAAGAATTACTTGAATTGGTTGAAATGGAAATCCGTGACCTTCTTTCAGAATACGATTTCCCAGGTGATGAAATCCCAGTTATCCAAGGTTCAGCTCTTAAAGCTCTTGAAGGTGATGAAAAATATGAAGACATCATCATGGAATTGATGGATACTGTTGATGAATACATTCCAGAACCAGAACGTGACACTGACAAACCATTGCTTCTTCCAGTTGAAGATGTATTCTCAATTACTGGACGTGGTACTGTTGCTTCAGGACGTATCGACCGTGGTACTGTTAAAGTCAACGACGAAGTTGAAATCGTTGGTATCCGTGACGAAATCCAAAAAGCAGTTGTTACTGGTGTTGAAATGTTCCGTAAACAATTGGACGAAGGTCTTGCTGGAGATAACGTAGGGGTTCTTCTTCGTGGTATCCAACGTGACGAAATCGAACGTGGACAAGTTCTTGCTAAACCAGGTTCAATTCATCCACACACTAAATTCAAAGGTGAAGTTTACATCCTTACTAAAGAAGAAGGTGGACGTCATACTCCATTCTTCAACAACTACCGTCCTCAATTCTACTTCCGTACTACAGACGTTACAGGTTCAATCGAACTTCCTGCAGGTACTGAAATGGTAATGCCTGGTGATAACGTAACAATCGACGTTGAATTGATCCACCCAATTGCCGTAGAACAAGGAACTACATTCTCTATCCGTGAAGGTGGACGTACTGTAGGTTCAGGTATGGTTACAGAAATCGAAGCTTAATTCAATTAAGTTCCCAGATGAACAATTAAAGTCAGACAAATGAGCTCCGCTGTTGCGGGGCTTTCTTTTTTATGATTTCATTCGACTCAGTCTTTATTTCTCTATTAAATTATGGTAAAATAATAGATGTAAATAAAAAAAGAAGAGGTATGTGAAATGTCACGTAAACCATTTATTGCTGGTAACTGGAAAATGAACAAAAATCCAGAAGAAGCTAAAGCTTTTGTAGAAGCAGTTGCAAGTAAACTTCCTTCATCTGATCTTGTTGAAGCAGGTATCGCAGCTCCTGCGCTTGATTTGACGACAGTTCTTGCTGCAGCAAAAGGTTCAAATCTTAAAGTTGCTGCACAAAATACTTATTTTGAAGACGCTGGTGCATTTACTGGTGAAAATAGTCCCAAAGTTCTTTCTGAAATGGGTCTTGATTATGTTGTAATTGGTCACTCAGAACGTCGTGACTATTTCCATGAAACAGACGAAGATATCAACAAGAAAGCTCATGCTATCTTCCGCAACGGTCTTCTTCCAATCATCTGCTGTGGTGAATCTCTTGAAACTTACGAAGCTGGTAAAGCAGTGGAATTTGTAGGTGCTCAAGTATCTGCAGCCCTTAAAGGATTGACAGCAGAACAAGTGTCTTCTCTTGTCATTGCTTACGAACCAATCTGGGCTATCGGTACTGGTAAATCAGCTACTCAAGACGATGCTCAAAAAATGTGTAAAGCAGTTCGTGATGTTGTAGCAGCTGACTTTGGTCAAGAAGTGGCTGACAAAGTACGTGTACAATACGGCGGCTCAGTAAAACCGAACAATGTAGCTGAATACATGGCATGTCCAGATGTTGACGGTGCCCTTGTTGGTGGAGCATCACTTGAAGCAGAAAGTTTCCTTGCATTGTTGGACTTTGTAAAATAATTTCTTAAAAGAAATAGTTAGCTTGCCATATTTTATGGTAGGCTTATTTTAAAATGGAGAAATAAAATGAAAAAGAAAAGTTTATTTTATTTAGCAAGCACAGCTATTTTAATTGCAGCTAGTTCACAGCAAATTTTTGCTGATGAACCTGTAAAAACTTCTACGCCACAGCCGACAGTAGAACTCAATAAACAAGAAACTCATTCTTTAGCTGAACTCCAAACAAAAGAAGTAACTCAAACTGCTCCAATAAATCAAACAACTTCATCTTCTTCATCTAAAATCGAAGCAACTACTGCTTCAACTGAGGCTAAAGTTTCAGAAGAACAATCAGTTGTAAAAGAAAATTCGACAACTACAACTGAGACTAAAAAAGACAACAAGTCAACTTTTTTTGCTGCGCAGAATAATCAAGCAACAGCCAGAAGTAATCCTGATGCGCAAGTAAAAAAATCAACTTTTGTAGATGTCAGCAGTCATAATGGGCATATCAGCAAAGAGGATTATCAACATTTAGCTGAAAAAGGGGTAAATGGGGTTGTTGTCAAATTAACAGAAGGAACGAGTTATAAAAATCCTTATGCGGTTTCTCAAACACAGAATGCACAAGCGGCAGGTATGCAAGTGTCGGCTTATGCTTTTTCTCATTATACTAATGAAGCAGAAGCAAGAGCAGAAGCGCGCTATTTTGCAGAGGAAGCAAGGCGATTGAACCTTCCTTCCTCAACTGTTATGGTAAATGATATTGAAGATTCTGATATGCGTCCGAATATCAATGCAACTACTCAAGCTTGGGCAGATGAAATGCGGCGTATGGGCTTTTCAAATTTGATGTACTATACAAGTGCAAGTTGGCTTGATCGAAATAATCTCAGAACGAAAGGACCAATCCAAACAGAGCAATTTGGCTTGGAGAATTTCTGGGTAGCGCAATATCCAACTTCAAAATTAAGTGCAGATGATGCGAAAACACTGAAATATAATAGTGAAGCAGGTGCTTGGCAGTTTACTTCGCAAGCTGAACTACTACTTGGTCGTCATGTTTTTGACCAAAGTGTGGATTATACTGGACGTTTTACGAATAAGGCAACTCCAAGCAATCGTGCTGCAAATCAGCCAATAAAAGGAAAAATCACAGTTCAAAACAAGAATCCTAACACAGGAACCTTTGATGTGATTGTGTCGGACGTTTCTGCTCCTTATGGCGTTCGTGAAGTGAAAGTACCGACCTGGTCTA